>CAUZTZ010000323.1:0-5016 GCA_963582805.1 Alphaproteobacteria bacterium
GGTTAGGGTGGGGGGGATGGTATTTGGCGGCTTAGTCCGTGCACGGGCCATTCTCACCGGAAATTGACACGCTTGGCGGGTTTCCGCCGCATCCGCGTTGGGGTAAACTTCGGCGGCGATCCAGCCATAATCCAGCCACATTGTGGCGCCAGATTGCGGGGCCATTGCAACCGGCGACGCCCCGGTCCTTAAGAAAGCTGAAACTCACGATATGCTGCGCACCTTCATCCTGTTCATGAGCGTGATTTTCATCGCCGTCTTCGCGGCGGTTGGCGGCGGATTGTTTCTGTTTTACCGCTATGGCCAGGGCCTGCCCGATTACACCCAGCTTGCCGATTACGAGCCGCCGGTGATGACCCGGGTGCATGCCGGCGATGGCCGTCTGCTGGCCGAATATGCGCGCCAGCGCCGGGTCTTCATTCCGGTTGCCGCCATGCCCAAATTGGTGCGCCAGGCCTTCCTGTCGGCGGAAGACAAAAACTTCTTTCTGCATCCAGGCATCGACCCCTTAGGCGTCGCCCGCGCGGTGATCACCAATATCAAGAATATCGCATCGGGCAAGCGCCTGGTGGGCGCCTCGACCATTACCCAGCAGGTGGCCAAGAATTTCCTGCTGTCCGCCGACGTGACCTTCGAGCGCAAAATCAAGGAAGCCATTCTGGCCTTCCGGATCGAGCGGGCGCTCTCCAAGCAGCGCATATTGGAGCTGTACCTTAACGAGATATATCTGGGCTTCGGCTCCTACGGCGTGGCGGCGGCGGCGCTCAACTATTTCAACAAATCCCTGGACCAGCTGGATATTGCCGAAGCCGCGTTTCTGGCCGCGCTGCCCAAGGCGCCCAACAATTATAACCCGATCAAACACCCGAAAGCCGCCCTTGGCCGGCGCGACTGGGTGGTCGGGCGCATGCTGGATGACGGCGTTATCTCGGCGGAGGAAGCCAAATTTGCGCGCGCCCGGCTGATCGGCATCAGCCGCCGCGATGAGGCCGAGTTTGTGCAAGGCGATTATTTCGCCGAGGAAGTGCGCCGGGAATTGGTCACCCGCTATGGCGAGGATCAGCTTTACGATGGTGGGCTGTCGGTGCGCACCACCCTTGATCCCAAATATCAAACCATCGCCGATACGGTCTTGAAGAACGGTCTCATCGCCTATGACCGGCGCCATGGCTGGCGCGGCGCGCTCACCAACATCCCCCCCGGCCTGGCCTGGCACGGCGCCCTGTTGGGCGTGCCGGCGCCCAAGGGCAAGGGTAAATGGCACATGGCAATCGTGCGCACCATCACCGCCGCCGCCGCCCATATCGGGCTGGATGACGGCGCCACCGGGTTTATCCCGCTGGCCGAATTGAAATGGGCGCGGCGATGGGCGAAGGGCGAGCGCCTCGGTGCACGCGTCAAGGCCGCCGATCAGGTGCTGGCCCAGGGCGATGTGGTCTTGGTGGAGCGGGTGCACAAAAACTCCAAAGGCGCCGTCTATGCGCCGGAAACCTATGGGCTTCGCCAAATCCCGGAAATTGAAGGCGCGCTGGTGGCGCTGGACCCGCACACCGGGCGCATCCTGGCCATGTCGGGGGGCTATTATTTCGAAAAAAGCCAGTTCAACCGGGCGGTTCAGGCGTTGCGCCAGCCAGGCTCCGCGTTCAAGCCGTTCGTTTACTTGAGTGCCCTCGACAAGGGTTATACGCCGTCGACGCTGATCCTGGATGCGCCGTTCGTGATCGATCAGGGACCGGGCCTGCCGAAATGGCGGCCGGCCAACTACACCAAGAAATACTATGGGCCCAGCACCATGCGCCTCGGCCTCGAGAAATCGCGCAACCTGATGACCGTGCGGCTGGCCCAGACCATCGGTATCGATGCCATCGCCGACGCCGCCAGGCGCTTCGGCGTCAACGCCAAATTGCCGCACCAATTGTCCATGGCGCTCGGCGCCGGTGAAACCACCTTGCTGAAATTAACCGCCGGCTATGCCATGTTCGTCAATGGCGGCAAGTTTATCCGCCCGACGCTGATCGACCGGGTTCAGGACCGCCACGGCAAGACCATCTTCAAACACGACACCCGCATCTGCGCCAAATGCCAGGCCGACAGCTGGGTCGGACAGAAAGTGCCGAGGGGCCCCGATGCGCGCAAAAAAGTGGCCGATCCGGAGAGCGCCTATCAGATTGTCTCCATGCTGCAGGGCGTGGTCGAGCGCGGCACCGGGCGCCGTATCAGGTCGGTCGGCAAGCCCATCGCCGGCAAGACCGGCACCACCAACAAGGCCCTCGACACCTGGTTTATCGGCTTTACCCCCGATCTGGCGCTGGGTGTGTTCGCCGGCTTCGATCAGCCGCGCTCTTTGGGGCGGCGCGAGCAGGGCGCGTCGGTCGCGGCGCCGGTGTTTCGCGATTTCATGGCCGCCGCGCTAAAGGGCAGGCCGGCGATCCCGTTCCGGGTGCCGAGCGGCATTCATCTGGTGCGCGTCAATTCTGTAACCGGCCGCCCGGCCCGGCCCGGCGATAAAAAAGTCATTCTGGAGGCTTTCAAGCCCGGCACCATCCCGACCGGCGGCGAGAGCGTGCTGGAGGGCATATCGGAAACCCCGGTGGCGGCGCCCAAGACCGGCACCGGCGGGCTTTATTGATAAGACCGGCACCGGCGGGCTTTACTGACGCGGGCGGCACGGCCATAGATTCGGTTCGGCAGGCGTAGAAATACTGCGCCGGTGCCAAGATCAGTGTCGTTTTGGCGATTCCGGATGGCTTCAAATTGATATGCCGGGTTTGATCCGGCGCTCCAATCGTTGATGCAGCAAGGGGGCTTGGGTTCTGAAATTCGGTTCGCCTATCGCCTGATCGTTCGCGAGAAATTGTAAAATTTAATTTCCACTGTATATAGAAAATTCAGAAAATTTTAAGGTGTCTAGAGCAGTATTACGGGTATGGAAATTTTCCGTGATAGTGTTATGACTGGGCCGGGTGAACTCGCCTCTGGCGGACCGAGGCCCGAGATTTTTGATTTGCTCAGGCAGATTGCCGTTGGTCATACGATAACGGAGGAGGTCCATTCGGCACTAGAGGCATTTGATGAAGGGCGGTTTGACCGTGCGGGATATTTGTTCCGACGAGCCATCGAGATTGACAATCTCAGTCAGTGCGGGTTCCTTGGAACTTCGATATGCTATTTTCTGGCCGGTGATTATCGTCTGGCTGCGGCCTATGGTCGCCAAGCTTATGTCCTCGATGCGGAACTTGGTGGCAATGTTCATTCGGCGCTCTATGAAGAATATCTGTCGTTAATCGCCGCCACCGAGGCCACCCCACCCGAGCCAAAACCTGAGCCCGAGCCAGAGCCAGAGCCAGGGGATAGCGATCAATCCTATGCCTTTTTCGACGATCTACCCGATCCCGCGCCAGGGCAGGACTGGGACTATTGGCCCTTGGACGGCGTGCCTCGTTACGGCCCCAGGACCGACAGATTAAAACATCAAACGCCGGGCCTCCGCAATTGTCACGGCTACCGCTGCGACCCATTCGAGGCAAGGCGCGAACTCAACGTCGTCAGTCTCGGATGCAGTTGGACCGAGGGCTATGGCGTCGGCGGCAGCGAAGCTTGGCCTTCCCGCCTTTGCTCCGCCCTAGCCGACCGCCACCACACAAGTGTCGCCAACTGGAATTTGGGAAAAAGCGGCAAATCCAACGATTACATCGCCCGCATGGCACTGACCGCCGTGCCCCAACTTGCGCCCGATTTCATGTTCGTCCTATTCACCGTGGTCGAGCGGCGTGAATACCTAACCGGCGAGGGAAAGTGTTTAAATTTTTCACGCCATGCATTTGAATCCCTGGAAATCGACGTGGCGGCCGATGCCGCGCGCGATAGTGGTTTCATCTCCGGATTCCGTGAACTTATCAATCCGTGGGATTGTCTCGATAATTTTCTCAGGAACTATCACCAAATTTCCCACGCAATGCGGAGCTTCGGTATTCCCTGGGGCTTTAGCTTCTTGGGAATCAGCCCAGGTTTGCAGGAGTACATGGAGGCTTTGTTGGCGACCGGCCGTATCGAGCGGGACCGCTATCTCGGCGTACCTTTGCAATGCTCGGACTTCGCCGGCGGCGCACATCCGGGAATTGAAAGTCACGATGCCTTCGCCAATCTGATCGCGGATTGGTCCGAGGTGCGGTATCCGGGGCTGTACGGGGGAAGGCCAAATTCCGGCTGGTGGAAGAAAATGGCAAAAAAGGCTCTATACCGGAGAACGGGAAAATCGAAGAAGCATTTCGATAGGCTATCCGGGAAGAACGCCCCCATCCGGGGACAATCACCGGACACAATCTATCCGCTGTACTAAGCACGCCAGTGAAATATCTCAGAAATTTCCTGAAAGCATCACGGCTTTAATAGCCGGCGGTGCTGGCGAAAGTAGGTTCGAAATTACTTCCGATTCAGAAGCAATTATTGATTGAACGGCATTTTAGCCGCTTTTCGGCCCAAGTTCTTTTTTTCGATCTCATAAATCGCATCAAGACGCTTGAACTCCGCTTGCTCCGCGGCCTTGATTGTCTTCGGCCAAAACTGTGCCTCTTCAATGCGGAGACAGCGCCCATCGTCGCCGTCCCATCGAGGATATCTTGAATCACCAGCGTCCATTCCAGCGAGCCAGGCATTCAAGGCATGCCGGCGATCCGCTCTCATTTGTCCGACAGGATCAATACCTTGATCTATCATCTGGTCAATTTGTTCTTTTGTATACATAAACTCGTTCCTTACACCAGATACCCAAAAACATAGAATCGAATTTCCTTGCCAGATGGAATGTTCGTTGTGTTCATCGTAAACAAGTTTCCATTCGGCAGATCGGTCAACTGAAGTGCCAACCTATTTCTTGTCGTGCCGTTAACATCGCTAGATCTGTAATACACCAAAGCCGATAAATCCGTACCCGTAGTGTTGTAATATGGGGACGGGATCATGATCGAATCTGCTGTGACTAGTTCAGCGGAAGTATCACAAATAAATTCAAATGTG
>CAUZTZ010000324.1:0-4988 GCA_963582805.1 Alphaproteobacteria bacterium
CAGGGCCGAATTGATCGAAATGCGCACCGGCGAGCGTGGCAAGCAGCGGCTTGTTCTGCACGCACCGACGCGGGCGCTGATCGGCTATCACGGCGAGTTCATGACCGATACCAAGGGCACCGGCGTGCTCAACCGCATCTTCCACGGCTACGCGCCCTACCGGGGCGCTTTGCAATCGCGGCGCGCCGGGGTGCTGGTGTCGATGGCGGCGGGCAAATCGGTTGCCTATGCGATTTGGAACCTGGAAGACCGCGGGCCGATGTTTATTGGGCCCGGCGAGCGCATTTACAGCGGCATGATTATCGGCGAGCATAACCGCGGCAACGATCTTGAAGTGAACCCGTTGAAGGCCAAGCAGCTCACCAATATCCGGGCATCGGGCAAGGACGACGCCGTCGATCTGACCACGCCCATCGAGATGAACCTGGACAAAGCCATCGCCTATATTGGCGACGACGAGCTGGTCGAGGTGACGCCCACATCGATCCGCTTGCGCAAACGCCATCTCGACCCGCACCAGCGCAAAAAAGCCCTGCGCCTGCGCAGCGTGGAAGTCGCTTAAACACCATAAGGATCATCCCATGGCCGCCATGAAAACCCGCGTGAAATGGATCGAGGACCGCACATTCCTGGGCCAATCGGGCAGCGGCCATTCGGTGATCATGGGCGGCGCGGCGACCGGTGGCGGTCCCGACGCCGGGGTGCGCCCGATGGAAATGCTTTTGCTCGGCCTCGGCGGCTGCACGGCTTATGATGTGGTCGATATCCTGGAAAAATCGCGCCAGCC
Source organism: Alphaproteobacteria bacterium (assembly GCA_963582805.1). Classification (GTDB taxonomy): domain Bacteria; phylum Pseudomonadota; class Alphaproteobacteria; order Rhodospirillales; family UBA2165. The sequence continues at coordinate 788 of CAUZTZ010000324.1, forward strand.
GGTCAGTGATGTGGCCATCGAAATCGAAGGCGAGCGGGCCGGGGATATTCCCAAGGTGTTTACCGAAATCCATGTCCGCTACATCGTTACCGGCGCCGGGCTGGACCCGGCCAAGGTGGAGCGGGCGGTCAGCCTGTCGGCGGACAAATATTGCTCGGCCACCGTGATGCTCGGCGCCAGCGCCAAAATCACCCACGCGATCGAGATTGTAGACAGCGGCGCCGGCTAGTCGCCCTCAACCGCCGCCGATAAGCCGCCAAGCTGCAAGGCGCCGCCGGCCAGTTTGGAGCGTAACTGGTTCAGGGTGCGCCCGGTCACTTCCAGATCCTGGGTGCTCATGCCCTCGGCCAGCTTGCCCGCTACCTGGGCGAACTCGGCGGTCATTTTCTGGTGCAAGGCGCGCCCTTCATCGGTCAGGCTGACCAGTTTTGATTTCTTGTGGGCCGGGTTGTCGGCAAATTCGATCAGCCCATCGGCCTCGGCTTCGTTGGCGATCTGTTGAATATGCTGGCGCGACACGGGCCGGGCGCGCGCCAATTGCGGCACCGTCTGCGCGCCATCCACCGCCAGGGAATGCAGGAACCCCCAGATACCGCCGCCGCCGGGGGTCACCAGACCGGACTGCTTGCCGGCATCGCGGAGGCGGAAATAGAGCCCCATGGTCTCCAAAAACACGGTCATGGCAGCCGCGCCTTCATGGGTAAATTTGGTTTTTTCGTCCATTTATTCCACTTCCAACATAAGCCTTAGCGTGATTCTTTATTATTGACAATAGTCTTGTCATGCCGTATTGACAATATTGTTGTCATATTGGAGGCAGGCCATGTCAGACCAAACCCCAAACCCCGCCGAAGACCGCGCCGATGTGGTCGTCCGCCCGCCCGCATTGTGGTTTCTGCTGTTGGCGGCCGGCTATGGATTGAGCTGGCTGGTTCCGCTCCGCTTCGTGCCCGCGCCATGGGCCAACATTTGGATCGGCGCCGGGGTTTTCGGCATCGGTTTGGCGATCGCCATCTGGTCGTTTCGCCAGTTCAAAAACTTTCGCGGCGATCTTGATACCCATTCGCCGTCCTCGGCGCTGGTCGATAGCGGCCCCTTCGCCATCTCCCGCAATCCCATCTATTGCGGCATGTTCTTAGGGCTGATCGGCGCCGCCATCGCCGCCGACACGTTATGGATTATCGCCGGGCTGGTGATCTGGTATCCGATCATGCGCCACGGCGTCATCGGCCGCGAAGAAGCGTATCTGGAACGCCATTTCGGCGCGCCGTATCTGGACTACAAATCCCGCGTCCGCCGCTGGATTTAATCCACCCCCAGGATCGCCGCCGCCTCCCCCGGCCCGGCCACCAGATGGGCCGCAAAGCCCGCCGCATGCGCGCCATCGACATTCTCGGCCCGGTCATCGAAAAACGTGATGTCTTCCGGCGCCACCGACAATAATTCCGCCGCCGCCCGAAACGCCGCCCGGTCCGGTTTGCGATGCCCCAGCTCGAACGACAAAACATGGGTTTGGAAATAGCCATCGATGTGCAGATCGCGGCATTGGCTGGACCAGTGCAATGCGTTGATATTGCTGAAGCAGGCCACATGGGTTTTGGCCGCCAGCCCTTCGAGCAGTTCCGCCGCGCCGGCGAACAATCCCCGGTGAATGTCCTCGAACCGCTCCAGAAACTGCGCCGCCGTGCAATCCAAAGCCAGCTCGCCGACAATCGCCTCGCCAAATTCGGCGGCGCCGATGCGGCCCCGCTCAAAATTATCGATGGCGGCGCATTTGTACCAATCCTCGGCCAGGCTGGTATCGATCACCTCCGAGGTAAACGGCGCCACCACGCGGCCCATATCCACATCGATTATGACGCCGCCCAGATCGAACAGCACGCATTTGGGCAAAGCGCGCTCGCTCATGCCCTGTTCTCCGATTGCAGGCTTTGATAAAGCTGGATCATCGTCGTCGCACCCCCTATGAACAGCCGCGCCTCGTCTTGCAGCCACCGGGACCAATAATAAACATGATTGAGGATAGCGCCATAAGCCGGCCCTCAAGGATAGGGTCTGAGACCCGCGCCTTGCTGCGCCTGGCCGCGCCGGTGATCGGCTCGCGGCTCGGCATGCTGACCATGTCGCTGATCGATACCATCATGCTGGGGCGCTTCTCGACGGACCAGCTGGCCTATCAAAGCATCGCCATCGCCATCACCGTGCCCTTGTTCGTGACCACCATCGGGCTTTGCCTCGGCACCCTGGTGGAAACGGCGCGCGCCAAGGGGGCCGGCGATGACTTGGGCTGCGGCGCCGCGTGGCGGCGGGGAACGTTGTATGCCGCCGGGCTTGGCCTGGTTTGTTTAGCCCTGGCCCTGGCCGGCGAATGGGTGCTGCAACTGTCGGGCCAAAGCAATGAGCTATCCGAACATGGCGGGCGGGTTGTCCGCATCCTAGCCCTCGGCCTGCCGTTCATGATCATCTATGTGGCCAGCTCGTACTTCCTGGAAGCCCTCAAACGGCCGGCCATGCCGATGATCATAATGGCCGCCGGCAACCTGTTGAACATCGCCCTCAACTGGATGTGGATTTACGGCAATCTGGGCTTTGAGCCCCAAGGCGCCATCGGCTCGGCCTGGGCGACCACATCGGTGCGCGCCGTCATCGCCGCCGCCATTATCCTTTATATCTGGAACCTGGCCGACCATGAGCGCTTTGGTTTGCGCAAGCCTGCAATGGGAGGCTGGCGGGCCTGGCGGCGCCAACGGCGCATCGGCTACAGCGCCGGCGCCAGTCAGGCGGTGGAATCGATAGCGTTCTCCATACAAACCCTGATCGCCGGATTGCTGGGCACCATCGCGCTGGCCGCCTACTCGATCACATTTCAGCTGCTGGGCATGGTGTTCATGGTGGCCCTCGGCATGGGTAGCGCCACCGCCGTCCTGGTCGGCCACGCCTGGGGCGCCGAAGACGGGCCCGGCATGGCGCGCGCCGGCTGGCTCGGCCTGGCTGTCAATTCGGTGGCCATGGCAGTGCTCGGCGGGACGCTGTTCGTCCTCGCGCCCTGGATCGCCAAGGGCTTCGCCGTCGATGCGACGTTAGTTGCCGCCGCCGCCCCGCTGATCGCCTTCATCGGCATCATCATGATCCCCGACGGCGGCCAGGTTGTCTTGTCGCACGCTTTGCGCGGGCGCGGCGATACGGTGGTGCCGGTGCTCAGCCATTTCCTATCCTACCTGTTCGTGATGATCCCGCTTTCATGGTTGCTGGCGCTCAAATTGGAGCGCGGCGCGGCCGGCATTCTCGAAGCCATCCTGATCGCCAGCGTGGTCGCGGCATCGCTGCTGGTGTGGCGCTTTTATTATGTATCCAAACGCGGCGTTGTTTCTTAAAATCAGCGCGCAAGAATTAAAGGCGCTTTGCCGAAACAGGGGGACACATGACCACAACCGCCGAAGCCGAAATTCTGACCCGGACCGGGCCGGGAACGCCCATGGGCGAAATGATGCGCCAATATTGGATACCGGCGGCGGCGTCCGGCGAGCTAGTGGCCGATGGCGATCCGGTGCGGCTGATGCTTTTGGGCGAAAAGCTGATCGCCTTTCGGGATTCCCGAGGCTCCGTCGGCGTCATGGACCAACGCTGCCCGCATCGCTGCGCGTCGTTGTTTTTCGGGCGCAACGAAGAGGGCGGCATCCGCTGTGTCTATCACGGCTGGAAGTTCGATGTGGAGGGCAATTGTCTGGACCAGGCCAACGTGCCCCCGCACCAGGATTTCAAACATAAAGTTAAAGCCAAGGCCTATGCGGCGCGCGAACGGGCCGGCGTAATTTGGGTATTCATGGGCGATCAGGAGAATATACCGGCGCTGCCCGATATCGAGGCGACGCTGACCCCGGACACCGAAGTCAACGCCGTCTTCATCCAGCGCGAATGCAGCTATCTGCAATCCTTTGAAGGCAGCATCGATACCTCTCACGCCGGCTTCCTGCACAGCGAACTGGCCGGCAGGCGTATCTTCGATGCAAAGGCGCCAGACAAGCGCGGCGATTTCATCCGCCAGCCCGAATACGAGGTGACCGAAACCCCATGCGGCACCGCCTATGGCGCCTACCATCCGACCGAAGATGGCGGCAATTACTGGCGCGTGGCCCATTTCCTGTTTCCGTTCTGGACGCTCTCGCCGACCGGGCCCATCGACGGCCATGTGGCGGCGCGC
>CAUZTZ010000325.1:0-4952 GCA_963582805.1 Alphaproteobacteria bacterium
CGCCGACATCAATTTGTTGCTCTATTGCGCCTGGGCCGGCGCCCTCGGCCACCGGATAGACGCTGCCGATTTGGCCTTGGCCGAAGCAGCGGTTGGGCGCTGGAACCTCGAAATCGTGGTCGTCTTGCGCGGCCTTCGGTCCATGCTAAAGACCGATTGGATGGGATGCGCGCCCGAAACCGCCGAGGCGATTCGCGCCGAAATCAAATCGGCGGAGCTGAATGCCGAGCATGGCGAGCAAATTATGCTGTCCGGGGTTTTGCATAAATTGCGCCAACAAGGGAGCGATGACTGCCGCGCCGCGGCCGCGTTTAATATGCTGTTTTACCTGGAAAGCCTGGGCAAAGGCTTGCAAAAAGCCGACACGGACGGGCTTCAAATCATCGCCGGACTGGCCGCCAAAGCCGATGCCGGCAGCGCATGAATATCGATCTCACTTGTCCTTATTTGTCCCCAAAAAGGCGTTTTCACTGGAATATTTTATGCCAAACCATTATGTTTTAGAAGGTGGAGATTGAATGGCTAATGGAGGTTACTGAATGACGGAGCTGGATAAAGTCTCGAATTTACGGACCCGCCACAGCGAGTTAGACGCCAAGATAGATCGCGAAGGCGGCCGTCCTCTTCCAGATGAACTGCTGGTGGCAAATCTCAAACGCGAAAAGCTGAAAATCAAAGACGAACTTGCGAGTATGAACGCGCTCTAACGAGCGCCGATCCTCTCAAAGCAGCGGTATACCTTCCGGCGCATAAAGCCGGAAATACATTTCCTTTTATTAATTTTTAAATGCGGCCCCCGGCGCCGCCACGCCCTTTATTGCGCCGCCACGCCCGCTACCGCCGTGAGGTGATTAACTCTGGCTGCTTTCTTCCGCAGCGCTCTCTTCGGCCGGGCTTTCTTGGCCCACGTTTTCTTCGGCAGGGCTCTCTTCGGCTGGGATTTCCGCAGCGGCATCCTCGGCGGGACTTTCCTCCGCCGGGCGTTCCTTGAACAGGGTATCGGCACTGACTTCGGGTTCCGCCTCGGGCTCCGGCGCGCGCACGGTCTCGCCGAAGACCTCCTGCGGCTTGAGCGGTCCGCTCGCCCGTATGGCGGGCTCCGGCGCTGCCTCGGGCGCCGCCTCTGCTTCCGGCTCCGGCGCCGGCGCGCGGGTGGTGCCGGCCCGGGCGCGGGCGATGGCGACCATCTTTTCCAAATCATCGGGCGTGCAGAGGCCCAGATAGACCGGGCTTTGCGGCTTGATGTTGGTGGTGTTGTGATGGGTTTTGTCGCGCACCGCGTTGATCGTCGGCTTGGTGGTTCCGATCATGCGCGAGATTTGCGCATCGCTCAGTTCGGGATAATTGCGCAAGAGCCAGGCGATGGCATCGGGCCGGTCCTGGCGCTTCGAGATGGGGGTGTAACGGGCGCCCTTTTGGCGCACCTTGGGCAACGGAACGTTGGGCTTGGCCATTTCCAATTCGGCGCTGCCATCGGCTTCACAGCGGGCAATCTCTTCCTTGGTCAATTGTCCATTGGCGAGCGGATCGAGCCCGTGCATGCCGGGCGCCACTTCGCCATCGGCGATGGCCTGCACTTCGAGAGCATGAAGCGCGCAAAACGCCGCGATCTGATCGAAGGTCAGGGTGGTATTATCGACCAGCCATACGGCGGTGGCCTTGGGCATGAGAGGCTGTGCCATTTTCTCGGTTCCTACATAGTGCCTTAAGCTTGGCGCTCCGAATACGGAATTCTTGATCACGAACCCAAAATATCGGGATCACGCAAGCAATTGGCGGATTTCACTGACAAATTTCACTCGGGAATGAATAAGGCTCAACGCCTTGAATCTCTTGGGCGAATATACAAGCGAAGCGGCCCAGCGTCAAACCGGGCTCTGCCTATCCGGTGCTCAGCATCACCTTGCCGATATGCTGGCCGTCCTCGAGGATGCGGTGCGCCGCGGCGGCTTCCGCCAGGGGCAGAACGGCGAATACCGCCGGCTTGATCCGGCCCGCTTCGATCAATGGCCAGACTTGGGTCCGAAGTGCATCGGCGATGGCGGCCTTGAATTCAACCGGCCGGGTGCGCAAGGTGGAGCCCGATATGGTGTGGCGCTTGAGCATCAATTTGGTGATGTTGATGCCGGCGTTTGATCCGCCCAAGGTGGCGATAACCGAAATGCGCCCGTCGGCGGCGAGGCAGGTCAGCTCCCTCGGCAGGTAATCGCCGCCGACCATGTCGAGGATCACATCGACGCCGCGCCCATCGGTGAATTTGTTCACCTCCTCGGCGAAATCCTGGGTCTTGTAGTTGATCGCCAGCGCCGCCCCCAAATCCAGGCAGGCCTGGCATTTATCGCCTGAACCGGCGGTGGCGATGACTTGGTGGCCCAAATTGGAGGCGATCACGATGGCCGCCGTGCCGATGCCGCTGGCCCCGCCCTGAACCAGCAGGGTTTCGCCCGGCGCCAGGCGGCCCCGATCAAAGACGTTCGACCAGACGGTAAAAAACGTTTCCGGCAAGGCCGCCGCTTCGATCATCGATAGTGGTTTCGGAACTCCAAGCGCCTGGGCGCCCGGGGCCACGCAATATTCCGCATAGCCGCCGCCGGCCACCAGCGCCGTGACCGCATCGCCGATCTGCCAGCCGGTGCCCTCGCCGCCAAGGGCCGCAACCCGGCCGGCGATTTCCAGGCCGGGAATATCGCTGACGCCGGGCGGCGGCGGATATTGGCCCCGGCGCTGCATCAAATCGGGCCGGTTGACGCCGGCCGCCGCAACTTCGATCAGAATTTCGCCGGCGCCCGGCTCCGGCACCGGGCGCCGCGCCAATTGCAAAGCCTCCGGCTCAGGCCCTGGTTCCGGGATTTCGATGCAATTCATTTGTTCGGGCAGATCGCCAGTCATGGCTTACTCCTTGGATTTATTCTCTATTGGCGGTGCTTGGTGGTATTAGTATGCTGCGCCGAGTGCGGCAAGCTACCTTGTTCGGAGGCGACATGGATACCGACGATCTTGAACCCGTAGCCAAAAAGCCCGATGCCAGAAACCTTGAAGTCATGTCGATCGAGGCGCTGGGCGAATATATTGCCGAGCTTGAGGGCGAGATCGAACGGGTGCGCGCCGAAATCGCGCTCAAGGAAAAAGCCCGCAACGGCGCCGAATCCGTGTTTCGGAAGTAGTCGTGAGGCCGGCGCGGCCAGGGCCGCTTCGAGCCGTCACCATTAAGCATCCATTAACGGGCGCCTGTTAGGTTGAGGGTGATCGATGAGATCGGATGGCGATTGCCGTTCGTATCTTTTTGACGCCTCCCTGTTAAACTTAAGCCGTCTCCGTCCGAGGCGGCTTTTTTTTCAAACCAAGGGCGATTCACTGTTAACCGCCTAGTCCGGTCTTGTTTACAGTTTACCCCGCGCACAGATTTGAGACGAATTCGGCGGACAAATTTCAGGCGAATTCAACAGGCGAGTTTAACAGGGGAATATTAAATGGGGCTGCCGAAAAGGCGGCCCTTTTTCTTTGTCCGCCATTTGCGGCGGGCAATGCCTAACAGCAATATTATGTTTGGGATCAGGCCGTCGCCTTGGCCGCCGGCGCAGCCGCTGGAGCGGGTGCCGGAGCGGCAGCCGCCGGAGCGGCAGCGGCGGCAGCGGGCGCGGCCTCGGCCGCCTCGGCGCCGGTTTGCCAGACGGCTTCGAATAGCGAGATCGGCTCCTTGAAGCCCTTCATCTCGCGGGTGCCCCGGCTTTGGAACTGGATCGCCTTGCCCTGGCAGATACCCTTCACGGTCTCCGACACAAATATCTGATAATTGCCGGCCTTGTCGACGATGCGCGCCGCCAATTGAACGGTGGTGCCGAACAGATCGTCGTCTTCGACAATCGGCTCGCCGGCGTTGATGCCGATCTTGATGCCGAGCGGAACGACCGGGTTGGTGGCATTGTCCTGATAGGTTTTGCGCTGGATATAGATGGCCGCCTCAACGCCTTGGGCGGTATTGGAGAAGGACGCCATGATGCCGTCGCCGGTATGTTTGACCTCGCGCCCACTGTAGGTGGTCAGCGCGGCGCGGACGATGCGGTTGTGGGTGCGCACAACCTCCTGCGCCGCTTCATCGCCGTGGTTCTGGGTCATCGCCGTGGAGCCGACGATATCGGTGAACATGACGGCGATGGTGCCGCTGGAGGTCTGCTCGTCGGCGGCACGGGTGTTCCATTGATCGAGCGCCTTATCGAGCGACATTGCCGCCTCGGCGTTGCCGCGCATCTGGCCCTGCATGGCCTCGCGGCCGGCTTCGATCATGCCCAGATATTTCGGATTGCGCATGTAGTCTTCGTAAGACTCCGTGAATTTCTTCGCCTGCTTGCGGCTGGTGCCTAATACTCCGACGCTGTCGATGAGGATCGTTTCCAGCTCTTCGGCCGTCAGATCGTCGGTCTGGCCGAGAGCCTCGCAAGCGCCGGCGAGGTACAGATTGACGCCGAACTTCGAAAACGTATCTAATTTCGGGCGGGATTTCATGACCTGTTCCAAGCCGCGCGACAGAAACGTCATCAGCGTGACCTTTTGTTTCTCGGCGGCGACGGACAGTTTCGAGGTGACCACTTCTGGCGGCTCGTCGGCGGCATCTTCATCGCTCAGCGACGCCGCCAGCACGTCTTCAAGTTCGGCCTCCTCCTCGTTCAATTGATTGATCAGTTTCGATTCGTCCTCGGCCCGCCTGGCCTTTTGCCGCTTCAGCGCATCCTTTTGCGCTTTCGTCAGTTTCGGCGGCTTCAAGGTTTCCTTCCAAAGGTTCTTCTCGGCGGCCTCGAATTTTTTGACCTCGGCGGTTCCGGCCAGTTCTTCCTTGGTAATAAATGCATAGCCCGACGCGCCCAGGCTAAGCACGAAGCCGGCCAAAAATACGATGAACAGGAAGTTGGAATAGTTGCCGCGGCCGATGACGCCGCGCGGTTCCGGCAACTCGG
>CAUZTZ010000326.1:0-4949 GCA_963582805.1 Alphaproteobacteria bacterium
GCCGGCGGTCTTGATGTCGTGGGAGCCGAAATGAATTTGAAAGGCCGAGACCCCGAAAGTGGTGCCGGCGGGCGCCCTGATTTCGGCCGGGAAATCGGGAAACGTCGCCAGATCATTTCCGGCCAGCGCCGTGGTCAGGGTAAATTGGCTGCCGGTGATTTGGATGCCGTCACCGGAATCACCGGCAAAGCGGACCACCACATCTTCGACTTCTTCGCGCCGGGCCTTGCTCAATCCGGCTGCCTGACTGCCCTCCATTCTCGCATACTCCTCGCTCAGCTCTTACTTGATTTGTGATCAGACAGGAGCTGAATGTCTAAGTCCCTGCCAAGTATTCAGGCTTGGCGCCGGGCAAAATCCGCCACGGATATTTTGGAAAATCTCAAAAAAATAAGCTCCAGATTCGGTGGCTGAAACTGCAAAATTCATAACACACACTCTATCGGCCCGCAAACCGTCTATCACAATAATTTTCCGGGGCCCAAATGCCTCTAAAATTTTAAAAAATAACGACTTTTTGGCGGTAATCCAATTTCTCCCAGGCTATTTCCATGCCGCCAAAAGCGGCGCGAATTCGTCTACAATCATGGCGTATATTTCGCGTTTGAACGCCACCACGTTGGCAACCAGATCGCCGGCGTCCATCCATTGCCAGCCATCGAACTCCGGGTGGGCGACGCCGGCCGGGTCGATCTCGTCGTCCGAGCCCAAAAAGCGCAAAGCAAACCATTTTTGTCTCTGCCCCCGGTAGCGTCCATTCCAGAGCTTGCCGATCATATCGCCGGGTAGATCGTAGCGCACCCATTCGGCGGCCTCGCCGATGACGCGGGCATTGCAAGTGCCGGTCTCTTCTTCGAGCTCGCGTAATGCCGCCCGGGCGGGTTCCTCGCCTTCATCAATGCCGCCCTGGGGCATTTGCCAGGCGTCGGCCTCGGCGCCGATGCGCCGGCCAACCAGGACCTTGCCGGCGTCATTGATCAAGAAGATGCCGACGCAGGGCCGATAGGGAAGGTCCGAGGCGTGCGCGGAACTCATGGGCTAGATCAGGAAGCCGCGCGGCGTCATTTCTTGGCCTCCGCCTCGGCGGCCGGTTTGGCTTCACCTTCGGCCCCGCCTTCAGGCGCAGCCGGTTTTTTGGGCGGGCCATCAATGCGCACCACGGCGGACACCGGCGCCAGGGCCAGCTCCTTGAAGTCCAGGGACTTCGCCCATTCGGCCAGACGCCGGATGGTGACCGGATAAGGCTCGCCCACGCCGACCGCCGATTTCCGGCTGCGCGCCTGTTTTTCCAGTTGCGTCAGGCGGTCGTTGATGGCGGCGGCGGAGGCGACCGCGTCGAGTGAGACGACGACGCTGGTCCGGGGCAAGGCCAGGGACTTGGCGACCTTGAGGCTGAGCCCGCCCTTGGGGATGCCGTTATCCACATAGAGGAGACCGCGTTTTTGCAATTCGGCTAACACCGGGGTCAAAGCCTCTTCGGAGGCGGCGAATTTCGATCCCATGACCTGGAATACGCCGACAAATCCCGGCGCCAGGCCCAGCAGGCGTTGCAGGCGGTTGATGTTATCGGCGGCCTCCAACTCGGTCAGCATGGCCATCGGACCCGGATCGGAGACCGGGAAATTGTTGGGCTCCATGGGTAAGTCGATCAGTGTCTCGTGCCCCGCCGAACGCGCCATCCCCATCCAGTCGCCGATATTGGCAGTGTAGGGGCTGAAGGCCAGGGTGATGCCGCCGGGTAATTGATTGATGGCCGCCAAGGTGGCGGCGCGGCTGAGCCCGATGCCGCGCAGGATGATTGCGATGCGCGGGCGTTTGACGTCCTTGTTGAAGGGGCGCGCATATTCCTGCCAGGGGGCGCCGCCGCGCGATGTCTTCTTCGGCAGCAGTCCCGCCTGGGTCGATTCGACCATTTCCGAATTGATGCCCTTTAAGGATTTGCCGCGCGGCTGCAAGGCAATGCCGCGAAACGCGACCGCCGTTACCGACGGCGTGATCACGCCCTTGCCAGGGGTACGGCGGACGCCCGTGGACGCCGGTTTATCCGGCTCCCGGGGCGCCTCTTCCGCGCCACGGCCGGCGGCCGCCCTTCCAGGCGCGGCGGCCTCTTCGGGCGCGCCGCTCTCAGCTTTGGGGGCGTGACCGCCCTCAGCCTTGGGGTTGTGACCGCCTGTGGCCGGCGGCGTCAGGCCGGGTTTGGGGCCGGGCAGAGCTTTCAGTTTTTTTACCGCACCGCCTTTGCGGGCGCCGAATTTGGTCCGCGCACGGGCGCCGCCCTTGGACTTGCTTTGGTCGGTGATCTTCAGCCGCCGTTTGGGCGGAATGGCCATGGTGACCAGGGGAATGTTTGGATCGGCTTCGCTGACATGTTTGGCTTCGCCGGCACCGCCATCATCGCCGCCGCCGCCGAGAAGCATCATCGCCCCGCCAGCGGCGCCAAGCACGACAACGGCTGCCGCCGCAATGATGATTATTTTCTTCTTGCCGCCACCACCGCCTTCGTCGTCGTCGTCATCATCATCGAAGTCGCCACCGAAATCATCGTCGCCGAAGTCCTCGTCATCGGAATCATCGTCATCATCATCGTCGTCATCATCGTCGGCGTCATCATCGTCGTCATCATCGTCGTCATCATCGTCATCGCCGCCGAAGTCATCGCCGGAGCCTGAATCGTCACCGTCTTCGCCAGTCTCGTCATCGTCCAACGCGTCGCCGTCCAGCGCGTCGTCGTCCAACTCGTCGTCGGCCTCGTCATCCGCCATCAGCGTTGGTCCGCGTTAGCCTTTTAACCGCTTGGTGAATAGATCGACGCCGCGCAACAGATCCAAGGCCCGTTGCAGTTGGAAATCCTGCGGCGTGTCTTTGGTCTGGGCCTTGCCGGGATCGGTCTTGTTGTCCGATTTTCCGGCGCCGTTGTTGTTGCGCTGGTCGAGGGCGCCGCGCAAATCCGATTCGCGGCTTTGCCGGCGACCCGACTGAATGGCTTCGATGCGCGCCTGTTGAACCGCGATATCGGGCTTGATGCCGACCTTCTGGATGGACTTGCCCGATGGCGTGAAATAGAGCGCCGTGGTTAGACGCATGGCGCCGTGCGATCCCAGCGGTAATATAGTCTGCACCGATCCCTTGCCGAAGGATTGCGAGCCGAGGATGATCGCCCGTTTGTGGTCCTGCAACGCGCCGGCGACTATCTCAGACGCGCTCGCCGAGCCGCCGTTCATCAGCACGATCAGCGGCTTGCCGTCGGCCAGATCGCCCGGTTTGGCGTTAAAGCGCTGGTGGCTTTCCTTGTTGCGCGGGCGGGTCGATACAATCTCGCCGCGGTCGAGAAAGGCGTCGGAGACCGCCACCGCCTGGTCCAGCAGCCCGCCCGGATTATTGCGCAGATCCAGGATCACGCCCTTGAACTTATCGCCGGCCTTCTTTTTCATTTTCTCCATCGCCCGCTTGAGGCCGTCATGGGTCGGCTGGCTGAACGAGGAAATACGCACATAGGCGATATCGCCTTCCAGGTGCGAGCGCACCGTGCGCAACGGGATGATGGCGCGCGTGATGGTGACATCAAAGGCCGGCTTCTTGGCGCGGCGCACGGTCAATTTAATGTCGGTGCCGACCTTGCCGCGCATCAATTCCACCGATTGCGCCAGGGTCAGGCCAAGCACCCGCTTGCCGTCCAGATGGGTGATTAAGTCGCCGGGCTGTAACCCCGAGCGGTGCGCCGGCGTATCATCGATGGGCGAGACCACCTTGATCAAGCCGTTCTCCATGGTGACTTCGATGCCGAGGCCGCCGAACTTGCCGCGCGTCTGCACCTGCATGTCCTTGAAGTTCTTGGCGTTCAGGAAACTGGAATGGGGATCGAGGGAGGTCAGCATGCCGGTGATGGCGGCTTCGATCAGGTCCTCGTCCGACACCTCTTCCACATAAGACGAGCGGACCCGCTCAAACACATCGCCAAACAGATTTAAGAGCCGGTAGGTGTCGGCCTCTTTTTTCTTTTCGGCGGCGCCGGCGGCGGCGGGAACGGCCAGAAGAAACGCGGCCGCGATCGCCAATGTCAAAATCGATTTTTTCATCTTCTTACCTTACCTTTTTGCGCCGTCATCCACGGCATGGGATCGATCGGCGTTCCGTTTTGCCGTAACTCGACATAAAGTTGTTCGCGCCCGGCACCCAATTTACCCATCTTACCGACCGGCTCGCCCGAGAGAAGTGACTGTCCGATGACGGCGTCGATACGCGCCAAGCCGGACAGAAGACTATGATATCCCTCGTTGTGTTCGATTATCAAGAGCAGCCCGTATCCCCGGAACGTTCCGGCGAACACAACCTTGCCGTCATAGGGCGCCACAACTTGGGCGTCGGCGCGGGTGGCAACGACAATACCTTTGCGCCGGATGCCGCGTCTGACGGCGCCGCCATAGCGGCCCTTGAGGCTGCCCACCGCCGGGAATGTGAGCCGGCCGCGTGCTTTAGATATGGGCCGGATTTCAAACGACGCAAGTGCCGCCACCTGGCTTTTGGGATCGAGGCTAAGAGGGCGATCAGGCCTTTGTTCTTTAAGCTCCTGATTTTCAATGGTTTTTTTGGCTAAGGCCGCCCGCCTCCGGCGCTCCAATTCGAGCTTTCCGAACAATTCCCGCAGGCTGCCGGCTTCCTCAGTCAGCCGCTTAAGCCGCGCCCCTTCCACCTGGCGGGCGGCCAATGTATGGCGCCGGGCGGCCTTGGTTTGGCGAAACGCCTTTTCCAGATCGCTCCGGTAATCATCGATGCGGGCGGCCGCCGAGGCCAGTTTTGCGCGCTGTTCGGCGATCTGGCCGCGGGTCGCGTCGAGGGCGATCAAATCTTCGCGAAGTCGGGCCGCCTGGCCCTCGACCCGGGGTAACGTGGTTCGCAACAGAATCGCGGCGCGCACCAGATTGGCAGGCCGGTCCGGAGAGGCGATGACC
>CAUZTZ010000327.1:0-4929 GCA_963582805.1 Alphaproteobacteria bacterium
CGACAAATGGGCCAGTGCTGACAAAGCCTACATTAAATGGGAATGCCAAGATGACTGATCGGCATAAATTCAAAAGTCCAGACGTCAGGTTGCTTAATCGGCTCCGCCGGTTTTGGAGTGTGATTTAGGGGTGTGGGGATCATTGTAATGCATAAGGTGTTTTCGCGGGCGAACCTAGTGGCGGCAACGGCGCTTACCAGCGTGGCGTTGCTCGGCGGCCATCAGGCTTTGGCGCAAGGCAAATCGGCGAAGATCAAATTGGGTCTATCGGGCGGTTTCACCAGCCTGCTTGGTTTTGGAACGCAAAAAAGCTCGTTCGAGAAATCTGGCAATGCCGATGTTTCCGGTGTCACCCATTATGAACAATTTAACATGATCAACGATACGGAAGTTCATGTGTCGGGCAGCGTCAGGCTTGATAACGGTATGACGGTTTCCGTGGTGGTCGAGTTTGAAACCGATCAAGCCTCGGCGAACGGCACCGGCGGCGACAGAGGCATCGACGATAGTTACATGTCCATCGATGGCAGTTTCGGGCAAATCCGATTGGGCTCAACACAGCCCGGTTCGCACGATTTCGCCAACACGGCACCGTTTGTCGGCGCCCTTGCCCATGATAATGGCGACACCAACAACTGGGTCGTTGTGCCGGCCGCATCCGCATCCGGTCTCGCCGCTCCAGGCTCCGACATCAGCGACGGCAACGTCATGAAAATCGTCTATGTATCACCGACCATTGCCGGATTTATCATCGGCGGCTCCTATGAGCCCGGCGCGGCGACTTCGGAAGTGGTGGCGGCGAGCGGCGGCAACTCGGGCACCGAAACCCAATCCTTCGACGTTGGTCTTGGCTATTCGGCTCAGCTGGGCAAGGCTAATGTCAGCGCCGATATCCAATCAGCGCGTGACTGGCCCTGCCACGTCGACGCTCAGAGCGCTCCGTGGAGGCATGACTGTCAGCGCCGGGGCGTTCACCGTCGGCGGTGGCTACCGGGAAGTCCGCGATATCCATGTCGGCGTATCGGGTACCGCAAATTCGAACGAGCAGAACACCTGGGACATCGGTGTCACCTATTCCGGTTCGGGTTGGGCTATCGGTCTGACCGCAGTGGGCTCGGATATGCCAATGACCGGCGCCGCTCCCGGCGATGACGAAGTGACCAAGGTGCTGCTCGGGGTCAGCTATGACATGGGCCCGGGGATTGAGCTTTTGGGCACCGTCGCCTATGTGGATTGGCAGGACGAACTGACTAACGCATCCAACAACAACGTTGGTTATGCGGTCGTTGGCGGCGTCGCCGTCAGTTTCTGATCGGGCGCCGTCGAACGCTCCAAATTTACGGCAACGATCGCTTACTCAGTGGGTTAATATCTGGCTGAGGAACAGTTTGGTGCGTTCGTGCGCCGGGGCGTTGAAGAACGGTTCGGGATCGTTGCGCTCGATAATCTCGCCTTCATCCATGAACACAACGCAGTCGGCGACGGTTTTGGCGAAGCCCATTTCGTGGGTGACCACCAGCATGGTCATGCCGGTTTCCGCCAGCTCGATCATCACATCCAGAACTTCCTTGATCATTTCCGGATCGAGCGCCGAGGTGGGCTCATCAAACAGCATGATCTTGGGCGTCATGCAGAGCGCCCGGGCGATGGCGACGCGCTGTTGCTGGCCGCCCGAAAGCTGGCCCGGAAACTTTGCCGCTTGTTCCGGTATCTTGACCCGCTCCAGATACTGCATGGCCAACTCTTCGGCATCCCTTTTCGCCATTTTGCGCACCCAGATCGGAGCCAGGGTGCAGTTTTCGAGGACGCTCAAATGCGGAAACAGATTGAAATGCTGAAACACCATGCCAACTTCGCTGCGGATCATTTCGATATGCTTCAAATCGCCGGTCAGTTCGGTGCCATCGACGACGATGTCGCCCTGCTGATGCTGTTCCAGCCGGTTGATGCATCGGATCAGCGTCGATTTGCCCGACCCGGACGGCCCGCAGATGACAATCCGCTCGCCCTCATAGACCTGCAGGTTGATATCTTTCAGCACATGGAAGGCGCCGAACCATTTGTGCATGCCTTCGATGCCGATCATCAGCCGCGTGGGATCGATCGAGGAGCCGAGCGCGTTGTCCGTTTGGGTCTGATCGCCGATGGTCCGAACTCCCTTCGCTAATGGCCGGTATGCAGGCGCTTTTCAAGATACAGTGAATAGCGCGACATGGCGAAGCAACTGAAAAAGAAAAACAGCGCCACAAACAAATAGGTCTCGGTGGACAGGCCATTCCACTTGGCGTCGGCGAGCACCGCCCGGCCGATGCCGAGCGGGTCCAAAAGGCCGATGATAACCACCAGCGTGGTGTCCTTGTAAAGCGCGATGAAAGTATTGACGATGCCGGGAATGGATATCTTGAGGGCCTGGGGCAGGGTGATCAGGCGCGTCGTTTTCCAATAGGTGAAACCCATGGCGTCGGCGGCTTCGTATTGGCCGCGCGGGATCGCCTGCAGCCCGCCGCGCACAACCTCGGCGATATAGGCGGAGGCGAATATGGTCACCATGATCAAGACCCGCACCAACAGGTTAAAGGAAGTGCCGGGCGGCATGAAATAGTTGAGCATGGTCGAGGCGACGAACAATAAAGTGATCAACGGCACGCCGCGCAGAAACTCGATCAGGCTGACGCAGATGATGCGGATCGAAAACAGCCGCGATTGCCGGCCAAGCGCCAACAGGATGCCGATCGGCAACGACGCCGCGATGCCGGTGATGCCAATGATTAACGTCAGCATGAAACCGCCATAGGATTGGGTATCGACGATTTCTAAGCCAAAGCCGCCATAAATGAGCCAGCCGGCGATAAACGGATAGGCAACGGCGAACCAGATCATTTGGCGGCGAAAGGGCGTCTTGTCGAACAACAGGGGCGCCAGGGCGGCGAACATCAGCACGAACGCCAGCATCGGCCGCCAGCGTTCGTCGGCGGGATAGAAGCCGAAGGTGAATTGATTAACGCGAACGCGTATCACCGCCCAACAGGCGCCGTCGCCGGCTTTGCGGCATTCGACGCGGCTGCCGGCATCGACGACCGCGTCGAGCACGAACCAGCCGGCGATTGCGGTGATCAACTGGTACAATAATATGGCCGCCAGGATGGTCAGCGCCGTATTGAACGGCGACGAGAAAAGATTGCGCCGCATCCAGCCGGCGGCCCCGGCCGAGCCCTTCGGCGGCGGCAGGTCGGGATGCTGGCCGGGCGCATAGGCGCCGGAATTTGTGCCGCCTTCGATCATCGTTCCACCAGCCGGACGCGGTTGTTGTACCAATTCATGAAGCTCGAAATGAGCAGCGAAATAATCAGGTAGACCAGCATCACCAGCATCATCGATTCCATTTCGCGCCCGGTCTGGTTGAGGGTGATGCCGCCCAATGTCGCCACCAGATCCATATAACCAATGGCAATGGCCAGCGATGAGTTCTTGGTCAGGTTCAGATATTGCGAGGTCAGCGGCGGTATGATGACGCGCAACGCTTGCGGCAGGACAACCAGGCTCAACACCTTGCCGGGGCGAAGGCCCAGGGATTGCGCCGCTTCGGTCTGGCCCTTGTTGACCGCCAGAATGCCGCCGCGCACGTTTTCGGCAATGAACGCCGAGGTATAGATCGACAGCGCCCAGGTGAGCGCCACGAATTCCGGCAACAGATTGATGCCGCCGCGGAAATTAAAGCCGCGCAAGGCCGGCAACTCTAAACCGATGGGCGAGCCCGCCGCCAAAAAGGCCAGTAACGTGACGCCAGCCACGATGGCCAAACCAATCCAAATCGAATGCACGTGGCGTCCGGTGTCGATCTGAATCCGGCGGGCGCGCTTATGGTAGAGGATGGCCCCGATCAGCGCCGCAGCGAAAGCGATTACGACCCAGCCAAAGCCGTCTTCGACGAGGGGGCGCGGAATATAGAGGCCGCGGTTGGAGAGGAACGAGGCGTCGCCCATATTGATGGCGCGCCTGGGGTGGGGCAGGGTGTTGATGATGATGCCGTGCCACAAAAGGATATGCAGCAGCACCGGCACGTTGCGGATCGCCTCGATATAGATATAGGCCAGCCGCGCCACCAGCCAATTGCCCGATAGCCGGAGCGTGCCGACCGTGAAACCCAAAATGGTGGCGAGAACAATGCCGACAATGGCCACCAGGAAGGTATTGATCAGCCCGACCAGGGCGGCGCGCAGATGGCTGTTTTGGCTGTTGTAATCAATCAGCACCTGATTGATGTCGTAATTGGCCGGAAGCTGCCACAGAAATTTAAACCCGAAGGTCTTGTCGAGGGCGGCAAAGTTGGCGGTCACGTTACCGATCAGCCAGGCAACGGTGAGGAAAAATATCAGCACCGTCATGATCTGGATGGCGACGCCGCGTGATTTTTCCTCCCGCCAGATGCGCGACCAGGCAAAGGCGGGCTGCAATGTTGCTGGGCCGGTCAAACTATCTCCCGCCGGTGCCGCCCGCCCGCAAAACGGGCACCCCGGTATACGAAGGTCATCTGTTCAAGTGCCGCTAGGTTTCCCTACCGGAACGGCGGCGCATAGAGGAGGCCGCCATTGCGCCACTGGGCATTGTTGCCGCGCGGGATGCCGAGCGCTGTTTTCGGGCCCAGATTGGCTTCGAAAACCTCGCCGTAATTACCAACCTGGCTAATCACGTTGAGCGCCCAATCGGCGCTTAGTCCGAGCGCTTCGCGCCCTTGGAGTTTTTCCTTGCCGAGCAGGCGGTTGATTTCCGGGTTCTTGGTGCCCTTGGCCATCGCCTTGGCGTTCTTCGACGTGATGCCCATCTCTTCGGCGGCGACCATGGCGTTCAAAGTCCAACGGGCGATATCGGCCCATTGGTCATCGCCGTGGCGGACCAGCGGCCCCAGCGGTTCCTTGGAAACGATCTCCG
>CAUZTZ010000328.1:0-4928 GCA_963582805.1 Alphaproteobacteria bacterium
CCGTGCATCGGGCCCAAACGTCCACTTCACAACGGCCAGGAGCACCACTTATTAAATAGTCTACTGAGCCGCGCGCGCAAGGGGCAAAGCGGTTATCCTCGGTGCGTGCCTTTTATTATCGTCAACCGGGCCTGAAATTGCTAAGACAGGTGCCTGACTGCCCACGAGGCACCCACCATGGCGACCCAAAAGACGAGCCCAAGCGTTCACCCCGAACTTGCCGCCCACCAGGCGGCGATGGAGAAAAGCATCTATTCCATCGGCGGGCGCTACCATTTGGCGTTCGCCTATTCCACGTCCAACTGCACCAAGATCGAAGGCGACGACGGCGTCATCCTGGCGGACACATTGCATTCCATGGATGCCGCCGAGGAAGCCGCCGAAGCCTTTCGCGCGATCACCGATAAGCCCATCAAGGCCATCATCTACACCCATTTCCATGCCGACCATGTGAGCGGCGCCAAGGCCTTTGTATCCGAAGATGATGTGGCCGCCGGCCGGGTCAAAATTTACGGCCATGAGGATCTCACCGGTCATATCCTCCGGGATGTGGGGTTGATCGCGCCGGTGCTTGGCCGGCGCGCCCTTTATCAGTTCGGCATGCGCCTACCGATCGGTGAAGACGGCACCATTGGCGCCGGCCTCGGCCCGCCGCAACGGCCCGGCACGCGCACATTCATGGCGCCCACCGATACGTTCACCGGCGTTCTGGTATTGGACATCGCCGGTGTGCATCTGGAAATCCATCACGTGCCGTCGGAGACCGAGGACCAGTGCATGGTCTGGGTGCCGGACGACAAGGTGCTGCTGTCGGGCGATGCGGTGCAGGGCGAAACCTTTCCCAACATCTATGCCCTGCGCGGCACCCGCTTCCGCGATCCTTTGGTCTGGGCCGACGGCATGGAAACCTTGCGCAAGTTTAAGCCTGAAACCTTGATCCCCCATCATGGCCGCCCGGTCGAAGGCGCCGCCGCCGTCGATGACGTGCTGATCAATTACCGGGATGCCATCCAGTACCTGCATGACCAGACCTTGCGCTGGATGAACAAAGGCATGACGCCGGACGAGATTAAAGATCGGGTGGTCATGCCCGATCATTTGAAATCCCATCCCTGGCTGGGCGAATATTACGGCTCCTACAAGCATGGTATTCCCGCCGTCTATGCCGGCTATCTGGGCTGGTTCGATGGCGACCCGGTTAATCTCGACCCGCTGCCCTGGGCCGAGCGGGCGCAACGCTATGTTGCCATGATGGGCGGGCGGGATAATATTTTGGAGACTGCGGAAGCGGCCCTGGCAGACGGAGACAGCCGCTGGGCCGCCGATCTGGCGACCTGGCTGGTGCGCGCCGATCTGGATGATACGGTTGCGCGTTCTTTGAAAGCGCGGGCGCTGCGCCATTGGGGGTTTCGCCAAAAAAACACCACCTGGCGCAATTGGGCGCTGACCTCGGCGATGGAGCTGGAAGGCACCCTCGATATGGCCGCCGCCGGCATGGTGCTGGGCTCGCCGGAACAGGTCGCCGGCTATCCGCTGGCCGCCGTGATGCGGATCATGACCGTGCGCCTGATGGCCGAGCATACATTCGACTACCACCGGACCCTCGGCTTTCAGGCGGTTGATTCCGGTGAGGCTTGCGCCCTCGAAATCCGGCGCGGCGTCTGCCGCTTTCATGACACCGTGCCGTCCGGCGCCGACGCGGTGCTCAAATTCGATCGCCCGGTATTGACCGAATGGATGTTCGGCCGCATCAGCGTCGAAGACGCCCTCAATGATCATCGCATGCGCCTCGAAGGCGGCGACGGCGCCATGGTATCGGAGTTCCTGTCCAAGTTCGAACCGTTCAACCAGGCGGACCCGATCGCCATTTCGGCGCGCTAGACCATGAACCGGGCCGAGCGCCGCCGGGCGGAACAGATGCAAAAGAAAGCGGCAGCAAAAAGAAACCCGGATGCACTGTTTGCCGAAGCCCTGGCGCGCCACAATGATGGCCGCGCAAGCGATGCCCTGACGTTGGCCGAGCAGTTGCTGGCCGCTCAACCGGAGCACCTGGACGGCTTGCAACTGGCCGGCATGGCCGCCATCCAATTGGGCGATGCCCATAAGGCGCTTGGCTTTTTGGGCGACAAGACGCGCCTCGATCCCGACAACCCGCACGGCCATCTGAACCACGGCGCCGCCTTGCAGATGAACGGCGATTTGGAGGCAGCCGCCGATCATTTTCGCCGCGCCATCACCCTCGATGCCGGCCTGGCCGAGGCGCACAGCAATCTCGGCGTCACGTTACGCGATCTTTCCCGCTTCGCCGAGGCCGAAGATGCCATGCGCCGGGCCTTAAGCCTGGCGACGGCAACCGACGCGCGGCTCACGGTCAGTCTCGCCAGCGTCGTCCAATCCCTGGGCCGCATCGATGAGGCGATAGCGCTTTTCGATCAGGCCCTATTGCTCGATCCGAGCAACGCCGACTTCATCTATAAGCGCTGCCTCTGCCGTTTCGCCAAGGGTGACTTTGCCGCTGCGGCGGAGGATTACGAATGCCGGTGGGCCTCGGACAGCTTTGTAAGCGAATTTCAACACCGGCCCGAGCCAAGCTGGCAGGGCGAAGATTTGAACGGCAAACGCCTGCTGGTCTGGGCCGAACAAGGCGTCGGCGATCACATCATCTATCTGGGATCGCTGCCCGCTCTGATGGCTGGCGGCGGCACTTGCGTTTTCAAGTGTGATGAGCGTCTAGTTTCGCTATTCAACCGCTCCCTTTCCGGCATTGCGATCGTGCCCAGCGGACAGACAGGACTTGAAAAATCGCATTTTGATTTCCAAATCGCCGCCGCCAGCCTGACCTTGCAAAGCCGCATCCGGCATCCGGACCAATATTCCCTCGGCCGTTATCTGAGCCCGGACCCGGACCGCGCCGCCGGGATTTCCAGCCGCCTGCAAGACGCCGCCGGGGGCCGGCCGCTGATCGGCATCGCGTGGCGATCATCGCGGCAAAAGGTAGGGCCGTGGAAATCCATGCCCCTCGAAAAATGGGGCCCGATCCTTGAAGGCCGGGATGCCTTGTTCGTCAATCTGCAATATGGCGAGACCGAGACCGAAATTGCCACCGCCATGCGCGCTACCGGCGCCGAGATTTACACCGACCCCGAGATCGACCGCTTCAATGATTTCGAAGGCCTCGCGGCGCTGATTGATGGCCTCGATCTGGTGGTCACCACCTCCAACGTCACCGCCCATTTCGCCGGCGCCCTGGCCAAGCCCTGCCTGTTGGCCCTGCAGGTGACGCCGCTTTGGTATTGGGGAATGGCCGCCGCACCGACCCCCCTTTACGCCTCGGTGGAGCGCTTCTGGCAGGGGCGCGAAAACATCTGGACGGATGTGGCGGGGGACATTGCGGCCCGCCTGGACGAGCTAATTTTATCAATTAAATCATAGCGTTATCCGGTAATTCCCCACCCATCATGAGGCCGCCATAGAGATCGGCGGTATGGTCAAATTCAAAGATGGCGTGACCGGCGAGGCTGTTGATATCGCGCTGGAAGCGCTGGATGGGCGAATCCAAAAAGGTCGCCCGGCTGCCGGCCATGAGCGCCAATTCATCGACCATGGCGCGGCTTTCGCGGGCGATGTAGGAAACCACCAGCCGCATCTCGGCGCGCTCTTGGTCGCTCAAATTGCCGCCATCGTTGATGCGGTCGGAGATCATCTGGATTTTGGCGTCGAACAGGCCGCGCGTCGCATCCAGCCGGGCCTTGTTGCCGGCGAGACGAATACGCGCCGGCATCACGTTCTGCATTTTTGCCCCGGTATAGGCGCCCACCTTGGTGGCCAGAATATCGGCGAGGAGTTCGAGCATTGCCTCGGCGGCGCCCAGCAACGGCCCGACGGCGCCGAAGCACATTAAAGTCAACAACGGCACCCGCCAGAGCGGCCCGGTATTCAGCGTCAATCCCGGCGCGTTACCGGCCCGCAAATCGGCGACCCGGATGGAGCGGTGCGCAGGCACGAACGCGTTTTCCAAAGTAACGTCGTGGCTGCCGGTGGCGCGCATGGCCGCGACGTGCCAGGTATCGAGGATAGTAAAATCGGAAACCGGCAGGAAGAACCGGTGGATTTCGCCGCCTTCAACCGGCGCACTAAGCAGCATCCAATCGCCGTGAAGAATACCGGTGGCGTAGCCCCAGCGGCCCGACAGCTCGAAGCCGCCATCGACAGGGATCGCCGAACCAGAAGGCATCACCTGGCCGGGCGCCATGGTATAACCGCGCGCTCCCCAGACATCTTCCTGCGCCTGCTCGGAAAAATGGGCGAACTGAAAATTATGATAGATAAGAAACCCCATGGTCCAGGCGGTCGAGGTGCAGCCGCGTCCCAGTTCGCGGAAAATCTGCGGGATATATTTGAAATCCACCTCGTGGCCGCCGAAGCGCGTCGGCACCACGGCGCGGAATAGACCGGCGGCCTGCAAGTCCTCGATCGTCTCATCGGGGATGCGTCCGGCGTCTTCGGCGGCGCGCGCACGCTCCCGTAAATCCGGAACCATGGCGGCGGCCCGCGCCACCAGCTCAGGCCCGCTCACCGTGCCGACTTTGTCATTCATTTCGCTCTCCCCACATAGCTGATCCGGTAGACGGCGCCCAAAAAATCGTCGCTGACCAGGATCGAGCCGTCCTTGTTCATCTTGATATCCACCGGCCTACCCCAGGCCTTGCCCGCCTGCAACCAGCCGGCGGCGAACACCTGTTTGCCGGTGGCCTTGCCCTTGCCATTGAAGCGGATGCGCATGATGCGGTAACCCACCGGGCTGGAGCGGTTCCAGGAGCCGTGCTGGGCGACGAACGCATCACCCTTATAGTCGGCCGGAAACTGATTGCCGCGATAGAAATGTATGCCGAGACTGGCGACGTGGGCCTGAAATTCGATGGCCGGAG
>CAUZTZ010000329.1:0-4906 GCA_963582805.1 Alphaproteobacteria bacterium
TCGATCAGGATTTCGAGGCGGCTTAGGGGCACCGAGCGCGCGCACAAGATATGATTGGTGGTAAAGATGCCGGTCTCGCGCACATCGAGAAGCGCCAATTCTCCGGTGCCGGTGATGCGGGCGCGCATATCTTCCGCGCTCACATTGGGCGCGCTTGGAGCGGTCATGAGATTATCCTTTTAAGCGGCGGGGCGCTCGTACTTGTCCCGCGTCACGCCGTCCATGTTGCGCCCTTCGATGCGGATCAGGCGGGTTTCGCCGTCGCGCGCCGGCGAATGCAATTGGCCCACATGCCAGGCCGAAGCGTCGCCCGGGTTTTGATCGAAGGTGCGCACTTCTTCCACCTGGCCCGGCTTGTCGCCATCGGGCGCGGCCATTTTGCGCCACGCGGTCATGCGCGTAACGCCCTTGACCTGTCCGTAGATGGCCCAGGAATCGGCGTGATCGTGGGGATTGCCGGCCGAAATGCCCTTATAGACATGGGCGATAATGCAGAACTTCAGTTCCGGGTCTTCGTAGATGATGTTGCGCGGGCTGTCGGCGTCCGGGCCCAGATGGGTTTCGATAAAGTCCCCGTCTTTCAGAACCTCTTGCAGGAGTTGGCGCACCTTTTCAACGCCGCCCTTGCCAGGATCGGCCTTCAAAGCGTCGTGGCAGTCGCCGGAAAAACTTTCAATCGTTACACCCATGTCCTGATCTCCCTTGAGATAATTTCGGCCCCCATGATATCGCCCAAACCCGGTAATTCAAAGCCATCTTTCCTTGGCCGGGGCTGCCGACTAGGATGGTTTACCCAGTTTCAAAACGGCGAGGAATAGTCATGCATATTGTCGATCTCAGCCTGCCCATCAACCGCCACATGACCGGCATTCCCAAAATCGGGGAATATGACGACAACCCGACCCGCTGCGTGGTCCTGACGGCGCTTTCCGAGGACCATCTTGGGCGCATCCAGGGGGACGGGCTGGAAACAGCGCCGGCGCCCGATATCACCCATCATATGATGAGCCGGGTGGAGATCGTCACCCATATCGGCACCCATATCGACGCGCCCGCCCATTTCATCGAAAACGGCGACACCATCGATAAAGTGCCGCTGGAGAAGATCGTCAAAAAGGGCCGCATCGTGCCGCTGACCGATACGCCGCCGGGCGGGCCCGTGACCGCCGATGCGGTGCTCGCCACCGGCGTCGAGATCGATGCGTCGGTGATCCCGATCCTGCATACGGGCTGGACCGAGAAGACCTGGGGCACGGATGATTTCTGGGACAATATGACCTATCTGGATACCAGCATCTCTGCGCTGATGATCGAGCGGGGCGTCAGCGCCGTGGCCATCGATTGTTTTCCGGAAGTTCCGTTTTGGCGGGACGGCATGGAGCGCGACACGAGCGGGCCGCCCGGCCCCAACCACCGGGCGCTCTTGGGCAACAACACCATCATTATTCAGATGCTGACCAATATCAGCGCCATCGCCGGCGAAGAGGATTTCACTCTGGTCGCCGTGCCGCTGCGCCTCGAAGGCCTCGACGGCTCGCCGGCCCGGGTCTTCGCGATGGTTGATTAAGGGTGGGGTGAACTAAGCGCCCTTGGCCACGTCTTCCATGACCGCCCGATGGACATCGAGGGCGTGCGCCAGCTCTTCCGGATTACATCTGCCATAGCCGCAGACCGAAGCCAGGCCGAAATCCGCCCGGTGTTCCTTGGCGGCACCTAAGCGCCGGCGAAAATCATCAAGGCCGTCTTCCGAATCGTGGATCAGGCCCAGGTACAATTTGGCATCGCCAATATCCAGATCGGCAAGGCCGGCGAAATAGTCCGCGCCGAACGCCTTGCGCCCCGCCGGAATATGAACGAAGTCGGTCTGGCGCGGCGTCTTTGCCACCAGCGCGTTGACCAGCGCCACCGACGAGGCGACGCTTTCGGGCTTCAGCATGGGCCAGCCGCCCATGGTGCCGTAACAGATATGAAAGCCGAGCCAGGCGTCATCGGGCAGCTTGTCCATATCCAGCCGCCGCACCAGATCGCTGTTCATGGCGATCTTTTGATCCCTGTCGCCCGCCGGCCACCAGGGCCAATAACCATCCACATCGAGAATTTCCGAACAAACGTCCCACTGGATGGCCAAGTCCCGGGCCGGGATCGCGTCGATAATCTCCGCCAGTTCGCGCTTGGCGACTTCCTCGTAAGCCTCTTCCATGATCCGGTAATCATCGGGTTTCCGAAAATAATTGCCGAAGGCGCCGCGGGTGAACGGGATCGCCACCTGAAAGCGCATATGGGCCGGAATGACGCCTTCGTCCCGGAGCTTGGTAAATTGGGAGTAAGATGAGATGGCCGCCGCCGAATAGCCGAGATCCTTGAGGCGTATCTGGCCGACGCCTTGCCTGACCACCAGATGATTGTCCGCCCGGTCCGCATGAACGGCGCCTCTGGCGGCGGCGACCCGGTTGTAGCGCACATCCATATCGCCCCGCATCTCCGGCGGAATGGGCTTGAACTCCACTTCGGCCAGGGTTTTGAAGCGCTCATAAAGATAGCTCACCCAAACCAGGCGCGGGCCCACCTCGCCGTCCGGCACGCAAGGCAAATGCTCGCCGAACATGTCCGAGCAGGTGGTGAAAACATCGCCAACCGTGGGTAGCGGAATAGAGCCGACCATCAACAGGTCTTGCGTCATGCGGGGCATGTCAGGGGCTTCTCACCATTTATTGGAGAATTCTAACAAGACTTCGTTGCCGTCTTCATCGATGCCGTGGCGCACATAGAAATGCAGGGATTTGAGCACCGGCTCATCGGACGAGACGAACAGAATGGCATCGCCGCCAGGGGTTTCGTTCACGTGCGATACCCATTCGCCGCCGGGCACGCAGAAGGTGTCGAACGGCTCCCAGTCGAAGCGGGTATCGCCAACCATGGAATAGCCGGAGCCTTCGAACACCGTATAGATCAGGCTGGCGTTCTGGCGCGACGGGCGGGTTTTCTCGGCCTGGCGCAGCATTTGTGCGAAAAAGGTCATGGTGGAAAAGGTTGGCTGGCCCGTTGTCGGGTTCACATATTCCACCATCACCCCGTCATAGGGGCTGCCGTCGGATTCGCGCAAATTCTCCAGCAGATCGCGGGTCGGGCCCCAGCGATAGACATACATGGGCGACGCATTGCCGGTGCCGCGCTGATGCGACACCGTGCGCGGCAGCAACCCGCCATGACCATAGGTGCGATGCGAATAGTCGGGATGGAAACGGTCCTCCTGGGTGTTGCGGCGCTGCTGGGCGCCCGCATCATCCTCTTCGAAATATTCGCTTTCGAAATAGGTGGCGTTCAAAACATTCACCAGCGGCATGTCGAGCACCGACAGATTGACCGCATCGCCCTCGCCCTCGTTGCCGTGATTGTGCCAGGTGTCGTGCGGGGTCAGCACCAGATCGCCGGGACCGAAGGTGATCGGCTCGCCCTCGACGCCGGTGAAATTGGTGTGCCCGGTCAGCCCGAAGCGGATGGCGTTGGGCGAATGGCGGTGCGCCGGCGCGATCTCGTCCGGGTTGTTGATGCGGTAGGCGGCGAACATGGTGGTCGTCGTGGCGATCAGCCCTTCCAGCGCGGGGTTGCACATGATCAGCGAACGGCGCTCGGATTCCGCCATCGGGATCAACTCGCCGGCCTTGACCAGCAGCGGGCGGATGTCGCTGTATTTCCAGATATGCGGTTGCGCCTTTTGGAATTTGGCCAGATCGCGCACCGCCTCGTGCTCGCCTTGCTGGCCCACCGACCAGAACTCGTAAAGGCCGAGCGCCGCCGTCTTTTCGTGCAAGGCCGCCATCTCGGCGTCCCAATTGCCGGGGCGATCCTGATCCAGTTTTTTGTCCATGCCCGCCTCCTTCGGCTATTTTTAGGGCGTCGAGCGGCGCTGGCCGCCATCCATGTAAACGGATGATCCGAACACATAAGAGCAGGCATCGGACGCGAAGAAACAGGCGACGCGGGCGATCTCTTCGGGCTCCCCAATGCGCCCGGCGGGCAGTTTCGAGCCCAGATCTTTGAGCAAATCCTCGACGCTGACGCCCGCCTTATCGGCGTTCGCCTGCTGGATGTCGCGCGCCCGCTGGGTGTTGGTCATGCCCGGATTGATGACGTTGACCAAGATACCGTCCCCCGATACCGCGTCGGACAAGGCCCTTGTGGTGTTGGCCACCATGGCGTTGGCGATGGAGGTCGGGATATTGCCGCGCGCCGGGCTGGCGCCTGCGCCGCCGCCGATATTGACGATACGGCCCCACTTGTTCGCCTGCATATGCGGGATCACCGCTTGCGCCATGCGCAGATAGCCGAACGATTTGAGCGACAGGGCATCGGTCACCAGCTCCGCGTCCAGGTTCAAAATATCGCCGCCCTTCGCCGCGCCGGCCACATTGACCAGAATATCAACGCCGCCCCAATTGCCGGCGCAAGCCTCGACCACCGAATTGCAGCCTGCCGGTTCGGTCAAATCGGCGGGCGCGCTCATGCCCTCGCCGCCGGCGGCGTTGATGGCGGCAACCGTTTCGTCCAGCAGATCGGCATTGCGCGCCGTGACGCAGACGCGCGCGCCCTCGCCCGCCAAGGCAAGCGCAACCGCGTTGCCGATGCCCCGGCTGGCGCCGGTGACAATGGCCCGTTTTCCGTTCAGTCCCAGATCCATGATATTTCGCCCCGCTTTTGGTTTAAGTTTTCAAAGATGGCCCAAGGTTAGCCCAATCGGGCCGCCATTAAAATCGTTTCTGAGATGGAGCCCGGTGCGGCGATGTCTTGTGTGGATGGCTCCCGCGTTGCAAGGACTTTTTGACGGGTTGGCGATAGGGTCGGGTGCAGTCTTGTGTCCGGCCTGTTGATGCGGTGATAAGAGCCGCTGGCCTTGATGGTTTCCGCG
>CAUZTZ010000330.1:0-4900 GCA_963582805.1 Alphaproteobacteria bacterium
TGCCGATTCCGGAAATTTCTATCCCCGGCTTCTATCCTGGATCGCCGCTTTGTTCGACGCGAAACCGGCGCCAATTCCGGAACCGGAACCGGCGCCAATGCCGATGGCTGGCACAGGAAGCGCGCCAGCCGCCGCGCCGGAAATTATCGTCGGCGACGGCGCCGGGCTGATGCGGGCGATCACCAGGTTATTGGGGATCGCCAGTGACGCCCCGGCGGTTCCGGGCGCGCCCGGGATTATCGCACCGCCGGTGAAAACCATTAAGAGCAGCGCCCTCGAATTGGGTCCGCGACCTTTAAATCCACCCGGCGAACAGGAATATTGAACCCGCAAAATGTTTCATGCCTGCAAAGCCGCATTGATCGGATCAGCCCTGCTCCTCGGGATCGGCGGCGCAGGCCCTGCGTATGCCCAGGGAAAAACCTCTAACATACCGGGCGGCGGCATTACCTCTCTTGGCACCGCCTTGAACGCCCAGGTGGTTCCCCTAACCTTTGCGACCCTGTCGGCGGGCATGACCGGGCGCATCGAACGGCTGGATATTCGCGAGGGTCAGAGTTTTAGCGCGAACCAGGAGATTGTCCTGTTTGACTGCGCCAAGGAGATTGCCCTCTTTGATAAGGCGTCGGCCGAGCTGGCCTTGGCGCAAAACAATCTGGAAGTGGTGGAAAAGCTGAACAAGCTCGGCTCCACCAGCACCCTCAATTTGGCTGGCGCGCGCGCCAATATCCTGACCTCGAAATCCGAGCGGGCGGTGCGCGCGTCCTTCATCCGTCATTGCAAAATCGCGGCGCCGTTCGCGGGCAAAATCGCCGAATTGCTGGTGCGCACCGGCCAGTTCGTGAACCGCGGCGAGCCGTTGATGAAAATTGTCGATCCGGCCAATCTCGGCATCGAATTTCTGGTTCCCTCCAACTGGGTCTCCTGGTTGAAGACGGGGCATAAATTTACCGTGCGCGTCAACGAAACCGGACAAACAGTGCGCACCGAAGTGGACCGCCTCGGCGCCTGGATCGATCCGGTCAGCCGTTCGATCAAGGTTTATGGCCGCATCACCGGAAGCCCCAAAGGCCTGATCCCGGGGATGAGCGGCCGCGCCCTTTTGACGCCGCCGGCGCCATGAACGCCGAACAGGACCAGAAATATCAGAATCTGGGCGCCCTCCTTGGCCTCGAAAAGAAAGCCAGGGATGCAGAATCGGCCGAAGCGCTCGCCTATTTGATCGTCAATGATATCTATTCCCTGGTTGCCTACCGCCAAGCCGCGTTCTGGCAGAAAGGCGGCGGCCGGAACGGCCGGGTGCGGGCTTTGTCCGGCGTTCCGGTCCCCGATAAAAACGCGCCCTATGTGGTCTGGCTGCGCAAATTATGCGCCGGACTTGAAAAAACATCAGACGGCGCGCGCAGCCGCCCGGTCTCGGCGGGAGATGTGCCGCCGGCGCTGGCCGCCGAATGGTCCGAATGGCTGCCGGAACACGGACTTTGGTTACGCGCCGGACACAAAAACATGCATCGTGCGGGCGCCGTCCTGTTTGCCCGGGAAGAGCCCTGGAGCAAGGCGGATATCGATCTTCTGGAACATATCGTCGATGCCATCGCCCATGCCATTGGCGCCGCCGAGAACAACATCTCCTGGACGCGGAAGAGTTTCGCCGCCATCCGCAAGGACTGGCTTTTTGTGGCCGTGCTGATCATTCTGGGTGGCGCATCGATGCTGCCTGTCCGCCAATCGGTGCTGGCGCCGGCGGAGGTAAAGGCGAAATCGCCGTGGGTGGTGCGCGCCTCCCTCGACGGCGTCATCGCGGCCATGGACGTGGCGCCCAATCAGGGTATCGAAAAGGGCCAGGTCTTGTTCACGCTGGATGACACCACCATCCGATCCGAGCTGGCCAATGCCAAGAAAAAGCGGCTGATCGCCGAGGCCGAGCTGACCCAGATGTCGCAACGGGCTTTGTTCGATCCCGAAAGCAAGGCGCGGCTGGCCACGTTGCGCGGCCAATATGAGCTGGAGGTGGTCAACGAGGGCTATATGGCGGGCCTTCTCGAACGGGCCACGGTGCGCGCCAACCGGGACGGGCTTTTGGTATTTTCCGATGCCGCCGATTGGATTGGCAAGCCGGTAAAAACCGGCGAAAAGATCATGGTGATCGCCGACCCTCGGAACATCGAGCTGACGATCAACCTGCCCGCTGGCGATGCCATCGATCTCGAAACAGATGCCGAGGTGGCGTTTTTCCTTTCCATCAAGCCGGACGCGCCGCTGGCCGCCAAGCTGCGGCGCATGTCCTATGAGGCCGAGCCCGACGCCGCCGGCACCGTTTCCTACCGCCTTACCGCCGACTTCGATGCCGGCCAGCCGCCGCCCAGGATCGGGCTCAAGGGAACCGCAAAATTATTCGGCGGCGAGGTGCGGCTCTATGAATTCATCTTCCGGAAACCGCTGTCGGCCTTGCGCCAGATGTCGGGCTTCTAAGCGAGAGGTGCGCAACCATGATCGATGGCATGGCCCTTGATGGAATTGCGCCCGCAATCGATGGCGGCGAGGAAGCCGACCAGCCCTTGCCGGACTTGCGCCAGGAACTGGCGCTGCATCCAGGGCCGGTGGGCCGCGGCGGCGAAGCCACCTGGACCCTTTCGGATCCGAGCCTGCAGAAGTTTTACCGCATCGGCCAGAAGACCATGGAAGTGCTGTCCCGCTGGAACCAGGGCACCGCCGCCGCCGTCGCCGCCAAGGCTTCCGCCGAGAGCGTGTATCAGGTGAGCCCCGAAGACGTGATCCAGGTGCGGAATTTTCTTGAGCAGAGCAATCTGGTACGCCCCGAGGGGGCCGCCGGCCTCGCCCAGTTGCAGCGCCGGGCAGCCGCCTTGCACAGCCACTGGCTGATATGGCTGGTCAAAAACTATCTCTTCCTGCGAGTTCCCTTGTTGCGGCCCGAAGGCGCCATCAAATTGCTTTACCGGTGGATTGCCTGGGTTTATTCGGGCCCGGCGCGCTTGGCCCTTGTGGCGGCGGGTGCGCTCGGCCTGTTCCTGGCGGCGCGCCAATGGGGCGCCTTTCAGACCAGCTTCTCTTACCTGTTTTCCTTCCAAGGGCTGGGCCTGTTTTTGATCGCCCTGGTGTTCGCCAAGATCGTCCATGAATTCGGACACGCCTTCACCGCCCACCGCTATGGCTGCCGGGTATCGGCCATGGGGTTGGCGCTGCTGGTGCTTTGGCCGGTGCTCTATACGGATGTGAGCGACGCCTGGAAGCTGCCGTCCAGGCGGGCGCGCATGGCCATCGGCATGTCCGGGATCGCCTTCGAATTGGGGCTCGCCGTGATCGCCACGTTGGTGTGGAGCATATTGCCGGACGGGGCGTTGCGGGGGGCCGTGTTCCTGCTGGCGACAACCACATGGGTGGGCACGGTGGCGATCAATCTGAGCCCGTTCATGAAGTTCGACGGCTATTACGTATTGTCCGACTGGCTGGGCATCGACAATCTTTTCGACCGCGCCTTCAAAATGGGCCGCTGGAAACTGCGCGAAATTCTATTCCGGCTCGGCGAGGCGCCGCCGGAAGCGTTCGACAGATCGCGCGCCCGGTTTCTGGTTCTGTTCGCCTGGGGGGTCTGGCTGTACCGGTTTCTATTGTTCCTAGGCATAGCGCTGCTGGTCTATTTCCTGTTCTTCAAGGCCCTTGGGCTGATCCTGATGACGGTCGAGCTGGTCTGGTTCATCGCCATGCCCATCTATAACGAGCTCCGCGAATGGGGCCGCCGCCGGGGCCGCTTCCGGCTTAATCTGAACACCCTGGTGACGCTTTCCTTGTTCGGCCTTCTGGCGGCGCTGTTTCTGCTGCCGCTGGACGCCAAGGTCGATGCCCCCGGCGTCCTCCGCGCCGAGAAGCACACCGATATTTATGCGCCCTTCAGCGCCCGTATCACCAAGGTGAATGCGCGCATCGATCAGCGTGTGACGGCGCAGCAACCTCTGTTCCGGCTGACCAGCCCGGCCCTGGAAAAAGAGCTGGCGGCGGTGCGCAAAAAAGCCGGTCTTGCCCGGCGGCAATTGGAGCTTGCCAGCGCCGATATCAATCTCCGCCACCGCCGGCTGGTCGCCGAGACCGAGCTGGCGGCCTTGAATACGCGCATCGAAGGCTTGGCAAAAAGCCGGGCCAAGCTGGTCATCAACGCGCCCATGGAAGCCGTGGTGACCGGCATCGCCGCGCCCAAGGAAGGGCAATGGGTCGGCGCCAATGATCTATTGGTCGGATTGAACGCCCTTGGCAGCGTCATCGAGGCCTATGTGGCGGAGGCCGATGTGGGGCGCATCGGAGTTGGCGCCATGGCCCGCTTTATCCCCGAAAACCTCGACCAGCCGGTCCGCCGGGGAACGGTCATGGAAATCGATGCGCTCAACACGGCGGAATTAACGCGGCCCATTTTGGCCTCCATATTCGGCGGCGATATCCCGGTGCGAAATGATAAAGATGGCAGGCTGATCCCGGAACGATCCATCTACAAGGTGCTGATCAATATTGACCGAAGTGGCAAACCGGTCGCCAATGCGAAATTCCAGTTGCGCGGCGTGGCATCGATCGCGGCAACAAAACGCAGCTTCGGCGCCAATTTCTGGGCGCTTGCCGCCGGCATCATGGTGCGCGAAAGCGGGTTTTAAGTGCCGTTTGCGACGGGTTTTCGTTGCCGCCATGGCGCATAAAACGCAGGCCAAAGGAGGCTCGCGGCGGCAACGAAATTCTGGTAATTTGGCGCTCGCGGGTATATTAAGGCCCGCAGAAAATACCGTGTGCCGCCTTAGCTCAGTTGGTAGAGCATCGCATTCGTAATGCGAGGGTCGGGTGTTCGAGTCACCCAGGCGGCACCATTTCTTTGGCGTCAACCCAACCACCAATCAGGTCA
>CAUZTZ010000331.1:0-4865 GCA_963582805.1 Alphaproteobacteria bacterium
TGACGTCGTCTTTGTCGGCCATGTCTCGCTCCTTGGGCATTTGATCGCGGGTTAGAAGTT
The DNA here is from genome assembly GCA_963582805.1 of Alphaproteobacteria bacterium. GTDB lineage: Bacteria > Pseudomonadota > Alphaproteobacteria > Rhodospirillales > UBA2165. The sequence goes on from CAUZTZ010000331.1 coordinate 61, forward strand.
ATCCACATTTTTGGTTTATATGAAGATGAAATAATCCATTCATTTTAACAGGTTACAAGAGTTATCCCCATAATTCACGTTATCCACATAATTGCGCCGCGAAAACCGGGGACAAATGTTCCAGCAATTTTCGCGCTTTATTCTTTCGGCGCTTTGAAGTGCTTGGATAGTTTCAGCCCCTGGGCCTGATAGTTGGAGCCGATGCCACTGCCGTAAATCTGATCGGGGACCGCCATCAGCCGCTCGTAAATCAGGCGTCCCACCATCTGGCCATGCTCGAGCACGAACGGCACATCGTGGGAGCGGACTTCGAGGACGGCGCGGCTGCCGCTGCCGCCGGCCTCGTCATAACCGAAGCCGGGATCGAAAAAGCCCGCATAGTGGACCCGGAACTCGCCGACCAGTGTATCGTAGGCACGCATTTCGGCGGCGTGGTCGGGGGGCACCGACACCGCTTCGCGCGACGCCAGGATATAGAAATCGTCCGGGTCCAGAATGATGGCGTCCTTGCCGTGGGCAAATATCGGCTCCCAAAATTCTTCGACGTCGTAGTGGCCTATCTTTTCCACATCGATCACATCCGTATGGCGCTTGGCCCGGTAGCCGACGACGCCGGACGCGGAGGCGCTGATCAAATCGACGGTGAAGGCGACGCCCTGCTTGGCGATATCGATTTTGCCCTCCCCTTCGGCGACCAGGGGCGAGCGTTCGTGCAGGCGGCGCATGCCGATATCGGTATGCGGCGGCGAGCCCCGGCGGAGGCGCAGTTGTGAAAGCCGCGTGCCGGTGCGCACCTTGACGCTGAAGGTCAGCGGCGAAATTTCCGCATAGAGCGGGCCCTTGTAGCCGGGCAGGATGCGATCGAACTCGCCGGTGTAATCGGTGATCACGCGGGTGAAGATGTCGAGCCGCCCGGTGGAGCTTTTCGGATTGGCCATGCCCGACACCTCTTTTTTGAGGCTCAGGGATTCCTGCAGGGGCACCACATAGACGCAGCCTTTTTCGAGCACCGCGCCAGCCGTCAAATCCACCTGGTGCATGGTGAAGCTGTCCAGGCGGCTGCGCACGGTGGCGCTTTGTCCGGGCAGGAAACTGCCGCGCACCCGATAGGCGGTTGTCCCAAGACGAAGATCGATGCTCGCCGGCTGGATCTGATCATCGGCGACCGGGTGTGCCACCTCGATCTGGCCGGTGGCCACAAGCGCGCGCATGGCCTGGCAGGGCAGAATGCCGGTGGTGAAGGTCTGTGCCTCGGGCGCGCCATCGCCAGCTTTGGCGTCGGTATCTTCGAGGGGCAGGGTCGCGTTTTCAGCCATAATACAATGTAGCAAATTTCGGCTTTTTTCTCAACGCAATCGGCGCGCTTAGGTCTGCGAATTCTATCCACAGACTGCCGCCTTTATCCACAGGCCATCCCCATTTGTAATCCAGGCTATGCGCCGGATATCACGGCCAATTATGACTTATCCACAATCGGTGAGTTTTATCCACCGGATGCGCACAACCGCGATTGCCGCTCAGCCGACATTTTCGGCAAAAAATTCAAGGGTGCGGGCCATCGCCGCCTTGGCGCTGGTCGCATCGAAGTCGGCGCGCCGGTCGCAGTTGAAGCCGTGGTTGGCATCGTAGCTGTAGATCGGCATATCGGGATAAGCGGCGCGCACTTCGCCGGCGGCTTCTATCGGTACGAACTGGTCATGATCGGCGAAATGCAGCATCACCGGACAATTGGGCGCCGGCTCCAACGTATGCTGGACGGCGACGCCGTAATAGCCCACCGCGCAATCCACATCGACGGCCTTGGAGGTTAGCCAGGCCAACTGGCCGCCCCAGCAAAAGCCGACGGCGCCAACCTTGCCGGCCGGTTTCAGGGCATCGGCGGCCGCCTGGATATCGGCCATCGGGGTATCGTTGCCGACTTCCTGCATATAGCCGAAGCCTTCGCCCAGATCGTCCTCGGTGTAACCAAGTTCGATGCCGGGCCGGATGCGGTCGAACAGGGCCGGCGCCAGGGCGGTATAGCCTTGGTCGGCCAGCCGGTCGCAGACATCGCGCACATGCACGTTGACGCCGAATATCTCCTGAATGACGACGATGCCGCCTTTGGGTGCGCCCGCCGGATCGGCCCGGTAGGCATCCAATTCGTGGCCGTCGGCGGCGGTCAGTTTGATGGTCTCTCCCATAACGCAAATCCTCCGTTTGTTGAATAGTGATCGCCGGCCGCGTCAGGCGGACAGCAAGTCTTCGAAAAATTTTACCGAGCGGTCCCGGGCCAAGGCCGCCGCGCCCGGCACATAGCGGTGCGCCAGGGTGTCATTGTTGAAGGCGTGGCCGACGCCTTCATAGTCGTGGATAGTGAGGTCCGGCTTGCCCGAGGTGGCGATCTTTTGCAGATTTTCATGGGGCAGCCAGGGATCATCGGTGCCGTGATGCATCATCACCGGGCAGTTGTTGGTCTGATCCAGCATGTCGGCGATGCGCCCGCCATAATAACAAACGGCGGCATCGAACTGGTATCGCCCCGCCCCGGCCCAGGCGATATCACCGCCCAGGCAAAAGCCGAGAATTCCGGCCTTGCCGGTGGCGGAAGCGGCGGCAAAGGCGGCGCCCACATCCAAAATGGTTTCGTCCCATTTCAGCTGCTTGTAGAAGGCGGCGGCTTTTTGGCGCTCCTCCTCGGTTGGCAGAAAATGCGTGCCCTTAGCCACCCGGTCGAACAAAGCCGGCGCGATCACCCTAAACCCTTCAACTGCGTAATCATCGGCGATGGCGGTAAGATGCGGGGTGACACCGAACACTTCTTGTATCAGCACGATGGTGCCCTTGGCATCGCCGGCCGGGGCGGCCTGATAGGCTTGCAGCCGATGGCCGTCGGCCGCCGCCAATTCGATCATGCTGCCCATAAGCGGTCAGCCCCGCTTAGCGATGGAAACGCCGCCTTAGAGATTGCTGGCGAAGAAATCCAGGGTGCGGGTGCGGGCCTGATTGGTCGCCGCTTCCGAATAGCTGGCGCGTTCATCGCAGACGAACCCGTGACCGGCGCCGTCATAGACGAATATGTCCACGTCCGATTTGGCCTGGCGGATTTTGTCCACGTTTTCGAGGGGAATCCCCTGGTCCTTTTCGCCGAAATGGAGCTGCACCGGGCAGCCCGCATCCAGATCCAGCAGCGTGTGAATGCCGCCGCCGTAATAGCCGACCGCCGCATCGAAGCCGCCCTTGCAGGCGCCCAGCCAGGTGACCGTGCCGCCGTAGCAATAGCCGACGATGCCCACCTTGCCCACATCGGCAACCGCTTCGCGGGCGGCGATGATGTCCAATACCACGTCGTCCCATTCGACCTTTTCGCGAGTCGCCATGCCGGCCTGGCGGCCTTCTTCGTCATAACCCAGCTCGACGCCTTTTTCGGCGCGGTCATACAGCGCCGGCGCGATGGCCACATAGCCATCGGCGGCAAAACCGTCGGTGAGGGCGCGGATATGCTGGTTGACGCCGAAAATTTCCTGGATGACGACGATGGCGCCCTTGGGCGCGCCGGCCGGATCGGCCCGGTAGGCGCCGAATGCGTGGCCGTCGCTGGCGGTCAGTTCAAGTGTCTGTCCCATGAATAGTTCCTCCCTGATTTCGGTTTAATATTGCCAAGAGAATGGATTGGCGTGGGGTCTAAGTCAATCGCCGCCTGGGGCCCTGAAAAGATACAAAGGGTTGCCTATTTCCCATTCTGCAAAAGGACAATTTCGCGTATAACAATCTGAGGGAGCAGGAATGGCTGTAAAAAGATCACCAGTTTATCGGGGCGCGCTATTGCTGTTGCTGGCGTTATTTCTGGCCGGCTGCGAGACGGTCGCCTTCTACCGTTCGGATACATTGGAAAGCGGCGCCGGCGCCCGCAAGGTGATGCTGATGCCGCCCGATGTTGAGCTTAGCCTGATCAATTTCGGCGGCACGCCGGAGCCGAAGGCCGATTGGACGGCGACGGCGCGCCTGCTCCTGGAAAAATCCCTGCGTGAGAAACTGGCCACCCAGAATCTGGAATTGAAATTCGGCGCGCCGATCGCCAGTTTGGATCCGTTCGGGCCGGAGTTGCAGCTTCTCAAACTGCACGGCGCGGTTGGCGAGGCGATCATGGCGCATCAATTTGAAGACGATGGCTCGCTGCCGGCCAAGGATGGCGAATTTGACTGGTCGCTTGGCCCCGCGGTACATCTGTTGCGCGACAAGTACCGGGCCGACTATGGCCTCTTTGTCCATTTGCGCGACAGCTATGCCAGCGCCGGCCGCGCCGCCGCCATCGCCGTCAGCGCGCTGGTGTTTGGCATCGCCCTTGAGGGCGGAAAGCAGGTCGGGTTTGCGTCGCTGATCGATCTGCATACCGGCAATGTTGTCTGGATCAACCGGCTGGCCCGGGGATCGGGCGATATGCGCGACGCCGAGGGCGCAGCCGATACCATCGAACAACTATTGAGCAATTTCCCCAAATGATGCGGATTAAAAAGATCAAATTCATGGCCATTGCCGGCTTAGGCTTGCTGGCCGGCTGCGTGTCTACTGTCGATCCCGCCAGCGTCGGGACCGGCAGCAAGGGCGAGACAACGACGTTCGATTTGGCTGCCGATGTGCTCGACGAATCGCCCCTGGTGCCGGGGCGAAGGCCAACCCTCGACAGCTTGGAGGGATCGCTTTGGATGCAGATCGACAATGCAGAGCACCAGATCAAATCGTCGGGCCATGTGATCCGCGATCCAGCCCTTAACAAATATGTGCGCGGTGTCGTCTGCAATATGGCGGGAAAATTCTGTCCCCAT
>CAUZTZ010000332.1:0-4863 GCA_963582805.1 Alphaproteobacteria bacterium
TTTGGATTTGCCGTTGTACGTGTCGACGTTCGAGCATGGTCTCACCAAGCGTGTCTATAACGGCATGGACACTTCTCAGCGCCGTGTGATCGACAATCATTGCACGCCGGAATGGTCGGCAAAGGTATATCGTTATTGGTATGAAGCCGACCAAAAAGATCAGGCCACCGGCCGGAATATTCCGGGACACACCTGGACACCGGTCAACGCCTCGCAATTGGCTCAATGGAAAGCCGCCGCCGCGCCGGTGGTAGCCCAGTGGAAAGCCTCGGTCAAAAAGGTTGGCGTGGACCCGGATATGGTTCTCAAGGAAATGAACGCTGAGCTGAAGAAAGAAAAAGCTCTGTTCTAGATTCTCTTATGATTGCGGTGCCCATCATCGATTGATGGGCACCGTTTTCTTAGTGGGGGCTTCAAACTTTGAATAAAATCGTCAACATCGTCGAACAAACGGCGGGGTACTGCATCGGCTTTCTTGCCATCATCACATTCAGCGAAGCCATTCTGCGCTACGGCTTCTCCACGCATATTCCTGACAGCTTCGTTTTCGGCCAGATGGTGCAGGGCATCGCCATTTGCTGGGGCATCGCAACCTGCACCTATGCGGACCGGCAGATCACCGTCGATATCCTCTATGAATTCGGAGGCTCGACAATGCGCCGGGTTTGCGATGTTGTCGGCTATTCGGTCAATCTCGCCTTCATGGCCGCATTCGGTTACGCCATTACTTTCAAGGTGTTCGATATTCTCGAAGCCGGCGAAATCTCCAACGATTTGGCGGTGCCGCTTTGGACCGGTTACACGTTGGCGTCGGTTGGAATTCTGGCAGCGTTTCTCATGTCCGCATTGCGCTGGTGGCAAATCGTGGTTCAACGCCAGCATATTCACGAACACATAATGGACGGTGTCGAACCATGAACGATCCAGTCACAATCGCCCTGTTCGCCAGCTTGGTCGTTGTCGTGCTGATGCTGATGCGGGTGCCGATCGCCATCGCCCTTGGCGCCGTGGCCGTGCTCGGTTTCGGAATTATGGTGGATTTTGAGGCGGCCATCGGCATCTTGATCGATTCGCCGATCCGCACCGTCACTAATTTTAATTTCAGCGTCATCCCCATGTTCGTTCTTATGGGCGTCTTGGTCAGCGCCGGTGGCATGAGCCGGGAATTGTTCCGCGCGGCCAACGCCTGGGTCGGACATCTGCCCGGCGGCATGGCCATGGCGACGATCCTGGCCTGTGGCGGGTTTGCCGCCATCAACGGCTCGTCGATCGCCACCGCGGCCACCATGACCAACGTGGCGCTGCCGGAAATGCGGCGGGTCGGCTACAACGCCGGGCTTTCGGCGGGGGTTATCGCGTCCGGCGGTACTCTCGGTATTATGATCCCGCCATCGGTGATGTTTATTCTGTACGCCATCATTACCGAAAATGACGTGGCGACTTTGTTCCTGGCCGGCATCATTCCGGGCCTGATCTCGATCGTACTTTATTGCATTACGGTGCAGGTTTTGTATCATTTCAAAAAGGATTGGATGCCGCGCAGCAAGCCCGCTGACCGCAAGGAACGCTGGGACAGCCTTAAAGATGTCTGGGCAACGATCCTGCTGTTCGTGCTGGTTATGGGCGGCATCTATGGCGGTTTCGTGACTATCACTGAAGCGGCCGGATTGGGCGTTCTTGGCGCCCTCGGTATCAGTTTTGCCCGCAAGCGGCTTACCTGGAAAGTGACCGTGGATGCGTTGGTGGAAAGTTTGCGCAATTCGGCGGCTATCTTTTTTATTCTGGTCGCCGCCTTTCTGTTCCAGTTTTTCCTGGCGGTTACCCAGGCGCCGCAATTGCTTGCCAGTTTTTTGGGCGATCTGGATATCGGACCCACCGGCGTCATCGTCCTGATCATGATCTTCTATATCCTGGCCGGCATGTTCGTCGATGGTCTGGCGGTGATCCTGCTGACCATCCCGATTTTTTATCCGGTGGTTTTGGATTTGGGCTTCGATCCGATCTGGTTTGGCGTGCTGGTGGTGATGACCGTGGAGATCGGCCTGATATCGCCGCCCATCGGCATGATCTGTTTCATCATGAACAACATGGTGCGCGATATCGGGCTGGTGAATATCTATAAGGGCGTGCTGCCCTTCATGGCCGCCGATTTCGTTCGCCTGTCGCTGTTGGTGTCGTTTCCGATCCTGGCGCTTTGGATCCCCAATACCATTGGCTGGGCCGCAAAATAATTCCCGGCCAGACCATGAGGCGGCGGAGGGAACGCCGTGATCGCGCTTTACCATTCGCCGGGGTCCAGCTGCTGCGTCAAAGTGCGGCTGGTTCTGAACGAAAAGGGCATTGGCTATTCGGAGCATCTTCTCGATCTTCGGCGCGGCGATCAGCTCTTGCCCGACTACCTGAAAATCAACCCCAAGGCGGAGGTGCCGGCGATTGTCCATGAGGGCAAGGCATTAACCGAGTCCACCGTCATCATGGAATATCTGGACGAGGCGTTTGCCGGCCCGCCCCTGAAGCCCGCCGATGCCAAATTGCGGGCCGCCATGCGCCTCTGGACCAAATGGCCGGACGAGGGTGGCCATATCGCCTATTCGTCGCTGGCCTTCGCGGTCGCCCACCGCCACCTGGCTCACGATACCAGCCCCGGCTGGGCCGAGAACCAGCTCGCCGATAAGCCCGACCAGGCCCGCCGCGCCCGCCAGGCGGCGGCCATTGCCTTAGGCTTGGATGATCCGGCGCTGATCGTCACCATGAACAAGTTCGACCAGCTCATCCGGCGCATGGAGCTGGCGCTTGATAGCGCGCCCTGGCTGGCCGGCGCCGCCTATTCCCTCGCCGATGTGGCGCTGACGCCTTATATAAACCGGCTGCGGCAAATGACCTTGCTCGATATCTGGCAAGGGGATTGCCCGCGCGTCATGGATTGGTATCGGCGCATCTCAGAGCGGCCCAGTTTCGCCCAAACCCTGGCCGAACTGGACTGGCTGAAATCCCACGATCTGATGCAAAGCCATGGGCGCGGCGCCAGAGCCAAGCTGCAATCGCTGATCGGTTAGGGCAGCTCCAGCCGCACCTCGACGGCGGCGCTGGCGATCACCGCCAAATCGTCGGCTTCGGGATCGGCCACGTCGAGGCCGCCCTTGACCGCCGCCGCGCTGATCTGGCCCACCGGCAGCGCCGCCTTGACGGCGTCCAGATCGACCGCTCCTGGGTTTTGCACACCGATGGTGACGTGGACTTCCATGGTTGCCGTATCCACATCCAAGGTGCGTAACATAGTCAGCGACGAGTGATGGATGGCATCGTTGACGGCGCGAACGGCGGCCTTGGTGTAATCGCCGCCGTGCAGATCGTTGCCGGTTCCCATTTCCAATATGACGCGCCTCTTTGCCATGTCTCGGCTCCTCTTAGGGTAAATCGAGCCGCACGATGGCGGCTGCGTTGGCGATCACGGTCACCCCGTCGCCGGTCTGGTCGGCAATTTCGAGCCCGCCTTCGACCACATTGACGGTGCCGGTGCCGTGCGGCAGAACCGCAAGAACGGCGGCAGTGTCAACTAGGTCCGGCTTCGGCACACCGATATTGACCTCCACCTCCATATCATCCACGTCGAGGCCAAGGGCGGCGGCGGCGCTGAACGAATTGTGCCAGAGCGCGTCCCGAAGCGCGCGCACCGCCGCCTTGGTATAGTCGGCACCGCGAATATCGGTACCCATGCCAATCTCCAAAACGACGCGTTTCATGGTCATGCTATCAATCCCTTTATCTGGTCCGCCATCCTGGTCATGAGCCAGTTTCCCCGATCCCGGTCAACCGCAAATTTCGTTGGGCTTGGCGATGCCGATCCTCTAATTTGCTTGGCAGAAACGGTTAGGAGCCAACCATGATCACATCCGATTTGAGCGGCAAGACGGCGCTGATTACCGGCGGCGGATCCGGCATCGGGCGGGCGACCGCGGAACTGTTCCTGGCCTCGGGCGCCACCGTCGCCGTCAATCATCTGCCCGGCGACGAAGGCGCAGCTGCCGCCATCGAGGCGATGCGAAGCGCCGGCAATGTCATCTCCGCGCCCGGCGATGTCTCCGATGCCGCCTTAGGCCCGGCCATGGTGCGCGCCGCCATCGACGCGCTGGGCGGCCTCGATATTCTCATCAACAACGCCGGTACCGCGGTCTCGCCGGTGCCCATCGACTTCAAGGACCTGGACGCCATGACCGACGAATTTTGGGCGGCGACCATCAACACCAATCTGTTGGGCGCCTTCCGCTGCACCCGCGAGGCGGCGCCGGAATTGAAGGCCGCCCGGGGCGCCGTTGTCTCGACCGCGTCGGTCGCCGGGCTGGGCCTCCGCGGCTCGTCTATTGCTTATGGTGCGTCCAAGGCGGCGCTGATCAATCTCACTAATTCCCTGGCCCGCGCCCTGGCGCCCGAGGTGCGCGTCAACGCCGTCGCGCCGGGCCTGGTGGAAAGCCCCTGGACCAGCCAATGGCCCGCCGAGCGCATGCAAAAGACCAAGGAGAGCACGCTGTTGGAGCGCCTCGCCCAGCCCGCCGATATTGCCGAGGCGATGCTGTTCCTGGCCGCCGGCGCGTCCTACATCACCGGCCAGACTTTGGTGGTCAATGGCGGTCAGGCTTGAGCCGGACTTTATTAACCATCCAGGGCGACGACTACCCGGCAACCCGGGCGCTCGCTGGGCTGCACGGCGACTTTCGCTTCGCATATACGCCGCGCCCGCTGATGGAAGCCATGCAGACCGTGCTGGCGTGCGAGCCGTTTCAAGCCTCCGAGTTCTCGCTCTCCTACACCATCCAGATGATCGATCAGGGCAAGGACTGGATCACACCGGTGCCGGTGTTTCCT
>CAUZTZ010000333.1:0-4852 GCA_963582805.1 Alphaproteobacteria bacterium
TGGCGACGCGCACGCCTTCGCCGCCGAGGGCCACCGCGATGCCGCGCCCGATACCGCTCGAAGCGCCGGTCACCAATGCTGTTTTGCCGCTGATATTCAAATCCATAACAGTCCCTCCATTGGCCGCATACAAGAGGAACAGGGGCCGGTTGTAAACGCCCTAGTCGGCGACTATCGTTTGGCCCGGCTTCACTACCAATCAGCGGAGGAGCGCCATGGCCGGCGCCATGCAACCGGTTAGCCGGGAAATCCTGGAATATCTACGCAGCAATTCGTTGCGCGAGACGGAAGCCTTGCGCGGCCTCCGCGAAGCCACCGACGCGATCCCCGAATCGGGCTGGGAAGCGGCGCCGGAACAGGCCCAGTTTCTGGCCCTTCTGGTGCAGATCACCGGCGCCCGGCGGGTTCTGGAAGTGGGAACCTTTACCGGCTATTCAACCCTGGCCATGGCCGCGGCGCTGCCGGACGGAGGCAAGCTGGTGACCTGCGATATGGTTGAAGATTATGTGAATATCGGCGTGCCGTTTTGGAGGCAGGCTGGCGTCGATGGGCTGATCGAAGTGCGCTACGGCGCCGCCTTGGACAGCCTCGCCGCGATGATCGATGCAGGCGAAATATTTGATATGGCCTTCATCGACGCCAACAAAAAAGACTACGGCACCTATTATGAGCAAGTGCTGCAACTCCTGCCAGCCGGCGGATTGATTGCCTTCGATAACGTGTTTTGGGGCGGCAAGGTGCTGGATGAAACCCGCACCGAAAAATCCACGCTCGCGCTCCGCGCCCTCAACCGGAAACTGCACGGCGATGAACGGGTTAGTATCTCGATGCTGCCGCTCAACGACGGCATGACAATTTGCTGGAAGCGCCCTTAAGGCCCGGTGCCGAATACCCGGTGATAGACTTTGGCGCCGGCCTTGATGCCGAGGCGCGACGCGGTGCCGCCGTTAACCTCGAGGACGGCGCGCGCCCACCCCTTGGAGGCGATGATCGCTTTGGAATGGGGAATGGTGCGCTCGGCAACATTGAGGACGCGGCCATCGGCGCCAATGAAAATCATGTCGAGGGGGATTAACGTGTTGCGCATCCACATGGTAATGCGTTGCGGAAATCGGTAATCGAACAGCATGCCGGCGTCCGCCGCCAGGGCCTCGCGAAACATCAGGCCGCGCGACTGCTGCGCATCGGAAATGGCCAGCTCCACGTTGAAATTTCTCCTGCCGGCGTTGGTATCGATGGCCAGTTGGCTTTTTGGGAAATTGACCGCGTTTTGCGCGCCCGCCAAGGACGGCAATATCCAGGCGCCCAGAAAGGCAGCCAATAGGGCGCGGCGGTTCCGATTTATAATCATGCTTCCATTATGGAAAAACGACCGCCGAATGCCAGAAAATTCGAACTCGGCTCTCGCTTGTTTTGGCAAAAGGAATCATTTACCAACTCGGAACAGTAATTTGACCACGCGGAAGGGCCTGACAATTGGCCGATACCATTAGAATATTCATTGGTTACGATCCGCGCGAAGCGGTGGCCTATCACGTCCTTTGCCATTCCATCAATGCCCGCGCCAGTCAGCCCGTATCGATCACGCCCCTGTCGCTGGCACAACTGGGTCCCTTGATGTGGCGGGAAAGGCACAATCTGCAATCCACCGACTTTTCTTTTTCCAGGTTCCTGACTCCCTATTTGTGTGATTTCGGAGGCTGGGCCTTGTTTATGGATTGCGACATGCTGGTGCTCGACGATATGGCCAATCTGTGGAAGCTGCGCGACGAGAGGTTTGCGGTGCAATGCGTCAAACACGACCACAAGCCGCCCGAAGACACCAAGTTCCTCGATCAGCCGCAGACCACCTACGAAAAAAAGAACTGGTCCAGCGTCATGCTGTTCAACGCCGCCAAATGCGCCAAGCTGACGCCGGATTATGTCAACACGGCGTCTGGCCTGGAGCTGCACCGGTTCCATTGGCTTGGCGATGATGATTTGATCGGCGAGATACCGCACCGCTGGAACCATCTGGTCGATTACGATCCGGAGGCGCCGCCCGAAGAATTATCGAACCTGCATTTCACCACCGGCGGGCCCTATTTCGAAGACTATAAGGATTGCGGCTATGCGGATCTTTGGCGGGCCGAACGGGAACGCATGCTCTATGCCGGCGCCGAGCGGCCCTGACAGACAATTCTATTACAATATTTGTGATTGCCGCTGAGCCCGGCTACGGGCATAGTTAGGGCTGCACTGGGGGGAGCCTTAGCGGGCTGAGAGGTTTCAATTGGGAAACGACCCCTCGAACCTGATCCGGTTAGAACCGGCGTAGGGACCAGTGGGGATGCCAGAGAAAAAACCCTCACCACCGATTGAAGTCCAGGTCAGCGCCGCCGATGTGTCATTCGGCGGCTGGAACCTGTTCGAACGGCTTGCACTTACCCTGCCGGCCGGTCAATGGACCAGCCTGCTGGGGACCAGCGGCGTCGGCAAAACCACTTTGTTACGCCTGATTGCCGGGTTGGAGCCGGGCCGCTCCGAAGTGCAACTGCACTGCGCCGATGGACAGCCCCTGGCCGGGCGCGCCGCTTATATGGCGCAGCAGGATTTGCTGCTGCCGTGGTTATCCATACTCGCCAACGTCATGCTCGGCGCCCGGCTTCGCGGCGAAGTCACCGGCGATACGCGGGCGCGGGCCATGGCGCTGTTGAGCGCGGTCGGGTTGGAAGCCAACGCGGCCGATATTCCGGCGATGCTGTCCGGCGGTATGCGACAGCGCGCCGCCCTCGCCAGAACTTTGCTGGAAGACCGGCCCGTGGTGCTGATGGATGAGCCCTTTTCGGCCCTCGATTCCATCACCCGAATCAAATTGCAGGAGCTTAGCGCCCGCCTGCTGAGCGGAAAAACAATTCTGCTGGTCACCCACGATCCGATGGAGGCGTTGCGCCTCAGCCACCAAATCTATGTGCTGGCCGGGCGCCCGGCACAGCTGGAAAGCGCCATGCAACTCTCCGGCAATCCGGTTCGCGATCTGCATGATCAGGCGGTCCTGCAAGGCCAGGCCGATCTTCTGCAACGGCTGTCCGATGCCGAGGCGGCGCTGCCATGATCATGCTGCGCCCGCTCATCATATTCGCCGGGTTGCTTCTTATCTGGCAGGTAATTGTCTGGGTGAGTGGCGCGCCGCCATTTATCCTGCCCTCACCGTTCCGGGTCGGTGGCGCCCTCGCCGATCAAATCGACATCATCCTTCCCCATGCCGGTGTGACCCTGGCCGAGATTTTGATGGGCCTCATCATCGGCGCCATCCTTGGCTCGGTCAGTGCCTTGACCATGGCCTATTTCGCGCCGGCGCGCCGCTGGCTGTTTCCGGTGCTGGTGATCTCACAGGCGATCCCCGTGTTCGCCCTGGCGCCGATCCTGGTTTTGTGGCTGGGCTACGGCATCATCTCCAAGGTGGCGATGGCAACGCTGATCATCTATTTCCCGGTGACCGCCGCTTTTTTCGACGGCCTCCGGCGGACCGAGCCGGGCTATATGGATCTGGCCCGGACCATGAATGCATCGCGCTGGGCGATATTACGCCAAATCCGCTTGCCCGCCGCCTTGCCGGCTTTTGCGTCCGGGCTTCGCGTCGCCACCGCTGTTGCACCCATCGGCGCCATCGTCGGCGAATGGGTCGGCTCCAGCCAGGGGCTCGGCTTTTTGATGCTGCATGCCAACGGCCGCATGCAGATCGATGTGATGTTCGCGTCCCTGTTCATTTTGGCGATCATCGCCGTCACCATTTATTTCATCGTCGATGCCGGTCTACGCCGTCTGCTGAGCTGGCAACCGGAATCCCATCCAAGCAACGACTGACCAACCGGAGAAAATAAAATGAAACTTTCCAAATATCTCATCGCCGCCCTGTTCGCCGCCCCGTTTCTCATCATTGCAAGCCCGGTATCGGCAGCGGAAAAACTGACTGTATTACTGGATTGGTTCGTCAATCCCGATCACGCGCCGCTGATCATCGCCAAGGAAAAAGGGTTCTTCAAAAACCACGGCCTCGACGTCGAATTGGTGGCGCCCGCCGATCCCAACCTGCCGCCCAAGCTGGTCGCCGCCGGCAAGGCCGATCTAGCGGTTTCCTATCAGCCGCAATTGCATGTGCAGGTGGCCGAAGGCCTGCCCCTGGTGCGCATCGGCACGCTGGTTTCGACGCCGCTGAACTCGCTGGTGGTTCTGGCGTCCGGCCCGATCAAATCCATTGCCGATCTGAAAGGCAAAAAGGTCGGCTTCTCGGTCGGCGGGTTCGAAGACGCGTTACTGTCGGCGATGCTGTCGCGGCACGGCCTGAGCTTGAAGGACATCACTCTGATCAATGTAAATTTTTCCCTTTCGCCGGCCCTCATCACGGGCAAGGTGGATGCAGTGATCGGCGCCTTTCGCAATTTCGAGCTGAACCAGATGGATATCGTCAATCGGCCCGGGCGTGCCTTCTTTCCCGAAGAGGAAGGCGTTCCCTCCTATGACGAATTGATCATTGTCGCCAACAAAGCCAAACTCGGCGACAAGCGCTATAGCGCATTCTTGCGCGCCCTCGAAGACAGCGTGCAGTTTCTGGTCAATCATCCCGATGAAAGCTGGAAGATTTTTATCGGCGCGCACAAAAAATTGAATGACGAGCTGAATAGGCGCGCCTGGCGCGACACGTTGCCGCGATTCGCGCTTCGCCCCGCTGCCCTCGACAAGGGGCGTTACAAGCGGTTTGCCGCTTTCTTAAAAAAACAAGGGCTGATCAAGGCCACCCCGCCGGTCGGAGACTACGCCACCGAACTGCCTTGATGAATTTTCAAAAGCCCGCTAGGTATTCCAACCAATG
>CAUZTZ010000334.1:0-4837 GCA_963582805.1 Alphaproteobacteria bacterium
CGAACAACGCCAAGCCGAAGACAACACAGGCCAAGCCGACGAGGACCCCGCCGATGTCGGGGAACGGCTGCTGCAGAACAATGATTTGGAAAAACGCGATGACAATGATGATTGGAGCGAGGTCCCTAGCCGAACCGCCGAGGAGCCTAAGAAAACCAATTATCGGTTTACCCATGCGTGGTTCCATTTCCGGGTCAGCCCGCAATCGTCCGGGGACTTCGTCCACAATTTGCCAATGACCGGTTATTCCCGGATACGTTCTAGAACTGGGAAATCGTAGCGCAATTCAGTCGCCAAAGAAACGTCCGCTTTAGCCCGGCAAGCGGACTTCCTTCGATACGGCGCCGCCGTAATTCCCGAACTGCCCGGCGATGAAACTGCGGTTGCGGTTGGGAGCGCCGCAGACAACGATCTGCAACTCATCGGCGTCATGCAATACCGGCACCAGGCGTTCGGGATCGTCGCTCAAGGCGAAACGTGGCGCCAACGCCCCTCTCGCAACCGACTTGCCGAGATCGTAGCCTTCACTGATGCGGGCGAGCTGCTCGTCGAACTGCTTCGCGGGGATGAGCGCGTGCTCATAAATCCACTGTTTTACATCACCCTTGGAATAGCCTTCCTTCGAAAGCATTCCCGATACCAGCGGCGTCAGGCCAAGTACCGGCGCAATCCGCCCGCCAAAACGCTCCATGGCGACCAGCAGGTTGCCGCCGAGCTCGCGGGCAATCTCGCGGGCGATGACGCGGAGGTGGTTTTCGGCGGGATCCTGAGTGAGGAAGCTATGGGCGATGGAATCCACGCCCATGATGGTAACCACGTTAGCGCCGTCTGCAAAGCCGCGATCAACGCTTAAGGGCGGCCAGGGGCTGTCCGCTTCCGCTTCGGCCAGGACGGGATAGTAGTTGCGCCCGAAGGTGGCCATATCCGCCTCGCCGATGCGGTAGCCCGCGACATTCACCATGAGCAGCCGGAGGAACCGGCTGACGGTGATATTGGCCGGCGCCTCGGGCCTGAGGACGCCCTGCCCGGAGTTGAAACCCAGCTGTTTGGCGATCGGGCCGTTGAGGATGATGAGCGGTGTGATGCCGGCGGTGCTGCCGACATTTTCGATGCCGAACGCCGGATCGGCGGCCGCCTCGGCAATGGCAAGCAGCACCGGCATATATTCGGGACGGCAGCCGGCCATCACCCCATTCACGGCAACCTTCCAGACCGTTGCGGGCAGACGCGTCGGCGGCAGAAGGCCGATCACCTCGCTTGGCGATCGGTCGGTGAAGCCCAAAAATGCATCGACGGCGGCCAGGGTGGGCGGAATGATCGGCAGCCCGTCGGACCAGACGTTCTCCTGGAAATGCCGGTTTACTTGTTCCATGGTTCCTTTGAAAACCGTGGCCCGTGGCCCGGCTGGCGCCGCCTTGCTGGTCTCCGCCGCGCCGCTTGGGGAATGGGTCAGCAGCGAGACGAGTTCATCGACCAAGGGCCGCGACGTCTCGGTAATCTCATCGCGGGTCTGGGCGCCGATGTTCGGCAATGGGTATTCCAGCAATCGCATGGCGGTAAGACCGCCTGCGCGCGCCACTAGGCCGGCCGATTTTTGGAAGCCCTCGCAGACCACGGCGACCGACGGAATGCCGGCCTCTTCGAGCCAGGTTGTCGCCCGCGACACGGCGGGCGCGCAGGTGCCTCAACAACCCGCCGCGATGATCGCTGCGTCTATGCCATGCTCGCGGGCCAGGTCCGCAATACTCGCGTCGGGATGGTCGCCCCAGTTCAGGCCCTTCCCGGGCGCCATCTCGACGAACTCCAGATCGGGATAAAGCGCGCCGAGATGTTGGCGAAATGCGTGTAACGCCGTGTCGCCGTTGGCGAATACCGTCCAGACCAGACCGAGCTTCTTGCCGGCCAAGTCATCCAGCGGCTTTGCGCCGACGGTTTCATTTTTGCTTAGCGAAGCGTCGCCTGCGTCGCCAATCGGGCTCACCACTTCGTAGTCCGGTATCATCCTTTAGTCCTCATTTGGCTCATCGGGCGGACGCCTATTCTATGGAATGTTGCTCCTTTGGCAATCGGTTAGGGGGTGTTGCGAGGCCCGCTTAGCCTCAACTTGCAATTATTTCCGTGCCTACTATATATACCTTCGGCTCTTGCCCATTCGACAATTGGACGCATCAAAACACAACCCGCAAGCTGGGCGGCGATGAGCGCTGTTTGGTGGCCGATAACAGCTCTGAATCGCGAAAAAAACCGTAAGGTTCCGTTATAAACCGTAAGGAAAGCTCATGAACCGGTATGGTCAATTTTCCAAAACATGTCGCACGAAGTTTTAAATTTATACCCGTTAAAAAGGTAATTCTTTCATCTCCAACCGGGTTGGACCTATGCGCCTTGCGGCGGGGCTTGGGCACAATTAAATTCCGGAACAAGACGTAAAGGGGGGTAACTTGGAATTCGGCATACAATATTTTTTCGATGCCAGGCCCGACCAGATACCGGGCTAGATCATGCCGCGTTTCCTGGCGGCTTAATCTAGCCCGATATTTCGCCGGTCAGGCGCCAGTGTAATTGCTGGGATTTGGATTTTCTGCCGAGCTTGACCTTGTCCTTCTTGGCTTTTTTGCGCAACACCGCTTCCAGCTCCCGTAACAATGACGCCGGCAAATCTTCGTTGCCGAGCACGATCCGGACCGGGCCGTTCGGTAAGGGCTTTGCGGCGCTGGCTTTTTTTCGGGACTTGGAATTTTCGCCGCCGAATATGTCTTGCCAGCCGGCCCGGTATTCGTCGGAACGGACCGACGAGAAATGACTGGTCGAAAGGGCCGAGGCGGACTTGTTTTGGCTGGCGCTGCTTTTGCTGGCGCTAGCGCCACTATCGCTGGAGGAGGACGTGGAACTATCGCTGCCGGAGGACGTGGAACTATCGCTGCCGGAGGACGTGGAACTATCGCTGCCGGAGGACGTGGAACTATCGCTGCCGGAGGACGTGGAACTATCGCTGGCCGGCTTGGCAATATCGGTCTTGGTTTTGGTGGCGGCTTTCTTTTCGCTCATGCAAGCAATTCCTTAGGATCGATTTAGATGAGGATTTTACCTTGGACAAATTCGGTGAGGCTATAGCCCATATTCGCCGGTATGGAAAACGTCGTTCCGCCATCACCATCGCGTGTGATTTTGGGGGTCAGCGGAACGATCTTGGTGGCCGCCGCGTTGGCTATCGCCGCGGCCACCGAAGCGGCGTTCTCGGCCAGCCGCGTCAGGTTGCAGCGGGTCACGAACACCACCTCCCAAACGCCGGCGTCGGCATCGGCAATCGCCGCGGCCGGCGTCGTCCAGGTGGAGGCGACAGATTCGCCCGTATCGTGGGACGCCGCTTGGGTTTTGGGCGCGGCGATAAGATAGAACATGGTGTCATAGCGCCGGGGCCGCCCGGCCGGTGTGATCCAATGGGCGAAGGGGGTCAGACTTGCACAGGCCAATTTCAGGTTTTCTGCCGCCGCCATCTCCCAGATGCTGGTCTCGCCGGCGTTCAAATTGTCCCGGTAGCGCTGCTGCAGGTCTCGCGCCCGCTCCCCCGACACCAGGTCCGGCGCATCGCCAACATGGGCCAGCAAGACGCCCGACTCTTCGAAGGTTTCGCGGATCGCGCAGACCCGCATGGCGCGCTCGGCGGCGCGCAAAGTTTCGCCGCCGGCGCACAATTGGATGCGGCGTTCATCGCCATCGGCTTCGTCCAGGCGGCCGCCCGGGAAGACCAGCGCGCCGGCGGCAAATCCCATTTCCTGGTGGCGCTTGATCATAAAGACTTCCGGGCCCGCTTCGGTGTCGCGAAGCATCAAAACGGTGGCCGCCAGCAACATGATTTCGGACATGGATTTCCCTATGACAATTCTGCCATTATGGATAGCTGGTATATTACGCCATCACAATCAAATCGGAATTAGACATGCTTTTTGCCGTAAAACTGTTCGACCGAGACGATCCCGGCGGCGCGCTTCGCGATGCCAACCGGGACGAACATCTGGCCTATCTGGACAGCTTCGAAGACCGCACCCTGTTCGCCGGGCCGATCCTGACCGACGACCGCACCAAGGAGCTCGGCAGCCACCGGCTGATCGATCTAAAGGACCGGGCCGACGCCGAAGCCCATGTGGCGGACGAGCCTTACGTTACCGGCGGGCTGCAATACGGCGCCGAAATTCACCCCTGGTCGGCCAGCGTTCCCTATAGCTGGCGCGACTGCCCGCGCGCCGAAGGTAACGCCCAGTTCCTGATCCACGCCATCGACAAACCCGGCAGCGATCAATTGCGCGATGATTTGCGCGCCGAGCACGAGGCCTATCAGGCCAGCGTCGAACATCTTTATATGACACGCGGACCATTGTTGAGCGAAGACGGCGGCCAGCAGATCGGCAGCCTGATGCTTATTGATGTGCCCGACCTGGCCGCCGCCAAGGCGTTTTGGGACGGCGAGCCGTTCCATACCGGCGGCTTGTTCGAGCGGGTGGAATTCTACGGCTGGCGCTTCGGCCGCGTCTTCGACCGCTTCAAGCCGCGCTAGGCCACCAGGATCGCGATACTGACCGCCACCAGGAACCAAAGCACAATCAGCCGGAAGAGGCGCACCGGTAACACCGTAAACAGGCGCGCGCCCAGCCAGACGGCGGCGAAGGATGGGATCGCGAGGACGCCGATATTGATAAAGACAGTCGCCGTCACAACGCCGGCGACGATCAGCGATACCAGCACGGCCATGCCGGTGAAGCCCATGACGATGATGATATTGGCCCGCTGCACCCGCGCCGCATCGGGTATGGCCAGGAAATAGAGCACCGCGGCCGGG
>CAUZTZ010000335.1:0-4833 GCA_963582805.1 Alphaproteobacteria bacterium
TTACGTTCGAACACGCGGTGCGCTTGTTCGGCGAAGGCAACCCGGCGTTTTTTAAAGGAACGGCGGTGGAAGCGGAAGCCGCGGCGGTTCTGGGCGCGCGCAGTGAACGGGCCGCCGCCGAGTGACGTTCCTCAAAAATCAATGGTACCTGGCGGCCTTCGCCGAGGAATTGGGGGCCGAGCCCCTCGGGCGTACTCTGCTTGGCGAAAAAGTGGTGTTCTACCGGCGCGCCGATGGCCAGGTTACGGCCCTTGAAGATCGTTGTGCGCACCGCCAAGCGGCCTTGTCCCAGGGCCGGGTGGTGGGCGATGCCATCGAATGCAATTACCATGGGCTGCAATTTGATCACACCGGCGCCTGCGTATGCGTTCCCGGCCAAACGCGCATACCGAACGAGGCCCGGGTGCGCGCCTATCCGGTTCGCGAACGCCAGGGGTTTATTTTCATCTGGATGGGCGATGCGGATTTGGCCGCCGCCCAGACGCCCTACGATTTTCCGATTATCGACAAGCCCGGCTGGCGCACCCTGCATGCCCAGTTCCACGGCGCCTTCGATTACCGCCTTCTGATCGACAACCTGACCGATGTGTCCCACATCACCTTCGCTCACCGCACAACCATCGGCGCCGCCGGCGTGGTCGAGGGCGCCGAGACCGAGGTGGAGACCGATGGCGCGTCGGTGCGCATCACCCGCTGGATGGAAAATATCGAACCGGCGCCGGCGCATATCAAAGCCACCGGCAAGACCGGCAAAGTGGACCGCTGGCAGATCGTGACCTTCACGCCGCCCGGCTTTATCTGGCTTGAGGTGGGCGTCGCCGAGGCCGGCACCGGCGTGCGCGGCGGCAACCGGAACGGCGTCATCCTCGACCGCCACACCTTGCATGCGGTGACCCCTGAGACCGCGACCGGCACCCATTATTTCTGGACCTCGGCCCATGACGGCGCCGCCGTGAGCGTCGAAGCCGAGCAAGTGATCTACGATCAATCGGTGCAAGCGTTTGGCGAAGATTTGATGATTATCGAGGCCCAGCAAATGCGCATCGGTGACGGTCTGGGTACGGTTCGCATCGAAGCCGATGGCGGCCTCGCCGCCGCCCGCAACATCATGACCCGGCTGATCGACGCCGAGCAAAGCAGCGCCTGAGCCGGCATTGCGGTCGAGCGCGCTCGGATCCTTCATAGTCTCCCCCAATTCCGCAGATGCGGTGCTCCGCCCCATCAGAACACCGGCAAATTTGCCCCATTTTCGCAACGATCATGGCCCTTCAATCAGGTTGCCGCGATCCATGTCTAATGATATTCCGCCACAGAGTTTTGAATAATCGCGGACTTGGATATGTTTGCAGGTGCATTGGGCGGGATTGGCAGGGCCCTCAGGTCGCGAAATTTCGTCTATTATTGCATCGGCATGAGCCTCGGCCTGACCGGCTCGTTCGTCTTTTTTGCGGCCTTGGGCTGGGTCACCTGGGAGCTGACCCATTCCGCCGCATGGGTCGGCACGATCGTGCTCGCGGAAACCATACCGAACGTGTTTATCGGACCGTTCGCGGGCGTGATTATCGACCGGACCAGCGCCAAGTGGGCCATGTTCTGGGCCCAGCTTGCCGCCGCGCTGGTGATGGCGGTGCTGGCGGTCATTACCTTCGGCAATTGGCTGACGGTCGAGATTTTGATGGGTTTCGCCTTCGTAATCGGTGTGCTGAACGGCATCGTCTTTCCGGCCCATTTCGCGATCATGCCGAAACTGGTGCCAAGGGCCGATTTGTCTGCCGCTATCGCCTTTCAATCTTCCGTATCCCAGGCGGCGCGTTTCGTTGGCCCGGCGCTGGCGGGAATATTGATCCTCTGGGCGGGCGGCGGCATGGCCTTTGCCTTCAAAGCATTGAGCTATAGCGGCTTCCTGGTCGCGTTGCTGCTGATCGACATCGACGAAAGCGGCGACGCCAAATTCGCAACTTCCGGAATTATCCACGATATTATCGCCGGGCTTCGCTATGCGTGGTCCGCGGCGCCGATCCGATTGCTTCTCATCAGCGCCGTCGCACTGGGAATTCTGTTGCGCCCGATTATCGAGCTGATGCCGGCCTACGTGGGGAGCGTGTTGAAATCGGATGCCGGCACCCTCGCCTGGCTGTTGTCGGCGACCGGCGTGGGCGCCATGATCGCCTCGTTATGGCTGGCCCGGAGGGGAAAGACGCAAGGATTGGCCCGCATTATGCTGCTGAATTTTGTGATCTCGGGCGTCATTTTGATAATTTTCCTCAACACAGGCGGCCTGGCAATCGGGATCGCCGTTCTCGGCGCTTACGGATTTTGTTCCGCCGCCGTGATGATCAGCAACCAGACAATGATCCAAAGCGCGGTTGAAGATCACATGCGGGCGCGGGTTATGAGCCTTTATGCGCTGACCGTCCGGGCCATCCCGGCGCTCGGCGCGTTCATCGTCGGGCTGCTGGCGGATATTGCCGGGCTCGTCCCATCCTTGCTGGGAGGCGCGATACTTGGGCTGCTGTTTTGGATTTGGGCACGGCGGACGGCCATTGGCAAAACGGGAAATACAGGAATAAGCATCTTCGACTAAACCCAAGGAGGATACCATGACGGCGTATATGCTGGTTGACCTGGACGTGCATGATCTGGATAAATTTAAGGAGTACCAGTCGGGCGTGCCGGCGCTGATTGCCAAACATGGCGGCGAATACATCGTGCGCGGCGGCGCGTTCGATGTGATCGAGGGCGATTGGCAGCCGCACCGATTGGTGTTCTTTCGATTTCCTGACCGCCAGGCCATCCATGATTTTTGCGGCGATCCCGAATACGCGGAATTGAAAGCGCTGCGCCACCGTACCGCCAACACCATCCTAGTGGCCGTGGACGGCATCGATTAGGCCTCTATGGAATTACGCGATCTTCGGGAAAGCAAATGGTTACGGTCGTGCCGCGGCCAGGCTCACTTTCGATCTCGATTTCGCCGCCATGGGCTGCGATCAGGTTTTTCGACAATGGCAATCCAAGTCCGGTGCCCTTCTGGATCGGCATAAGTTCGTTTTCGATTTGACCGAACTTCTCCATCGCCGTGGCCAAACCATTTGCATCCATGCCAATACCCGTATCGGTCACCGACAGGGCTAAGCATCCATCTTGGCGGCAATGCGCGCCGAGGATTACCTCGCCGTTATCGGGGGTAAATTTGATGGCATTTGACAACAGGTTGACGAGAATTTGCTTCACCCGGCGTTCGTCAACATAGATAAACTGATCTTCGCCGCGCATCATATTTACCAGGCGAACATTCCCTTGATCGGCGTTCGGCTGGACCAGGCGGATCGACGATTCTGCGATATCGGACACAAGCACCCGCTCTTCATGCAGATCGAGATTGCCCGCTTCGATAACCGATACATCCAGAATATCGGTGATAAGGTCTAACAAATGACCGCCCGATTCATGGATGTTTTCGACATATTCTTTTTGTTTGTCGTTGGCCAGTTCGCCGAACACACTGGCTTTGAGGGCATCGGAAAAACCGAGGATCGCGTTCAATGGCGTGCGCAATTCATGGCTCATATTGGCAAGGAACTCGGACTTAACCAGGTTCGAGGTTTCGGCGTCCAATTTGGCCCGGACCAGTTCCTTTTCCGTTTCAACCCGTTCCGTCATGTCGCGCACGGTCCCAAAATAGGTTGTCTTCCCTTCCGCAGTTGTCTCGCTGATATTCAGATCGGCGGGAAATATGGACCCATCCCGGCGCTTGGCAATTACCAAACGTCCGATCCCAATGATATTTGCGGTCCCGGTTTGCAGATATTTTGCTAGGTATTCGTCATGGCTGGATTGATCCGGTTCCGGCATCAGCATGGCGACGTTGCTCCCGATCATCTCATCAGACGAATAGCCAAACATCCGTTCGGCCATTGGATTAACATATTCTATCAGCCCCAAGGCGTTGATGGTGATCGCTCCATCGGCCAAATTCGTCAGCACCTGGATGCGTTGCTGTTCGGTCTGCATTTGCTTGGTGATGTCTTGCAGCGTGCCGCCGGACAATATTTCATTTCCGTCGCCGTCAAACTCGATCCGGCGGCGCATCTCCAGCCACCGTAACGAGCCGTCGGGGCGCACAATCCGAAACGCGTCGGTGTGATGGGGCTGCTTTCTCCGGCTTTCCGAAGACGCATAATAGATCAGTTTTTCCCGGTCATCGGCATGAACTCGTTTAAGAAAATTCTCGTAGGTCGGCTCAACGGCGCCCACCTCAAAGCCAAGATTTCGATAGTAATTATCAGACCAGGTTAGTGTATTTGTGCCGAGATCCCATTCCCAGCTTCCGATATCGGTAATGCTTTGGGCCGCATCGAGAGCCACGGTTTTGGCGGCCAGGCGGGCCTCGGCCAATTTCCGCTCGGCAATCTCCTGTTGCAGCTCGGCGGTGCGCTCATCGACCGTCTTAGCCAGTTCGGTATTGGAGAATTTTAACCGCGCCTCGGCCGAGCCCAGTTTTACGATGATCTTTAACATTCTCCTTCCCAACAACAGAAACCCGAGCACGATCATTACCGTGCCGAGCAGCTTGACGATCCAACTTTGGTTGAGATGGAGGTCGGTCATCAACGTCATGGCATCGGCCCGGTCCATGAAATTTGTGAACAGGTGCATGATAATCAAATCATAGGTATAGAACCCACCGATAACTATGAGACCGAAAATGATCGGTAGCTGACCACAGTACCCGACTTAACGGGATAAACACCTGAAGTGATTCATATTTTGAGATTCTCAGATCAACGAAAGTCTCTCCATATGCAAAGATTACTCACTCAGGCGTTATCC
>CAUZTZ010000336.1:0-4832 GCA_963582805.1 Alphaproteobacteria bacterium
CAGTTTTCCAGTATAAATTCCGGTACCGCCTCTTCTCCGAGGGCCACATTGACCAAGTGCACATAATCGCCCTTGACCAGCACATGCGCCAATTTGTTGGTGAGCCAGTTGAAGCGGTAGGCAACCACATGGGGAACCCCGGCGGCGGCCAGTTCCAGGCCGACCGTGCCCGATGCCGCCAACGCGGCGCCCGAAGCCGCGAAGGCATCGAACTTATCGGCCTCGCCGGTAACGATCAGCGGCGGCGCCGGCCAGTGGGCGATTTCGGAGCGCAAATAGCCGGCCACATGATCAACCGCCGGCATCACCGAAACGAGACCTGGATGATCGGGGCGTAGTCTTGCCATCACCTCTTTGAATATCGGCATCAGGCGGCGCACCTCGCCGCTGCGCGAGCCCGGCAATAGGCACAATAGCGCCGCGTCCGCGGCGATTTGGTGGCGCGCCCGAAAGCCCTTGCCGTCGCCGGCGCCGGCGCCGCCTTCCAGAACCGGATGTCCGGTAAAGGTGGCCGCCAGGCCGTGCCGGGTGAAAAAAGGCGGCTCAAACGGCAAAAGGGTCATGACGTGATCCAGATAGGCGGCCATCTTTTTGGCGCGCCCGGGTTTCCAGGCCCAGACCGACGGCGCCACGTAATGCACCAGGGGGATGCCCTGCCCGGCCAATCGCTTGGCGACACGGAGGCCAAAATCGGGCGCATCGATGGTTACCAGCACATCGGGACGCGCGCCCCGAATATCCGCGCAGGTCTCGCGTATACGGCGCAGCAGACCCGCCAATCTGGGCAGAACCTCGGCGAGGCCCATGACGCTCAATTCGGCGATGGGAAAGCGGCTTTCGAGGCCCTCGGTGCCCATATGGGCGCCGCCAATACCGCGAAACGTGATGTCGCCGCCGGCCTGCGCCTTGAGCGCCGCCATCAGACGCGCACCGAGCCGGTCGCCGGATGGCTCGCCGGCGATCAGATACACCAGCCGTGTCTGGCCGCTGTCAGGACTGCTCACCTGGCCGCACTCCGATCACGAATAAATCCAACCCATCGGCCTTTTCGACCAAAGCGTCCAGTCCCAGCACCAAGGTTGCGCCAGCCTCGACGGCGATTCCGGCAAGGCCGGCGCGGGCGGCGTTTTCCACGGTGGCCGCGCCGATGGCCGGCAAATCGATGCGCCGGTCCTGGTCCGGCTTTTTCATTTTGACGAGGACACCGCCCTTTTCAAGGCCCTGGGCGGCGAGCCGGGCGAGCATGGCGTCGGTGCCGTCTGCGGCCTCGCGCTCGACAACGCGCTCGTGGCGGACGATGACGCCCTGGCCGATATCGCGGGCGCCCAATTGACGGGCGGCATCGACGCCGACGCCGATATCGCGCAAATCCGATGCACCCGGCGCAATGTTGCCCATGACGCCTTCCGGGGCCAGCAAACCGGCCAGCAGATCGTCCGCCCCCTTGACCGCGAAACCTTCATTTTCCAGCGCGCCGGCCAAGGCGGTCAAAAGACTGTTGTCGCCGAGCATGCGATAGCCGATGCGGGCCATCAATTTGGCCCCATAGGCATCCAATTTCAATTGTCCGAGCTTGGGCCGCTTGATGCGCCCGGCCATGACCACTTCGGCCACGTTTTCCCGGTGCAGCGCCGCCACGGTCTGGCCGCCGGAGCCAAGCGCGATCCATTCGTGGGGTGCACCCGGGACCAGATCGGCATCGGCCTGATCGGTGAAGGCGACGACGAAATAGTCCCGCCCGGTATTCCGGCATAGGGCAATCAGGCGCCGCGGCAAATCGCCGCCACCCGCCAATATTCCGAGCTTAGGCAGCATCCTCAAGCAGCGGCTGGCAAATGGAGCGCGACGAATCGGCGCCGGTGAATTCGACAATTTCCATCACCGGCTCGACGCCGCTGAACAACTCCGATACGTCGGCGAGCCGTTCCTGCAGGGTGCCTTCGGGGGCGAAGATCAAGCGGTAGGCGCGGCGCAAATCGTGAATATCGTCCCTGGAAAAGCCGCGCCGCTTGAGACCAACCAGGTTCAGGCCCGACAGGTGGGCCCGGTTGCCGAACACCGAGCCGTAGGGGATGACATCGTTTTCGACCCCCGACATGCCGCCGACCATGGCGTGGCGGCCGATGCGCACAAACTGATGCACCGCCGACAGCCCGCCGATAATGGCCCATTCGCCGATCTCCACATGGCCGCCGAGGGTGGCGTTGTTGACCAGGATCGCATTATCGCCGATGCGGCAATCATGGGCCACATGGGCGCCGATCATGAACAAACATCCAGCGCCGATCTTGGTGAGCATACCGCCGCCTTTGGTGCCCGGGTTCATGGTGACATGTTCGCGAATAACCGTATCGGCGCCGATCTCCAGGGCCGACGGCTCGCCATCATATTTCAAATCCTGGGGATTATGGCCGATCGAGGCGAACGGATATATTTGCGTGTTGTTGCCGACATTGGTGCGCCCGGCCACCACCACGTGCGAATGCAATACAACGCCGTCGCCCAACGTGACGTCGGAGCCGACGCTGCAATAGGGGCCGATGACAGTGCCGCTCCCTATTTGGGCGCCGTCTTCGATGATCGCGGTGGCATGTATCTGGCTCATGGATCGACAATCATCGCGGTGATTTTGGCTTCGGCGACGACGGCGTCATCGACCAGGGCGATACCTTCAAATTTCCAGACCGATCCCCGCTGCTGTTTCTTGGTCACTTGGATGTTGAGCACGTCGCCGGGCACAACCGGTTTTCGAAAGCGCGCGTTATCGATGGCCATGAAATAAACCAGCTTTCCTTCGGTGTCTCCTTGCATCGAGACAACCACCATGGCCGCCGCCGTTTGCGCCATGGCTTCGACAATCAGAACGCCCGGCATAACCGGATGGCCGGGAAAATGGCCGGGAAAAAACGGCTCGTTGATGGTGACGTTTTTGATGCCGACAGCGCTTTTCCCGGCAACGATGTCCACGACCTTGTCGATCAGCAGAAACGGATAGCGATGGGGCAATAGCTGCATTATGCGCGCGGTATCCAGCTCCTTGATGTCTTTTTGCGGCCGATTGGTATCCATTAGCGAGACCCCCTCCTTGCCATGCCTTGTCAATCTTTGCGCAGCCGCTTGATCGCGGCCAAATTGCGCCAATGCTCGGTCGCCTTGATCGCCGGAAAACCGGCAACCGTCATGCCCGCCGGTATATCCTTTGTAACCCCGCTTTTACCGGCAATTTTGACGCCGTCGCCGATAACCAAATGACCGGCAATACCGGCCTGGCCGCCAATCATCACAAAATCACCCAATCTGGCGCTGCCCGATATGCCCACCTGGGCTGCCACCAGACAACCGCGGCCCAGCTTAACGTTATGTGCGATGTGGCAGAGATTATCAATCTTCGTTCCGGGGCCAATGATGGTGTCCGGCCCGGTGCCCCGATCAATGCAGGTATTGGCGCCCAATTCAACGTCGTCTTCGATGATAACCGCGCCAAGTTGCGGCACTTTTTCATGGGCCGGCGCACCGGGCGCAAAGCCGAAGCCGTCCTGGCCAATGCGCACGCCGGCGTGCAAAACCACGTTCGCTCCCAGCGTACAGCAGATCAACGTGCAGTTGGGACCGATGCGGCAGCCCTTACCCAAATGCACGCCTTTGCCGAGCACCGAATATTCGCCGATGCTGCAATCGTCGCCGATAACGCAATCCTCGCCGATGACGGCGCCCGCCATCAGCGTCACCGCCTCGCCAATTTGGGCCGAGGGCGCGGCGCCCGGCTGGCCTCCGCTGCGCCCGGCTATCGGCGCCGCCGGATAAAACATCCGGGCCACCTTGGCATAGGCGCGATAGGGATCCTTGGTAACCAGCAACGCGGCGGCGGCCGGCGCCAGCGCAACAAGATCGGGCGCAACAATAATGGCGCCGGCGTCGCTGCTGCGAAAGGCGTCCACATAACGCCGGTTGTCGATGAAACTGATTGTGTCCGCCCGCGCTTCGGCGAGCGCCATCACATCGGTGAATTGGGCCATGGAAGGCGGCGCGCCGGCAATCTCGGCGTCTGCCGCATCGGCCATGTCGGCCAGACTGAAGGGACCCGCCCTATCATAAAACCGGGCGTCCGCCATAAATTATTTCACGCGCTTGGGCAGGACATCGGGAATTACAAAGCTCGGCGAGTTCTTGTCGATCTGCGCCAATACCAATTTCGTAATATCCAAAAATGCGGCGGTAACCAGAACTTCGCGCTTTCGAAACACCAACGTGAAATTGTGCTTTTTGGTCACAGCGACCAGCGCCTTGTTCAATTCTTTCTCAAACGCCCGGGTGGTAAAAACCCGCAGCCGGTTGAACTCCTGGTTTCGCTGTTGCACTTTTCTTTGCAGGGCCAGTTCTTTTTGCCGGAAGAGTTTGATCTCCTGCTCGAACGCGGCTGGCGACAGAATGACCCGCTGCTTTTGCAAATCTTCGTTGGCTTTGCGCAATGCCTGCTCTTCGCTTTTGATCTCGGCCCGGAACAATTTCCGGCGGCTGTCAATTTGACGGGCGATGTCTTTGCTCATCAGCGACGTTTGCGTCAAACGCACAATATTGAGCACGCCGAGTTTGATCTGAACCGGTTTTTCCTGCGCATAGGCCGGGCCGGGCAGGAACAGCGCCGCCAGGGATAGCGTGGAAATCAGGACCGCAATCCGATGGTATAACATGCACTAAAACCTTGTTCCGAAGTTCAACCTGATGGTTTCCTTGATATCGGTGCTGTCTTTCAACAGTGGAACGCCGAAATCCACATTAACCGGGCCGAACGGCGAAACCCAACCAAACCCGACACCGACGGAGGCGCGAAC
>CAUZTZ010000337.1:0-4796 GCA_963582805.1 Alphaproteobacteria bacterium
ATCGCCACCCGGTACGACAAAAATGCAAACAACTTCCTTGCCGCTCTGTGTCTCGCGGCCCTAATCTGTTACTGGATTTGAATGAGTCTGGACCCTAGGACAAGAATTCAGGAAATAGGGAGACATAATAATTGTCTCCCGCCTGATCGCCGATCCGAATAACTATCCGAGTTGCAATGCCTCATGCCAAGCATAGGGGTCAGGTCTTGAATTGTGAATTGGGGAATAAACCCCGGTGCCGGGGCTCCTAAATAATACCTTCTCTGTGACCTCTGTGGTCTCTGTGTTAATTCTTCTTCTTTTCTCGCACTTCTCTCAGTCCCGTGTGGCCGCCAATCCACTTAACCAGCCGCGTTGCCGGACCTAACGCCCGCGTGGCCGACCCGCTTAATTACCCGCGTTGCCGGACCAGACGCCCGCGTGGCCGAGCCTACTCCGCCGAAGTAGCCACTTCGGCTACGAAGGCCGGGCCCGGCCACCAGCCTTCGCCATCGTTGCGCTCAGGCTTCGTCGGGCAGGTCCCCACACCGGCTCCGCTCTTAAGTCCCCGCCAAAGTCATCGCCTCAATCCGCAACGTCGGCGCATCGACGCCGTAGCGTAAATTCAAATCATCGGCGGCGGTCAGCCCCAGGAACATGTCCTTCAAATTGCCGGCGATGGTAACCTCGGAGACCGGATAGGCCAACTCGCCATCCTCGATCCAGAAGCCCGCCGCGCCGCGGCTGTAATCGCCGGTCAGGCCGTTGACCCCGAAGCCGATCAACTCGGTCACATATAATCCCGACTTTATTTCGCCGATCATGTCATCCCGGCTGATCGAGCCGTTGTCCATATAGAGGTTGGTCGCCGACGGCGAGGGCGGCGAGCCGGCGCCCCTTGATGCATGGCCGGTTGTCTCCAGACCCAATTGCCGGGCCGAGCGTAAATCCAGAAACCAGGTGGTCAGCACGCCGTCCTCGATGATACTCCGGCGCTCATTGGGCAGCCCCTCGCCGTCGAAGGGTTTCGAGCGCAGGCCCCGGTGGCGGTGGGGATCATCGATGATGTTGATATTGTCCGGAAAGATTTGCTCGCCCATGCATTCTTTGAGGAAGCTGGTATCGCGGGCGATGGCGGCGCCGTTGACCGCATTGGCGAAATGATTGACCAAGCTTCTGGATACCCTTGGATCGTACACCACCGGCACCGTGCCTGAGGCCACCTTCTTCGGATTGAGCCGCTTGACCGTGCGCTGCCCGGCGCTCCGCCCGATCTCTTCCGGGCTTTCCAGATCATCGCCATAGACGGCGCCGGTGTAATCGTAATCCCGCTCCATGCCGGTGCCGGTGCCGGCCAAAACCGATGCGCTCAACGAATAGTGCGAGCCCGCGTAAGTTTGCGCAAAGCCGTTGGAGGCGATCACCGACACCCGCGCCTGGCCCCAGCCGGCCTCGGCGCCTTCGGAATTGGTGACGCCGTCGACGGCGCGGGCGGCGTCTTCGGCCCGGTTGGCCCAATCGATCAGCGTTTCGGCATCCGGCTCGTGCGCGTCGCACATATCGAGGGTCGGGAATTCGGTTGCCAGCTGCTCGGCATCGGCGAGGCCGCAATGGGGGTCTTCGGGCACCGCGGCGGCCATGGCGACGGCGCGCTCCGCCAATTCACCCAGGGCATCATCGGAGATGTCCGACGACGAGACAATGGCTTGTTTTTTGCCGACAAAGACGCGGAGGCCCACATCGGCGCTTTCCGAGCGTTCCAGCTTTTCCGGTGCGCCGAGCCGCTGCGCCACGGACAGCGAGCGGCTTTCCACATGCACCGCATCGCCTGTATCGGCGCCGGCCTTTTTGGCGCGGGCGAGCAAGCCCTGTAATCGTTCCAGCATTTCCCCGGACATACGCTATTCGCCTTTCTTCCAGATGTTTTGGCCGCTTCCCGGCAGGCCAAGTTTGTCCCACATTTCATCCACCTTGGCGATCACATCATCGCTCATGGTCAGCGTAGCGCCCCAGTCACGGCTGGTTTCGGGCGGTATCTTGTTGGTGGCATCGAGCCCCATCTTGCCGCCGAGGCCGGGCTCCGGCGACGCGAAATCCAGATAATCGATGGGCGTGCCGTCCACCAAAGTCACATCGCGCACCGGGTCCATGCGCGTCGATATGGCCCAGATCACGTCGGTCCAATCGCGCACATCGATATCGTCATCGACGACGATCACCACTTTGGTATACAGGAATTGCCGCAAATAAGACCAGATGGCCATCATGATGCGCTTGGCGTGGCCGGGATAGGCCTTTTTGATCGAGACCACCGCCACCCGGTAGGAGCAACCCTCCGGCGGCAGCCAGAAATCGACAATCTCGGGGAACTGCTGGATCAGAAGCGGCACGAACACATCGTTCAACGCCGCGCCGAGCACAGACGGCTCGTCCGGCGGCCGCCCGGTGAAGGTGGACAAATAAATCGCGTCTTTGCGCATGGTGATGGCGGACACTTTGAATACCGGGAACTTCTCCACCGAATTATAATAGCCGGTGTGATCGCCGTAGGGCCCCTCGTCGCCAGTCTCGGTCAGCGACACATGGCCTTCGATGACGATCTCGGCCTCGGCCGGGACTTTGATGGGGACGGTCTTGCATTGGGTCAGCTGGACCCGCTCGCCGGACAGCAGGCCGGCGAATTGGTATTCGGACATGGTGTCCGGCACCGGCGCGACGGCAGCCAATATGGTGGCCGGATCGGCGCCGATAACCACGGCGGCGGGCAGGGGCTCGGCCGATACGGCGCCCGTCTTGGATATTTGGGCCGCGTGCGCCTGGGCGCCGCCCCGATGTTTCAGCCAGCGCATAAGTGTCGTATTTTTGCCGGTTACCTGCATGCGGTAGATGCCGATATTGAAATCGTCGCCGTCTTGATCGTTTGGGTTTTGCGTCACCACCAGCGGCCAGGTGATCAACGGCGCCGGCTCGCCGGGCCAGCAGGTCTGGATCGGCAGGCGGGCGAGATCGATGTCATCGCCTTCCCAGACGATTTCTTGGCAGGCGGCATTGGCGACGGTTTTGGGGCGCATGGATAGCGCGGTCTTGACCATGGGCAGCATGGCGACGGCTTCCTTGAAGCCGCCCGGCGGCTCGGGCTGGCGCAAGAAGGCCAGGGTTTCGCCCAATTCGCGCAACGTATCGGGCTCGCGCCCCATGCCCCAGGCGGCCCGCTTGACGGTGCCGAACAGGTTGACCAGCATCGGGTAGTCGTATTTGCGCCCCTGCCCGTCGACGACGTTTTCGAACAGAACGGCTGGCCCGCCATCGGCCAGCAGCCGGGTTTGAATTTCGGTCATTTCCAGGTTGGGCGAGACCGGCTCGGTGACCCGCACCAGCTCGCCGGCTGCCTCCAGCCGCGCCATGAATTCCCGAAGGTTCTTATCCGCCATGGATATTTTATTCCTTACATGCGCCGTGGCTATTCACTAGAAACAGGGGGGGCGCGTCAAGCCTAACCGGCGCAGCCCACATGGGGATGGCCGGGTCGGCCATGTGGGCGTCGATCTTGGCACCGGTCTGTGATCGGAGCACCACCGGCTCCAAGCAAGATTTTTTCACCACGGAGACAGTGAGACGGTGAGAAGAAGAAAGAAAAAGGTTTTCAACACAGAGGACACAGAGAACACAGAGATTTTTTGCTGCGCGCAGCGCCTTATTCTTCCTCATCCTCTGTGTTAATTCTTCTTTTAATTGCATTATTAAATAAGATTCGTGCGACATCGATTTATACCCCCCTTACGCTTATGACTGTTTATGACGGTTCATGACGGTTTGTTACGGTTTTTGGTGCTTTTATGTGGGTTCATTAACGCCTTAATATCCTTCAAGGTTCCAATCCATGTCTCATATATGTTCCTGAAATTCCCGGTGCAAGTGGGCGCCCCACCCCATGCTTGTTGCGCCCAGCCCGCAACGCCGATACCCTTGGCGGCGGTGACTGTTGGCAATCGATTGCTCCGATTGTGACCGGCATTACAGGCAATATTGCCGCCGGTCTTGTATAGGCAGGGGACTGGCCAAATTGCGGCCGTTAACAGGAATAGCGCTATGAATGCAGACCAGGTTTCAGATACCCTTTTGGGCGAAGGCGATGGCGATTATGCCGCATATCGGCGGCTGATCGATCTCGGCATCGCGCTGTCGGCGGAACATGACCATGCCCGCCTGATGGAACGTATTCTGATGGAGGCCAAGGATTTCACCAATGCCGACGCCGGCACCCTGTACCTGAAGACCGACGAGGACAATCTTTGCTTCCAAATCCTGCGCAACGACAGCCTCGATATCGCCATGGGCGGCACCACCGGCGTCGAAATCGATTTCCCCGAAGTGCCGCTCCTGTCCGAAGACGGCGAGCTGAACCTCAATAATGTCGCCTCCGCCGCCGCCCATAACGGCGAAACCATCAACATCAAGGATGCCTACAGCTCCACCCAATACGATTTCTCCGGCACCAAGGCGTTCGACGAGCGTTCCGGCTATCGCTCCATTTCGTTCCTCACGGTTCCCTTGAAGAACCACGACGGCATCGTCATCGGCGTCATGCAATTGCTCAACGCTCAGGACCGGGATACCGGCGCGGTGATCCCGTTCGATCCGGAAGTCGAGCCGCTGATCGATGCGCTCGCCAGCCAGGCCGCCGTCTCCCTCGATAACCAGATGCTGTTGGAGGCGCAAAAACAGCTTCTGGATGCCTTTATCGAGCTGATAGCCGGCGCCATCGATGCCAAGTCGCCCTATACGGGCGGCCATTGCCAGCGGGTGCCGGAGCTGAC
>CAUZTZ010000338.1:0-4791 GCA_963582805.1 Alphaproteobacteria bacterium
TCCGCAAACTTATAGCCGGACCCACGGTGTTCATCTGCGATGAATGCGTTGAGTTGTGCATGGACATCATCCGCGAAGAGAACAATACCCATATCGTCAAATCCGGCGACGGCGTTCCGACGCCGGCCGAAATTTGCTCGGTGCTGGATGACTATGTGATCGGCCAGGATTACGCCAAGCGGGTGCTGGCGGTTGCCGTGCACAATCATTACAAACGGCTCAGCCATACCTCCAAAAACAATGATGTGGAACTGGCCAAGTCCAATATCCTGCTGGTCGGCCCGACCGGTTGCGGCAAGACGCTGTTGGCGCAGACTTTGGCGCGCATCCTGGATGTGCCGTTCACCATGGCCGACGCCACCACCCTGACCGAAGCCGGCTATGTGGGCGAGGATGTGGAAAATATCATCCTCAAATTGCTGCAAGCCGCCGATTATAATGTCGAGCGGGCGCAGCGCGGCATTGTCTATATCGACGAGGTCGATAAAATATCGCGCAAATCCGACAATCCGTCGATCACCCGGGATGTCTCCGGCGAAGGCGTGCAGCAGGCCTTGTTGAAAATCATGGAAGGCACCGTCGCCTCGGTGCCGCCCCAGGGCGGGCGCAAACATCCGCAGCAGGAATTCCTGCAAGTGGATACCACCAACATCCTGTTCGTCTGCGGCGGCGCTTTTTCCGGATTGCAGAAAATCATTTCGGCGCGCGGGCGCGGCTCGTCGATCGGCTTCGGCGCCGATGTGCATGGCCCCGAAGAACGCCTGACCGGCGAGATTTTACGCGATGTGGAGCCCGAGGATCTTTTGAAGTTCGGATTGATTCCGGAATTCGTCGGCCGGCTGCCGGTGATCGCCACCTTGGATGATCTGGATGAAGAAGAGCTGGTGAAAATCCTGACCGCGCCGAAGAACGCCCTGGTCAAGCAATACCAGCGCCTGTTCGAGATGGAGGACGTGACCCTCACATTCCGCGAAAACGCATTGGGCGCCATCGCCAAGAAGGCGGTTGAGCGGAAAACCGGCGCGCGCGGATTACGCTCGATCATGGAAGACATCCTTTTGGAAACCATGTTCGAGCTGCCGGACATGACCAGCGTCGAAGAAGTGGTGATCAACCGCGAGGTGGCTCAGGACGGCGCCCAGCCTCTCTATATCTATTCCGAACGGCGCGATGATCTGGATTCCAGCGCGTAAATCCCGGTTGGCTTGATTTTTGAATAAAATCGTCCAAATTACGTTAGGTGTACCAGTGGTTCTGATGTCAAAGGCTAGGCGATAATCAGACTGCGATGCGTACTGGTCCGCGAGGGGACCGAAATAAGGAGAAAAAAAGTTGGATAGTTCCGCTGGCCACGTCTACCCCGTACTTCCGCTGCGTGATATCGTTGTCTTTCCCCACATGATCGTGCCGCTCTTCGTTGGGCGGGAGAAATCGGTTCAGGCCCTCGAAGACGTCATGCAGGACGATAAGCAGATTCTGCTGATCGCCCAGAAGAATGCCTCCGACGATGATCCGGCGCAGGAAGACATCTATAGTGTCGGCACCGTTTCCACGGTCCTGCAATTGCTGAAATTGCCCGATGGCACCGTCAAGGTGCTGGTCGAAGGCGGTCAGCGCGCCCGCGTCATCCGCTTTCGCGACAATGAAAAATTTTTCGAAGTTTATGCCGATACGATGCCCGAACGCATGCCCGACGAGGACGATCTCGAAGCCCTGTCCCGTTCCGTGGTCTCCCAGTTCGAACAATATATCAAGCTGAACAAGAAAATTCCGCCCGAAGCCCTGGTTTCGGTCAACCAGATTGACGATGTCTCCAAACTGGCCGACACGGTCGCCTCGCATCTGGCGCTGAAAATTTCCGAGAAGCAGGAATTGCTGGAAATCGATACGGTTGCCCAGCGCATGGAGCGCATCATTTCGTTCATGGAAAGCGAGATCGGCGTCCTCCAGGTGGAAAAGAAAATTCGCAGCCGCGTCAAACGCCAGATGGAGAAGACCCAGCGCGAATATTATTTGAACGAACAATTGAAGGCGATCCAGAAAGAGCTGGGCGAGGCCGACGAGGGCAAGGATGAAAATGCCGAGCTCGAGGAAAAGATCGCCAAGACCAAGCTTTCCAAGGAAGCCCGTGAAAAGGCCGTCGGCGAGCTGAAGAAGCTTAAGAATATGAGCCCCATGTCCGCCGAGGCCACGGTGGTCCGCAACTATCTGGACTGGATGCTCAATATTCCGTGGAAAAAGCGCGGCCGCACCAACAAAGATATCCGCGCCGCCGAAAAGGTTCTCGAGACCGATCACTATGGCCTGGAGAAGGTCAAGGAACGGATTTTGGAATATCTGGCCGTGCAGCAGCGGACCAAGAAGCTGAAGGGCCCGATCCTCTGCCTGGTCGGACCGCCAGGGGTTGGCAAAACCTCCCTCGGCAAATCCATCGCCAAGGCAACCGGGCGCAATTTCGTGCGCATGTCCCTGGGCGGGGTTCGCGACGAGGCCGAGATCAGAGGCCACCGGCGTACCTATATCGGCTCCATGCCCGGCAAGGTCATTCAAGGCATGAAGAAGGCGAAGACATCGAACCCGCTGTTCCTTCTGGACGAGATCGACAAGATGGGCGCCGATTGGCGCGGTGATCCGTCCTCGGCCCTGTTGGAGGTTCTCGATCCCGAACAGAACGACACCTTCCAGGATCACTATCTGGAGGTGGATTATGATCTGTCGGACGTGATGTTCCTGACCACCGCCAATACGCTGCGCATTCCGCAGCCGCTGATGGACCGGATGGAAACGATCCGCATCCATGGCTATACCGAAGACGAAAAGGTCGAGATCGCGCGCCGCCATCTGATCGACAAACAGGTGGAAGCGCATGGCCTCAAAAACGGCGAATGGAGTATTTCCGATGCGGCGTTGCGCGATATTATCCGCTATTATACCCGCGAAGCTGGGGTGCGTAATCTGGAGCGTGAGATTGCCAACCTGACGCGCAAGGCGACCAAGGAAATCCTGATGGATGGGTCCGAGAAGATCGCCGTTACCAAGCGCAATCTGGAAAAATATGCCGGCGTGCATAAATTCCGCTACGGCGAGCTCGAGGACAAAGATATCGTCGGCGTCACCAACGGGCTCGCCTGGACCGAAGTCGGCGGCGAAATTCTGACCATCGAAGCGGTCATGATGCCGGGCAAGGGTAAGATGACGATCACCGGCAAGCTCGGCGACGTGATGCAGGAATCGATCCAGGCCGCGCGCTCGTTCGTGCAGTCGCGGGCCGCCGTGTTCGGCTTCAAGCCGACGGCTTTCGAAAAGAAAGATATCCACGTGCACGTGCCCGAAGGTGCGACGCCCAAGGACGGCCCGTCCGCCGGCGTCGGCATGGTAACCGCCATTGTCTCGGTGCTGACCGGGATACCGGTGCGCAAAGATGTCGCCATGACCGGCGAGATCACCTTGCGCGGACGCGTCCTGCCCATCGGCGGGCTTAAGGAAAAACTGCTGGCCGCCATGCGCGGCGGCATCAAGACGGTGCTGGTGCCCATAGATAATGAAAAGGATCTCGCCGAGATTCCGGACAACGTCAAAAAGGCGATGGAAATTATTCCGGTAACCAGCGTCGAGGAAGTATTGGCGCATGCGCTCGCCGGCACCATGGTGCCCATCGATTGGGATGAGAGCGACGAGGAAGACGCGGTGCCGGCGGCTCAATCGGACGACGACAAAGACCGTGGCGGCGTCGTTAAGCACTAAACGCGCCCATTTCCGCCAAAAGTTGATTCGCGAAAACATGGCCCCGCGCGGCTTATCTGCCGCTGCGGGGCCAGCCATTTTGGCCGATATATTAGTAGAATCCCCCGGATTCAGCGAAAAATCGAGAAAGTTGTGGATAAAACCGCGTCTTCGATTGACGCATTTATCAGGACCGCCGTAAACTGACCGCGGTTTTAAGGCGCAGGGTGTCCTTAAATTCTTATTTGATTTTTTCCCATCACCTCAGAAAAGGGGGCCTTAACGTGAACAAAAACGATCTAGTTTCGACGGTTGCAGACGGAGCCGGAATGTCGAAAGCCGATGCAGCCAAGGCTGTGGACGGTGTGTTTGATGCAATTACCGGCTCGTTGCAGTCGGGTGGTGAAGTTAGGGTCGTTGGTTTCGGCACTTTCTCCGTGGCCAATCGCAAGGCGACCACGGGCCGTAATCCACGCACGGGCGAATCCATTCAAATTCCCGCGTCCAAGCAGCCCAAGTTCAAGGCCGGCAAAGGCCTGAAGGACGCAGTCAATCATTAAATCAATTTAGCGTTACGAGATACGCCGGCCACGGCAACGTGGCCGGCGTTCTTGCTTTTGGGCCTTTGTTGCCGCATCAATGGCCGGCTGACTTATCAAATCAGGGCGATTAGCTCAGTTGGGAGAGCGCCACGTTTACACCGTGGATGTCGGCGGTTCGAGCCCGTCATCGCCCACCACCTTCCCTCCATCCTTGGCACCTCTCCATTCTTTGACTTGGCTCGGGCGCGCGCAGCCTTATGCTGGCAGACACGCACCGCAACGCTGAGGAGGGCCCCCATGAAAGACCAAAGCTACAACTATTCCACATTCTCGCCGCACCCGAAGGAGTTCGAGGACTTCGCCAAGGATGCGCCGAAAGCCACCGAGCGGGCGCCGTCGGTTCCACTGGAAGATCTGGACACCGGCGCCATGGTCGCGATGAAGGATCTCTGGAAAACGGATGTGGCGCTGATCGAGTTCGGCTCCTTCACCTGACCTTTCTGCGCCATGGCCGCCGAGGAAATGG
>CAUZTZ010000339.1:0-4778 GCA_963582805.1 Alphaproteobacteria bacterium
CCGCTCTGGCTCGCCAATATTGCCGCGAACAATATGGAGACAAAAACCAAGCCGCCCCAACCCCAAGCGCCGGCGCCGCGCGACTTGGCGATGCGGCCGAACTCGACGGCCAGCACCAAGGCTATCGCGAACGAGATAAGCTCGGCAAAACCGATCATGCCGGCGCGCCGCCGAAATAGCTCATTATCATGTCTCCCCAGACCTGCCGCCGATAGCCTCCGCCGGGACATCGTTGCATCCCGAACGGCGCCACGGTAGCAGGATATGGGCCATTATCAAACCCGGCGTCAATACACCAGAATAAGCGCAACCTGCGGGAAAACGGCGACCACGATCAGAACCAGCAACATGGTCAACGCAAACGGCGAGGCGCCCCAGAAGATATCGTTGACGGTGATGCGCTTGTCTTGAAGATTATTGTGGATCACGAAACAGGCCAGCCCCAGGGGCGGCGTCAGCAGTCCGATCTCGACGCCGATCACGGTAACGATGCCGAGCCACACCAGGTCGACATCGAACAAGGCCATCGCCGGAACCGCCAGCGGCACCATGATCAGCATGATCTCGCCCGCCGACATGATGGTGCCGAGCACCACCAGGATGATGATGTAGATGGTCAGCAACCCGAACAGGCCGATGCCCGATACGGTCAGTTTCATCGAGGCGCAAGAATTCATCTTGGGCCATGCCCTGGGTGAAGGCTTGCGCCTCGTCGATCGCCGACAGAATATCGCGCAATCGGCGTTCATCGTCCCTGGCCATTAGAAGACCCTGACCGCGTCGCGCTCGAACCCCTGGCGGATATCGGGCAGCAGTTTTTGCCGTTCAGTAAGATCCACATCCCGGTTCAGAATTTCAGCGATTTGGGCCTTGAGGGCCGCGAATTTGCTGAGCGACATTGCCGGTCTTTTCTTGAATTCCACGGCGATATCGATATCGCTGCCGGGCGCCGCTTCGCCCCGGGCGATGGAGCCGAACAGGTCCATATGAAACACCCCAAATCCCCTGAGACGGTCTTTATTGGCGCGTAGGATCGTGATGATTTCCGCCAATGACGGGGCCGCCCGATTTTCGCGCGCAAGGAACTCGTCGATCAGGCCGCCGACCAAATCCTGGATCGATGTTTTCTGGCGAGCGGCGATTTCCTTGACCAGCCGCTTTTTACCATCGGCCATTCTGACCGACAAATATGACGTATCGCTCATGACAAACCCAATCATTTGTTCAATTGTGCACAATATAACATTTAATTCGCTTTGCGGCAAGAATGGCGCGGAATCCCGGGCGGGATTACGGAAGCGCGGAGATATCGATTATTTTGGCCTTTATTTCGTTATCTCCCCGGCTACCATGGAGCTGGCCAATGTATTCCGCCGGCATGGGAGCCTGCCATGGACCTGACCACACTGACCGCAACCGATGCCGCCGCCGCTATCAAGGCCGGCGACATTACCGCCGCCGAGCTGGCCGGCGCCTTGATCGCCAAAGCCGAAGCCTCGCAATCGGTCAATGCCCTCGTTGGCTTCGATGCGGATGCGTTTCTCAGCCAAGCCGAAGACGCCGATCAAATCTATGCCGAAGGCGCACTGCTTGGCCCCCTGCACGGCGTACCTCTGGTGATCAAAGACAATATCGATGTCGCCGGTATGGCCACCACCGCGGCCACGCCGGCGCTATCGGGCAATATTGCGGGCCGCGATGCGCCGGTGACGCGCGCCCTACGGGACGCCGGCGCCGTCATCATGGCCAAGGCCAACATGCACGAGCTGGCCTTTTCGCCCGGCATCACCAAGCCCGAAGACGGCGGCGAGATCGTCTATGGCGCCCACGGCGCGGCGCGCAATCCCTATGATCAGGCGCGCTCGCCGGCCGGCAGTTCCACCGGCACCGCCGCCGCCATCGCGGCCCGCATGGCGCCCGCCGGGCTGGGCACCGATACCGGCGGCAGCGTCCGCAATCCGGCCGCCTGGTGCGGCATCGATGGCTTCCGCCCCTCCATGGGGCGCTATTCCCAATCGGGCGTGGTGCCCATATCCTGGACCCGCGATACCCCCGGCCCGCTGGCCCGCAGCGTGGCTGACCTGGCGCTCCTGGACGGCATCATTTCCGGCGAGGATGGCTTATTTCCGGTGCATTTGAAGGGCCTTCGCTTAGGCCTCGAGCGGGATTATTTCTGCACCGACGCCGATTCCGGTATCGCCGCCGTCTTCGAGGAGGAAACCGGGCGCCTCGCCGATGCCGGCGCCGAGATTATCGAAGTGAGCATGCCTGGCTTGGAGGACGCGGTCGCCGGCGCCGGCCAGCCTATCGCCATGTACGAGATCGTGCGCGCGTTGCCCCGTTACCTCGCCGAAGCCGACACCGGAATTGCCTTCGATACGCTAATCAATGAGATCGCCGCCTCA
Organism: Alphaproteobacteria bacterium; assembly: GCA_963582805.1. GTDB lineage: Bacteria > Pseudomonadota > Alphaproteobacteria > Rhodospirillales > UBA2165. The sequence continues at coordinate 2,406 of CAUZTZ010000339.1, forward strand.
GGCCTCGGGCCCACGCTGGACGGCCTCAGGGGCGCCAAAGCCATCTCCGAAGACGACTACCGCACCGCCATGGAACAGCTGCGCCCGGCCTTGCAAAAAACCTACGCCGATTGTTTCGCCGATAACAACCTGGACGCATTGGTGTTTCCGGCAACCCTCAGCCTGCCCTACAAATTGCAGGAACCGGGCGTCCATCGTCACCGGGGCAAGGATATTTCCGACTTCGCCGCGTCCGGGCACAACGTGCAGCCGGCCTCCATCGGCGGCAGCCCCGGCCTCACCGTCGCCGCCGGTCTCACACCAAGTGGCCTGCCCGCCGCCATCGGTTTCGACGGGCCGCTGGGCAGCGACAGGAAACTCTTGTCCATCGGCATATCCTATGAGGCCATCCGCCCCGATATGCGGTTGCCGCAAATGCCGATCTAGTCGTCGTCCTCAAATTTGAACGAGACCTTTATTTTTATGCGGTAGGCGCTGATTTTTCCGTTCTCGATTTGCATGTCTTGTTCGACAACTTCGGCGATGCGCAAATTCCTGAGGGACTGCGAGGCCCGCTCCACGGCCGCCGCCGCCGCCCTTTCCCAAGACTCATCGCTGGTCCCCACAAGTTCGATCACCTTATAGACACTTTCCGCCATAACGACCTCCATCCCTGAACAGTTCATTGGGTTATTTTTGGCGCAGTGATTATAGGACGGATTTGAGGGCCGGTACGATTAATCGCAATCATTTGTACCCAATACCCCCGCCGCCAATGATAGGCCCTCGGCCGGACCAATCCTCTACCATCAGGGAGAACCGATCATGACCTGTTACGTAACCGCCGCGCTTAACATCAGCGATGATTCCTGGATCGAAGACTATATTGCCAACGTCACAGCGCTGGTCGAAAAGCACGGCGGCAAATATCTGGTGCGCATCCCCTAGGTGGAGAAAATCGAGGGCTATGCCGGCGCGCCCAATATTATGGTGCTCATGGAATTTCCCGCCAAGGAAGCCGCCCAGTCCTTCGATAGTGACCCGGACTACAAACCGTACCTGGGTGACCGCCTCGCCGGATCGTCGGGCAATATGGTTCTGTTCGCCGACGAAGATATCGCCGCCGGGTAAGGAGCGTCCGTCCGGCTTGCCGGGCCGATGCGCGGGGCATAGTATCGGCGCCGCATCAGGCAAAGCCCCAATTAAGGACCAACAATGAGCGAGCAGATCAGCGGCGAGATTACCCACAAGGGGGCCTGGCTGGGCCCCGATATCCAAGGCGGCGGCGAAGACTGGATCCATCATTTGAGCGCCGCAGCCCTGGCCGATCTGGACGCCGCCCTCCGCCATGTGCAAAAAGCCGGCCTGCAAATTCCGTTTGGCAAAGAGGATTTTCCGCTGACCGCGTGCGCGGCGGAATTGGCGGCGCTGTTGCCCGAGGTGCAAAACGGCCTCGGCTTTTGCGTGCTGCGCGGCATTCCCCGGGACAAGTATTCGAAACCCGAATGCGAATTGCTCTATTGGGGCCTGGGCGTCCATATCGGGCGCCCGGTTTCCCAGAACGAGCGCGGCCATCTGCTCGGCCATGTGCTCGACGAGGACCGCTCCTTCGACGATCCCTCGGCGCGCGGCTATCAGACCGCCCAGCGCATGGATTTCCATTGCGATCTTTTGCCGGTGGATGTGTTGGGCCTTTTTTGCCTGCATCAAGCGAAATCCGGCGGCATCAGCCATCTGGTATCGTCGCTCACCGTGCACAACGTGTTGCGCCGGGAGCGCCCGGATTTGCTGGACGTTACCTATCAGCCCTTCTATCTGGATTGGCGCGACGAGGAGCCGCCGGGCGAGCCGCCCTGGTATGCGATCCCCATGTACTCAAGCGCCGAAGGCCAGGTGACCTCGCGCTTCACGTCCCGCCAATATCTGCAATCGTGCGCCCGCTTCGGCCCCCGTTACACGATCACCGGCGCCCAGACCGAATGCCTGGATCTGGTGCAAGAGATCGCCAACCGGCCCGAGCTTCGGGTTTCCTATCGCCTGCAAGAGGGCGATATTCAACTGGTCAACAACCACACCACCATGCATGCCCGCGACGCCTACGAAGATCATGACGATCCGGCCTTGAAACGGCACCTGTTGCGCATGTGGATCGCGCTTCCCGACGATGTGCGCCGGCCGCTTTCGGCTGAGCTCGATTGCCGCTATAAGTGGGTCGAAGCTGGCGGTTTTCCGCTTAAAGAATCCGCCGCCGGCTGAGCCGTTCACGCCAATTAATACCAAATTGCATAAATAAACACCCATTGTGACGGCTTTGCGCGGTTTCCGGTTAGGAGCGTGCCGCGCCGTGATGCCTTTGCATCACAAGCGGTGCGCGACGACATCCGGGAGCCCCGC
>CAUZTZ010000340.1:0-4761 GCA_963582805.1 Alphaproteobacteria bacterium
AGATGGGAAACTTATGAGTTATGCCCGAATCTGGTGTTTGAGCATTTGAAAGAAAGCGGCGTATCAGGTTGATTTGTTGTTGCAAGACATCAAAACCAACCAAAGGAGATACGCCACTATGACAAAGAATAACGTTTTAGCATTTGCGGGTCGAGAAGCCATTTCAGACCCGTTGACGGATTTGTTGAGATTGGGTGCACAGCAACTGATCCATCAAGCCGTGGAAGCAGAACTTGAGGAACTGCTGAGCCAGTATTCGGGCCGACGCACGGAGGATGGCCACGCCGTTGTGGTTCGCAATGGTCATCTGCCGGAGCGCGAACTGCAGACGGGACTGGGGCCGGTGACGGTCAAGATACCAAAAGTTCGCGCGAAGACCGGGGAAGCTGTGACGTTCCGATCAGCCCTTGTCCCGCCCTATGTTCGCAAGACGCGGTCTCTGGAGGCGGCATTGCCATGGCTGTATTTGAAAGGCGTCTCAAGCGGCGAGATGGGTGACGCCTTGAAAGTCTTGATTGGCCCGGACGCAAAAGGCTTGTCGGCCAGTACGGTATCGCGCCTGAAGCAGATGTGGGGGCAGGAATACCGAAGTTGGTGTAACGGGACTTTGGATAAAGACCGTTGGGTCTACATCTGGGCGGATGGCGTCTATAGCGGATTGAGAGGCGAACAAGTGAAGCTGTGCGCCTTGGTGGTCATTGGTGTTAATGAGCGCGGGGAGAAGCATTTTCTGGCCATTGAAGACGGCATGCGGGAATCGACACAAAGCTGGCGTGAGGTCCTTTTGAAACTCAAGTCACGGGGCATGAACGGGCCGGAACTGGCGATTGGCGATGGCGCCATGGGGTTCTGGGCGGCGCTGGAGGAAGTCTATCCCGAGACCCGCCAGCAGCGTTGCTGGATGCACAAGACAATGAACGTGCTCAACTGCCTGCCCAAATCCGCCCAGGCGATGGCCAAGGATTCGCTGCACGACATCTGGCAGGCAGAGACAAAGGCGGATGCCGAAAACGCCTTCGACCTGTTCATCAAAATGTATGAGCCAAAGTATCCGAAAGCGGCAATCTGTCTGCAAAAAGACCGTGACGAAATGTTGGCTTTTTATGACTTCCCGGCGCAGCACTGGCAGAGTATTCGGACCAGCAATCCCATTGAATCGACCTTCGGAACCATCCGTCACCGTACCAGGCGATCAAAAGGGTGCCTGTCGCGTGACGGCATGCTGCATATGATGTTCAAACTCGGCCAGTGTGCGGAAAAGAAATGGAGGCGATTACGCGGCTTCGACTACTTGACCAAGGTGATAACAGGGGTAAAGTTCAAAGACGGTGTTGAGGTGACGGACGTCGATCTGGTCGCCGCTTGATTCAGGAGCCAAAACACCACTTTCGACCATAACTCTCACGCCGAAGCTGGCGGTGCGTATCGGCAAGCTGTGCGGCAACGGCCCCGATCTCTGGGCCAACATGCAGACCGGTTACGATCTCTGGCACGCGCGCAAGGCGCTCGCCAAAGAGATCAAAAATATCCCGACGCTGGCGGCGGCTTGAGAGGACCGCACTGGATGCCCCGATCAAGTCGGGACATGACGCGAAAGAGAGGAGCCACCAAAATTCCGAGGTGCCAAACCTCACGCCGGTGTGGCCGACCCAGCCATCCCCACACCGGCTGCGCTGCCCGTCTCACCCCACCTTCAACGCCCGCTTCACGGCGCCCGGTTCCTTGCCGATCAAATACATCAATACCTTCGCCGGGCCCTCGGGCTGGCGGCGCTTTTGCTCCCAGTTGCGCAACGTCCCGGCGGGAACATGAAAGGTGTCGGCAAACTCGGCCTGGGTCATGCCGAGGGATTTACGGACTTCCTTGACGTCGATCACCTCAATTTCATGGGTGATACTGCCGGTCGTATTGCCTTTGGCGTATTCGAGTGCGTCCAGGGCACCGGCTATGATTTTGTCACCAGCTTTGGTCATTTTTCTGCTCCGTAAGTCTGAACGGTTTCCGCGGTAATTTTCTTTAGGGCGTTTTTCTCGGCCTTCGAGAGATTGGACTTTTCACCTTTGCCGAACACGGCATACAAAAAGATAGGGCGCCGTTTCGACAACAGTTACAAGTGTGCGCGGCATCGATAATAGGTACACCAATGGCGTAGGTAAAACAAATCATAATTGCGTCATTGGCGCCGGCTTGAGGGTGCCTATTGCTATCGGAATTAACCAGCCACTAAAAGTAAACTGTCACCGCTCTGGATGCCCCGATCCAGTCGGGGCATGACGCGAAGGAGAGGAGCCACCAACATGCCGAGGTGCCAGACTTCACGCCGGTGTGGCCGACCCGGCCATCCCCACACCGGCTGCGCCGTCTATTCACCCCTTGCGGTCGATGGCTTCCAGCATAGCGTAATACCCCTCCGGCAGCCCCCAGTGCTCCGCCCCCCGGGTCATATGCGCGATGTAGGCGGCCGTCGGCGGCGGCGGCGCGTATTGGCGCTGGGCGATGTAGATGTTGACCGGCGTCGGCTTGCCATAACCGCCCAATGTCACCAGGCGCACCTCCCGGATATAGCCCTGCGCCCGCTTCCGGGTGGGGCGGAAACCCTCGGCGGCGTCCAGGACCGCGATATCGCGGGCGCTCATTAATCGATAGACGATGCCCCAGACTTCCGCGCCCGCCGCCGGCACCACGTCGGCGACGCCGCTGCGCCGGCGCATGGAGCGGCGCGAGAAGGCCAAGCGGTGGTCCGGCAATTTGGCGATGCCTACAAAGCGCGCCGAGGGGCAGCGGCGGCGGATCTGGACCGGGTCCATGTTGGAGCCGTAAGCGAAATAGTACAGCGGCGGCGTGCAGGACGGCTGGGCGGGGAGGACGGGCATCGCCGGCAATGTCCCCTTTATTTGACGCCGCTGGTGATGCGCTGCGAGGCGCTTAACACATACGCATCGCCGTCCTGGAACGGGGCGAACGTGGCGGCCAGGCGTTGGTCCATTTCGGCCATGGCGGCTTCGGATTGGTCGGCCAGCAATTCCGCGAAACGCCGTTCCAGCATGGGCCGCCAGAATTCCGGGCCCGCCGCGTGCCGGGAATGGACGGTGAAGGAATTCTCTTCGATTTGGGTAAAGCCGGCCCGCTCGAATAGTGCGCCCGCTTCGCCCTCGCCGGAATACAGGTTGTGGCGCGCCGCGCCGGAATCGCCTTCGATGCCGAAAACATCCACCGCCGCGCCCTGCACCAGCCACCAGAGATTGTCCGGTGCCGCCGGGCCGTGCAGCGCGAACGCGGCCCGCCCGCCGTCTTTGAGGACGCGCCGGGCTTGGCGCACGCCGGCCACCGGATCCGTGGCATGCATCAGCCCGAAACGGCAGGTCACCGCATCAAATCGGCTGTCGGTGAACGGGATTTCCTCCATGGGCGCCAGCAGAAAGCGCATGTTTTCAAGGCCCAGTTTGGCGGCCCGCGCTTCGGCGACTTGCAGCATCGCAGCGGTCGCATCGGTGGCCGTGACGGAGCCGTCGCCGCCGACCAGCTGGGCCATGGTGATCGACGGCTCGCCGGTACCCGACGCCAGATCGAGCACGTGATCGCCAGCCATAATCTGCGCGCAGGCGATCAGGTTGCGGTTGATCTCGGCGGCGCTGGTGGAAGACGCGCCGGCGGGAGCGGCCTTGGCCCAATGGCGGGCGCGGTCGATCCAATTGGCGCTTGCGGCGTCGGCGGGCATGATGGGTGCTCCGGGTTTGGTTGGGGTGGAATGAAAGGGATGGCGGGCTATGCGGCTAGGCCCGTTCCGCCTTATCGGTCTCGGACGCGCCGCCGGCGTTTGGATCGGGCCCGGGGCCCGCCGCGCGGGCGCGGGCGCGCTGGTCGGCATCGGCGGCGTGGCGGACGGCGCCCGGCTGGGCCGCCGGGCCGATCTCGGCGACGCCCCAATGGGCGATTATGGTGAACGGCGCGCCTTCATATTCGATGACCGCGGCTTCGAAGCGGGCGGCGATGCGCCCGCCGGTGGTTTCGGCCAGTTGCCGGTCGGCTTCGCCCAGCAGAAACCCGAACTCGGCAATGCCGACGGCGCCGATGGGGGTGGTGGCCGGAGTAGCGCCCAGGGCCAGCTCGGCCAGTTTGCCTTCGATGAATTCGACGGCTTTGAGGCCCGATGCGCGCCGCACCAGCTCCATGCCGGCGGCCATCACGGTCACCAGGTAACCGGCCTCGCCGGAGCGTTCCACGGCCACCGTGGCGCGCGACAATTCCCGTTCGAAGGCGCGCCGGTTGAACACGGCCGGCAAATAGGCGTGCTTGTCGGCGAGATCGAGAATATGTTTTTCGTGGTTGTGGCAGACCTCCAACTCGAACCGCACCTGGTCCATCTCGTTGAGGATCAGGGTCACCGCGTCCTGCACCCGGGGGGTGAATTCCGCCGCCGGGATGCCGAGCACCCGGGCGGTGTCGCGAATCTGGCGGGGTTCCCGGGATTTGGGCTTCGGGCCCGGCTGCTGGCCGTCGCCGCCGCCGGAGCGGGCATCCCCCTGGCCGGTGTAACCGGCGGTGCGGCCATAAGCCTGGACTTCGCGAATTTCAGCCATAATTCAAACTGCCTAGCCCACGTGAGGAGGGATAGCTCGGCCACCTGGGCGCCGGGACGGAGGTAATCCGGCGTGTATTGTAAAGCCCTGCGCGGCGCCGAGCTATAAGTAAAAGGCACAATCACGGAAAATTAAGGCCCGGGGCCGGGCGGGTTTGAAACCCGCCCCTACAAATGGGACG
>CAUZTZ010000341.1:0-4741 GCA_963582805.1 Alphaproteobacteria bacterium
CGGCGCCAGCGATTGGGCGCTGGACCGGCATGGCCGCTAGCATTCATTCATAAATTTTAAATCTCTTGAGCCTACGGTTCCCTATCACCCATTAGGGAGACCGCAGAATGCGTTATTCAGTGCATTACGAAGGTGCCGACAAAAATTGGGTAGTGACCGACGCGGCCAATTGCCATCAGGTCATGGGAATTCACGGCACAAAATCCGAAGCCTACAAACATGCTTTCGCCGAGCAGGAGCGCTGGCGCAAACATGATCCGGCCGCCAATCATCTGGCGCACATCCGGACCATGCTGCCGAGGACCCTGGTCGTCCATTAAGCCCGGCGTTCTGACGGCAACGGACTACTGCATCGGCGAGAAGTTTGCCGGCAGCATGATCTTGTTCTCCTGCAAATCCAATATCTTCAATGTTGGATCGCCCTTCGGCGGCCAGACGCCGATGTCTTCCACATGTTTTCTGATCTTGGTGCGATCATCCAGGGTTTTATAGGGCCAGATGTGCATCACCTTGCTGGCCGTCCCGATATCGCATTCCATGACAACCGAGACCGGTGAATGCTTGGCGCGTTCGGGCAACGCTGTCTCCCAGCGCGAGCGGTACTCGCGCATCTGGCCGACGGTCACCAGATAGCTTCGAAATTCGTAGTAGGGGCCGAAATCTCCCGGCTCCATTTTCGGCGATATGGGCCAGGGATTATAAATCTCGACGGTCTGGCGGTTGATAAATTCAGCGATGCCCGGCGGCCAGCCTTTCAGACCTAGGGATTCTTTGCGCACCCGGTCGCGCTCAGCGGCGTCCTCGTAAGGCCAGATGTGAACGATTTGATTAAGGGGGCCGATCTCGGAATAGAAAAAGCCGGCCAGTTTGGACAAGCTCTTGCGCTCCTCATAGCCATCGCCAAAGCGTTTGATGACTTCGGGCAGCGACCTTGGTTGCAGATCGTAGGTGCGGACTTCGTAGATCATCATTTTCCCCTAGGACTTTTTTACAAAGACGTTGCTTCAGCTTTAAAGCCCACTCCGCGTTTAAGAAAGCAGTATTACCGCCAAGGCCAGGAGCCTTTTGAGATCGGTTGAGCGCTAGTCTTTGAGCCCGGCGCGGCGTTCCAGCCTTGGATAATAAATTCCAAGGGTGATGGCGCGGGCAACCATGAACAGCATCAGCGACAGCCACAGGCCGTGGTTCCCGTATATCGGTTGCAGAACAAATACCGCCGCCAGGAATATGGCTAACGAAATCAGCATGGCGTTGCGCATCTCGGCGGTGCGCGTGGCGCCGATGAAGATGCCGTCGAGCAGGAACGACCAGACCGATATGATCGGCGAGATCATCAGCCAGACCAAAAATTCGTTGGCGCCGGCGCGGACGCTATCGATGCCGGTCAGCGCCTGAATGAGGACTGCGCCGGCGCCCGCATAGATGATCGTGTAGAGCGCGGCGACGGCCAGCGCCCAGATGCTGGCGGTAACCACCGCGGCCCGCAGTTTCGCCCGGCTACCGGCGCCGATGGCGGCGCCGACCAGGGCCTCGGCGGCATGGGCGAAGCCGTCCAGACCGAACGACAGGAAATGCTGAAACTGGATCAGCACCGCGTTCGCCGCCAGGATGTCGTCGTCCATCTTGGCGGCCTGGGCGGTGAAGAATGAGAACGCGAAGATCAGACAGAAGGTGCGGATGAAGATGTCCAGATTGATGAACATCATGCGCTTGATTTTTTCCGCCGCGAAAATGATTGGCCGCTCGCCGCTCGCATCCATACCCCGGACGGCCCGGCGAAATAACAAAAGGCCGACGCCAACGGCTGCATATTCCGAGATCACCGTTGCCGCCGCGACGCCGGCAACGTCCCAGCCAAATCCCACCACGAACAACAGATCGAGGGCGATGTTGAGCCCGTTCATCCAAACCTGGAGCAGGAGCGCGGCGCGGGTATTGCCGATGCCGATGAACCATCCGATCAGGCAATAGTTGGCCAGCACCGCCGGCGCGCTCCAGATGCGGACGTGGAAATAGGTGCTGGCCAGAGTTTCGATTTGCGCCGAGGCTTCAAAGAGCGTGGTCGCCAGCCACAGCACCGGGATTTGCACCAGCCAGATGACCGCTGCGATGGCGGTGCCGAGCGCCAGCGCCCGGTAGAAGATCGCCCGTACCTCTCCGAATTCTCTGGCGCCAAGGGCTTGCGCGGTGAGCCCGGTGGTTCCCATGCGGAGGAAGCCGAACCCCCAATAGATAAAATGAAAGATGACCGCGCCGATGGCCACCGCGCCCAGATAATAGGACTGATCAAGATGGCCGATGACCGCGGTATCGACGGCGCCCAGTAGCGGCACCGACAGATTGGCGATGATCGACGGCGCCGCCAGATGCCAAACCTGTTTGTGATCGCTTCTTGAGGGGCGGGGCAGGGAGAGGCTCATAAGCTATCGAACAATTGGCTCATGCGCCGGCGCATGGCGTTGTCCGGCATTGGGCCTTCACCGGCGGCCAGGTTGGCGCGCATGTGGGCGGGATTGCTGGTTGCCGGTATCAGGCAGGTGACGGCATCAAACGACAATAGGTATTTGAGGAAGAACTGACCCCATTCGGTGATGCCCAATTCCCCTGCGATAGGCGGCAATGGCTCGCCCAGCACCCGCCCGAACAATCCGTCCTGCTCGAACGGCCGGTTGATCAAGGTTGCGGTGCCGGTGTCGGCGCAGAGGTCCAGAAAATATTCCTCCGCCCGGCGCGCCGCGATGGAGTAGGGGAATTGGCAGAAATCGATATCGGCGTGGGTTTTCAGCAAATCTCCCAGCTCCCCGAACCCCGACGGTGTGTAATGGGTGATGCCGATATAATCGATGCGCCCGTTTTGTTTCCAGGCGCGCAGGGTTTCGAGCTGGGTCTCGCAATCAACCAGATTGTGGACCTGCATCGCCCGGATGCTTGGGCGCCGCAATTTGGCCAGCGAGTCCTGCATTTGGCGGATGCCGCGCCGTCTGCCATTGGTCCAGACCTTGGTGGCCAGGAACGCCTGGTCCTGAAACGGCGCGCCGTCCAGCAATTCGCCGATGACCGCCTCGGCGCGGCCATACATGGGCGAGGAATCGATCAGGCTTCCGCCGGCCTCGAAAAACAGCGCCAACACCTCTGTCAGCGCGTCCCGGTTGCCGGGCCCGAGCCGGACATCGAAGGCGCGATACGTGCCGAGCCCGATCACCGGCAGTGGTTCTTTTGTTGACGGGACGAATCGTGTCAGCATATTCGGCGGTACCGTTTGGATTGGCGTTATTGGAAGCTTGAAGGTAGCGGATGGGAATTTGGCTGCAAAGGGCGTTGCGCGCCGGCCGCCGGCCGCCGGGCGAGATCATGCGCCGCCTGGTTCAGGAAGCTGTGGCCTGGCCGGACCGCTACCGGGCGCCGCCGGCAGACAAGCTGACAGGGGCCGCGTTCGCCCGGCTGTTCGGCGCGGCGGATATCGATGCGTTATGGCTTAAGCTGGCGGCGCGCCCGTTTCCAGCGCTCACCAAGCGCGGCGATGGCGCCCTCATCCCAGAACGGCACACAGGTGAAGCCGAGCGCGTGGCTGCGGCGGCGGCGCGAATAATGCATGGCGAGATCGAAATATTCGGCCACCAACGCGATGATCAGACGCTACCGCCGGACTGGGCGGTGGATTTTGTTTCCGGCCATCGCTGGCCCGCCGATTTTTTCCGCGATCTGGATTTGAACGCGCTGTCCGAGGCGAGCGACGTCAAAATTCCGTGGGAAATGTCGCGCATGCAGTGGCTGATCCCGGTTGGCCAGGCTTACGTAATCAGCGGCGATGAACGCTGCGCCGCGTTTGCAGCTAGGATGATTAGCGGCTGGATTGCCGGCAACCCATATGGCCGCGGCGTCAACTGGGGCATCGCCATGGAAGCGGCCATGCGCATCATCACCTGGAGTTGGTTTTTCCATGTGTTTGCCGGGGCAAAGGCTTGGGAAGATGTCGGGTTCCGCGAGGCCTTCTTGAAATCCCTCTACGCCCACGCCGTCTTTTGCGGTCGCTATAGCGAAGATTACGGCGCCGGCGGTAATCACTTGATCGCCGATGCGGCGGCGCTTCATTTTGCGGGATCGCTGTTCGCATCCGAGGGACCGGCGGACGCTTGGGGGGCGCACGGCTGGGATATTCTCTGCCGCCAAATCTCCCATCAGGTTGGCGAAGACGGCGTCGATTTCGAAGGCTCAACCGCCTATCACCGCTTCGTCGCTGAATTGTTTACCTGGGCGGCGCGTGTCCGGACCGCCGGCGGCGGCGGGGTGCCGCCCGCCTACGCCGCGCGCCTGCAATTGATGGCGGAATTTACCGGCGCCTATAGCCGCCGGGATGGGCAGGCGCCCCTATGGGGCGATAACGATAATGGCCGGGTGCTGCCGTTTGGCGGCCAGCACTTGAACGATCACAGCTACATCCCGGCCCTGATTGCGGCCAGCCTGGATGGCGATAATTCGCCTCCGCCCAGCGGCGGCGCGGAAGCTGAGCTTCTGTGGAGTTTGGGCGCCAAGCATGTGCCGGGCGGTGCGCCGGCGCCCGCATCCAGGGCTTTTGCGAAGAGCGGCGTCTATGTGATGCGATCAGGCGATGACCATATATTCATCGATTGCGCGCCGGTTGGCTCCAATGGGCGCGGCGGCCATGGACATAATGACTGCCTGTCGTTTGAAGCCACATTGAAAGGCGTGACCTTGCTGACCGATTCCGGCAGTTATGTGT
>CAUZTZ010000342.1:0-4741 GCA_963582805.1 Alphaproteobacteria bacterium
TGCCGGCGACAAAGCGCTCGAAGGCTCGCCCTATGAAGGCTTGGACGACTTCTTCGCCGACGTGACCGAAATTTACCACCAGGAGATTGCCGATCTGGCGGCAAGGGGCTGCACCTATCTGCAAATCGACGAGGTGCCGATCGCCGTGCTGTGCGATCCCAAAAACCAAGCCATCGTGCGCGCCCGGGGCGAGGACCCCGATGCCATGATCGATCGCTATATCGCCGTCATCAACGCTGCCGCCGCCGCTGCCCCGGATACATTGCGCGTCGCCGTTCATATGTGCCGGGGCAACCAGGGCCAGGGCCAAGCCAGCGGCGGTTATGAGCCGGTCGCCGAACGCCTGTTCCAGGGCTTGGACGTGGACGGCTTCCTTTTGGAATATGATACCGAGCGGGCCGGCGATTTCGCCCCGTTGCGCTACCTGCCCAAGGGCAAGACGGCGGCGCTCGGCCTGATCAGCACCAAGCTTGCCGAGCTGGAAGGCGCCGATGATTTGAAACGGCGCTTCGAAGAGGCGTCCAAATACGCGGATTTGGACCAGCTCGCCCTTTGCCCCCAATGCGGTTTTGCCTCTTCCTTTCAGACCGACCGCTTCGGCCAAGACGATGTGGAACGCAAGTTGGCCCATCTGGTATCGGTGGCCGATGATATCTGGCGTTGAACGGCTTTAATTCGATTTTTCATGGTGATATCGTCACCGGAGACGCGAATTCGCTGCGGGTGTAGTTCAACGGTAGAACGAAAGCTTCCCAAGCTTTAGATGAGGGTTCAACTCCCTTCACCCGCTCCAATCTTCCGGCGGCGGGACAATACTGGGCCATGGCAGAAACCGACATCACGCGCCTCGATTATGGCGGCAAGATCAAGACCGACGCGGCGCGCATGGCCGAAGGCATGGCCGAAATGTTCGACGAAATGGCGGACCTTGCCTTGTCGCGCATCTACGTGCGCACCGCCAAGCTGAGCCAAGGCTTCGATCTGGCCGCCGTCAGCCAGGACGATATCGGCCGCTTCAAAATCTGCTGGCTGACCAGCCTTGGCGAGCTGATGCTGCACGGCCTCGCCGGCCAGCCCAAGCTGGCCGATATCCGGCGCGAATATTATGCCGAGATCGGCCGCGCCGCAGAGGAACACGGCATGCAGGCCTTCGTCGCCGAGGCCGCCGAGGCCGTCCTCGCCGCCATTCAGGCCGATAAAGATTTCATCGAGCGCGGCATCTTATCGGCGCCCATGTCCAACGATCCCGATGACGAGAGCCTGCGCAACCGGGGGCTGGGGCCGGACCTGGCGGCGCGCATGACCGAGACCGCGTTTGCTGAGAGCGGCAAACTGACGTCCATTTTGCAAGCCGTCGGCGATCTGGTGGAGGCCGAGTTGGGCAACGCCTACGCCCACGGCTCGGTCGCCTGCGACGCCTTTGAGGTGACCTAAGATCGCTCGGGGAGCGCCTTAAAAAAACGTGTTGCGGAGGGCGATGAAGCCCATGGCCAGGCCGATAACCAGGAACAGATAGCCAATGCCAACTTCCATCGAGCGTTGCGATACCGTGCCTTGCAGGCGGGGCCCGATCTGGCCGCCAATGATGACGGCGGGAACCGTGTAGACAACCGCGTTCCAAGGCACGGCTTGCAGCCCGCCCTCGGCCACCAGTGCCGAGATTTGCGTGAACGAGGCGGCCGCCACCACGACGATCACCACAAACACCGAGGTCGCCGCCGCAACCGCAACCGGCACATGGTTGCGCTTGACCAGTTGCGGCATGACCACCTCGCCGATACCGACGCCGAGCAATCCGGTGAGGAAGCCGCCGATGCCGGTGGCGATGGCGCCCTTGCCCTGGCGGGGGGCGCGAAATTCATAGGTGGTGCCGTCGCGGCCCGTTATGGAGCGCATCGGCCGCACGTTGGCCACCCGGGCCGCGCCGGCGCTTTCCGGCTCGGCGCCATCCAGATGCAAATCGGCCAGCGGTTGGTGATGGCGGATCAATTCCGCCGACAGGGCCAGCATCAGCACCGCATAGCCGCCGCGCAAAACTTCTTCATATTCCTTGAAGCTGGTCAAAAGCAGCGCGCCGACGATGCCGATGGGCACGCCGACGGCGATAAACGGAAGGGCGCCTTTGAAATCGATCAGCCGTTTCCGGTAATAACCGACAAAGCCCGACGAAAAGCCGAAGGTCTCGGTAAACAGCGCGACGCCAATGGCTGCGGCGATGGACGGGAACGGATAATCAGGCCCGAGGATCGGAAAGATGATCATGAAGATCGGCGCAAACATGGCGGCGCCGCCGATGCCGGACAGCATGGCCGTGGTGGCGATGACGATGGAAATCGGAAACATGAACCAATAGATGGTCCAATCGAACGCCGCCAAATCCATGGACAAAAACCTTTGAATGCCTGGCCAAAACCCGCCTGAGTAAACGCCCGGTATTAACCTTCTGGTAGCACTCGGCATGGCAAAACGACCTTGCGCGCCGGATGCGGCGGCACCCTAACAAGGTGCCTGTCCGAGTTCAATCAATCGCTAATCAAATAAACGATAGCGGCGCACGCCATGGGTGGATAAAGGTGCAAGTGGAAATTTCGGTATCGGCTGGCTACCGCATATGAGGATTAGTCATGCGCGTTGCCGATGCCGCCCTGGCGGTTTTAACAATAATTATCGTGTCCCTGGCGCCGGTGCTAAAGGCCCGCGCTCAAGACCCTGAACCGCCGCCCGATATCGCCCCGCCGCCCATGGACGATCCGACGCCCACCAGCTTCTATGTGCTCGCCGGTGGCGGCGCCAGCTTGCCCGGTGACACCGATATTTCGGGCGGCGGCGTCACCACAAGCGTCGATGCCAAGCTGGGCTATGGCGCGCTGGCCGCCTTCGGCATCGATTTCGGCGACAATGTTCGCACCGAGTTGGAGTTCGCCTACCGGCGCACCGGCATCGACAAGGTCGGCACCGGTTCAAACGGCACCGGCGATATCGGCGCCTACAGCGCCATCGGCAACGTCGTCTTTGACTTTACCAACAGCTCCGCCTTCACCCCCTATGCGGGGCTTGGCCTCGGCGCGGCGCGCGTCACCTACGACGACGTCTCGCCGGTCGGCGGCTCGCGCATCGATGACGGCGATATGGTGCTGGCCATGCAAGGCATCGCCGGGCTGTCGCTGGCGCTGTCGCCGTCCATCGCCATGTTCACCGATTACCGTTACATGGCGGCGGGCAATCCGAAACTGATGACCGACGCCGGCGCCAAGACCGAGGGCGCTTTTTCCGAGCACCGATTTACCCTTGGCCTCCGCTGGTCGTTCGGCGGGCCCGGGCCGAAAAAGCGGCACAAGCCGGAACCGGTATCCTTGCGCCCGCCGCCGCCGGCGCCAGCGCCGGTAATCGCGCCGGCCCGGACCATGCCTGAGCCGCCGCCGCTACCCAAGATCGATCCGCCAAAGCCGATGCCAAAGGCCAAATCTGAGCCAGCCAAACCAGCCGCGCCGCCCATGCCCAATTTCGAGCGGGTCTTCTTCGATTGGAACCGCTCCGACATCAACGCCGAGACCCAGGCCAAGATCGACAATCTGGTCACCCATTTAAAGCCGGAAACGGTGATCCGCATCGACGCCACCGGCCACGCCGACAAGTCCGGCACGCTGGCCAACAACCTGATCATTTCGCACCGCCGCGCCGAGGCGGTGAAGAAGGAGCTAATGCGCCAGGGGGTGCCCGAAGACTGGATCAAGATCGCCTGGAAGGGCGAGACGGCCCCCTTGGTTGAAACCCCGGACGGCCAGCGCCAGCGCGAAAACCGCCGCGTCGATATTGTCATCACGGGGAGGGGCGTTGATTCTGAAAACGCGCCGTCGTCGGAGCGGATTAGCGGAAAGTAGAGCGCGCCGGTTACTTGCCGCCTTTCGGGGCCGAATTCTTAACCCCTTCCCCCCTCCGAGGGGGAAGGTTGGGATGGGGGGGTCACAAATATGCACTTCAATTTAGCACCCACCCTCCCCATGCTATTGGGCGAGTAGGCGACAAAATTCACATTTCAAGCCCAGCCCCCTTGAGCCCCCGCCTACCATCCGTGGTGTGCCGGTCCAAATGCGACACAAGGGTGCGACATGTTTTCTCAAAAACGACCATACCGGTTTATGAGCTTTCCTAACGGTTCCTTACGGAACCTTACGGTTTTCATCCGTCCGGCGCACGACGCCAACGGCCACGTAAACCGGGCACGGCCCAGCGTGGGATCACTTCGTCCTATACACAATTTTCAAGAGCACGAGCGCTCGCATGCGCTAATACCTATGTAGCCTGCCCGCCGGCGATTGCAAGTGCCATCGGTCGAAAAGAAGAACCACCACAGAGACAGTGAAACAGTGAGAAGAAAAAGGGAAAAAAGGGATTTAACACAGAGCGCACAGAGGACACATAGAAGAGAAGATGAGAGAAAAATACATGCGCGGCGTGCGGGGTACTTGCCGCCATTCGGGACGGAATTCTTAACCCCTTCCCCCCTTCAGGGGGAAGGTCGGGATGGGGGGGGGGAGAAAAGAAACGTGTCCCCTTAATTGTTATAACTCACAATTCAAGTCATTACCTCTTGAGTTAACCCTCTTGAATAATTTTTTTGAATATACCAATCAAATCGATTAATTGTATAATCCCATTAACCTGCAAATAATAATTTAAATTGAGCACTGTAAATTACCGGAAATTGAGTTTGGGGGAAGTGCTATGCCATTGATTGACG
>CAUZTZ010000343.1:0-4736 GCA_963582805.1 Alphaproteobacteria bacterium
AATGTCTGAAATGGAATTCCGCGACTATATGATGGCTCTATTCAAACCAAACAATCCTCGGAAACCGTTGATAGAGTTGGTGTTTTGAAAAGAGTCGGGTACTGTGCTAAATCAGTAAAGGTTTGCGGGCACCGGTGCCGATATCCCGTACCCTCTCTTGCGCATTCCTCGAACTCCTTCTCGCCGTCCGTCATTTCACGAGGGACTTGATTGACTAGAATTCGGCAGGCACCGCCTTCACATTGCCGCTCAAGGAAAATATAGTCTTCAAAGCGCTCGATTGCATTTTGAATTACAAATGTTGACGCAGTCCCGGCAACCAGCCACGCACGAATTTGCCCAGGATCATCTGAGTTCGGCCGAATAAAAAAGGGCTTGTCCGGGTGAGTTTGGCGCAAACGTATGTTCGTGGATTGCCGGCATTTTACCCATGAATCGAGAAGACCGTTTAACGTGCTCGAAACGATTGACTGGCCCGCTGCCTGCGCCTGCCGATCCGATTTTAAGATCGACTGCACCGTTGGCAGGGATATCCTTGCATCCCGTTCCAAGGCTCCGCACTCGCCCCGGGCGCGATCTAAAAACCAGATTACGAGGTCAAGGTTTATCTTCGCATTTACCTTGCCGGTAGCGATACCTTCCACCAGTTCGCCCAACTGCTGGTTTAGGGCAATGCTCTGGTGGTTAGCCCAGCGTTGGTAGAGACCTTTCATCCATTTATTAATTTCTTCGATCTTGGGGGGCTCAACCCGGACTTTCAGCACGGCCCACGAATCGGTGTCGTGGCCAGGCAGGACCGCGGGGGACAGTTGCAGCCGGTAAAGGGTTTTGCCCTTGAGGTCGTGGCGGTCGTCCAGTTGGGTTTCGATTAGCTGGGCGCGAATTTCTTCGCGGAAAGCGACGTGATCCCGGAAATTATCCACCGGGGACACGTTCGCGGACGTGGCGCCGATGGTCGGCTGCTGTAATAGCGGCCTATTTGTGCCCAGAAATGTGCCGGAGAGGTCGGTGCCCGCCGGTGACTTAAACGGTGCGGTTTTGGCGGGCTCGGTGCCGGTTGCCGGTGTTACGGCTCCGGTTCCCGGCCGGGTGATGCTACCTTTCTTGACATCGGTGGTGACCTGCACTTCAGAAAGCCGCGCCCGCACGGTGGAAATATCGGATTTGCCCTGAAAACCGAAACTCGCTAGATCGGACTTATCGAGTTGGCCGCGCAGCCAGGCGACTTCCCGGTTGCGGTCGTTGAGCAAGCGTTCGCGGGAATAGACCTGTGCGCTGTTGACGGTGATGACGCCTGTTGTGGTGCCGGGCTGTGCCAAAAACATGGCGCCGGATTCACAGGCGCCCAAAATGAGCGCGGCGGCGGCCATGCAAAGATTACGGCGCCTATTTCCCCAGTTCATTTGCCCCTCCCTGCAGCCCGGCTGGCGGTTCAAATTTATTTCGGATTAAAAATCTGGTTGTAATTTATTCGATATATAGTCGATTAATATGTATAAATAATCAATACAAAATCTGGCAATGTATATATCGGTCTATGAGAGAAGCATGGGCTTCCGCCAACCGATAGAATGGCGCCTGACAGCAACGCCAATGGGGAAATTGAAATGAAAATTATCGTGATATCGTTGCGCAAGGAGGGCCGCGCGGCGGAAGAGTTTGCGCCCTTGCTGGATGCGGAGGCGAAAACCGCGCTTGGTTTCGTGGCCGACGACTTTATCCGCGAGCTTTACTCCATTTCCGAAGGCAGAGGCGCCGTGTCTATCGTCGAAGCGGCAAGCGAGGCCGAGGCCCGGGAGAAGTTCGCGGAACTACCCCTGGCCAAGGCCGGCCTGCTGGACATCCAGTTTTATCCGGTCACCGCGTTCCGGGCGATCAAACCCCTGGCGGATACGCTTTAGCGCAGATTTAAATCGGTGACAGTTTACTTTTAGTGAGACCGTACATTTCGGCGGAAGCGGCGCACCCCCACCTCGGTCCTCGCCCATCAAAGGGGGAGGAGGAAGGGGTGCGTTTCTTTATGCCGGTTATGCCATCCGGAACCGCTGATGCGCCGGAATGAGCTGGCGCTCACCGAGCGCCTTCAAGGGCGGCTCTTCCGACGCTTCGAACTTGGCGGCGAGCTTGAAATAGAGCGCACCGGCCAGTGTTTCACCGTAGAACCAATTGCCCATCTCCACATCGGTGACCGTTCCCGGCCGGGCCAGGGCGGCCTGGATGTAGAAAAATTTGAGCTCGTCAGACGACAGTTTCAAAGCCCGGTGGATGGGCAAATCGGCCACCGGACTATCGGGCAACGGATCGCCTAAAGACGCCGCCAGAAATTCGGCGATGGCGTCCGGCGCCAAATCGAGCTGGCCGGTCAGCTTGCGCCCGCCCGACGCCGCCACCGATTGCGCGTACCAGGGGCTCAGCAATCCGATCTCGGCCTTCAGATCAGCGGCAAGCTGCGCGCCTTCGGAAAGCTCCGCCGGCGGCGGCGCCAGGTTCACCGGGCAGCTCCAACCCTCCATATCGGCGGGCGGGCCGGGCGGCGTATCTGGAAAATCTTCCAGCACCGGCCCGTCCATGCGCTCCAAAAGATCGAGGGCCGATTTCAGCACCCGGCGCTGGAAATCGGGCTCGTTCGGCGCGCCGAACGGCCGGCCCAGTTCGAACGGCACGGCCAGACCGCGCGGCGACTTCATACGCATCGTGTGGTCGCGGATCAACGAGATCAGCGTGGTCGCAATTCCGGCGCCCTCGAAATAATGTGCAAGCCCGCTCACGGCGCGCGTGCATTGGGGTCAAACGCCGGCGAGGATCAGTCCGTCGACGCCGTCTTCTTTCAGATTGGCGGCCAGATCGGCAGCCACCGCCGCCATCGCCGTCGGCGGCGTCGCCCCCATAAAGGCATAGTGATATTTGGCGACCGAGCCGATATCGCCGGCGGCTTCCAATTCGGCCAAGCGCTCAATCGGAAACACCAGGTTGAGATCCTGGATAAAGCCGGTGCGGTCGAAATTGGTGGAGACGTGGCTCATGACCAGATCATCCATGTCTATATCGCTTGGGATGATGCGGTATTCGCCGACGCCGGGGGTGAACGGCGCATCATTGGAGCGGTGCAGCCCGGCGGTGGTGATGATGGCGATGCGGCGTTCCGCCAGGGCCGGGCCGGGCGCGCAGGGCGTCGGCTCAAACTCCGGCAATTCCTGATTGATCAGCGCGCCGCGGGCCGCGTCCGGCATTTCGTGTAGATGCATTTTGTACTCCTATGTTTGGTTGTCTTCGTTCCACCAGCAGGCGCGCATATAATCGGCAAATTCGCCTGGATCGATGCAAGTTGATTTCCCGAAACGGGTCATCATCGTATGATCTTCGATATCGATTTCGAGGCCGTCGGTAAAGCGGTTCCAGAAGTTGAAAAATCCGGACACCATCGAGATTTCGACGATCTGGGCTTCGTTATAGTGGCGTTTCAATTCCTCCATGGCGGGCCGGGATGCGGGCGGCGCGCCGGGCCCGCCGTGATATTGCTTCAAGGTCAGCACCTCGGCCCAGCGCATGGCGGCTTTTTCCGCATCGCTGAACTGACCTGAGGCCAAATAGTCACCCTCGATGGCCTCCATCGTGTCTTCATCCATGTCCAGCGCCCGACCGAGCGCCTGATTGTGCCCGGTTCAATAGGCGCAGCCGTTGAGGGTCGATGTTTTGAGGATCACCAGGCATTTGGTGCGCACGGTCAGGTTTTCGGTGATTTCTTCGCGCAAGGCGGCGACGATAAAACCAAAAAGGATCTGCATCAGCTTCGGCGTATGGGAGCCGGCGCGGACCGCGTTGGCGGTGCGCCCGAACAAACGGTCCGAATGCTGGATGATAGTTTTCCCCATGGGCGAGGCATTGTCGTTGGAGGGGATCGATATAAGGGCCATGATGATCTCCGTTTCGGTTTGCGGTTAATCGACGCTCGGCCAGATACGGCGGCCGACGCTGGGGCTGCCGGGCGCATGTACGGTGTATTTGATGATGCGCGAGGTCCAGACGGTCTCGTCGAGGGCCAGGGATTCGTGGTTCTGGAAATGCTCGGCGCGAGCCTTGAGGGATAAAAACTCGTACATCACCGAATGCTTGGCCCAGCCGGCCACCGAAACCAGCTTGCGGGTCGCGATGCAGCCCGGCATGCGCGCCATGGCCGGCATCCGGTAATTGGCGTACCAGCCCGCCAGATCGAACTCGTCGGCCACGGTGCGGGTGCGAAAGCTGCCCATCTGGATGGCCGGGCCGGGGGTCGTATCGTGGATGCGGTAGTCGAATTCGGGGCCGTTGACGCGGGCCTCTTCCGCAAACACGCAGGTGCGGGCGCCGTGGCGCAGCGCAATCTGTTCGCGGACGGCGGCGTTTTCGCCCTCCAACTGGTCGAAATCGGGCTTGAAGAACACATGCGGCGAGCCGGCGCCGAGCAGCAGCAGATATTGGGTGCCGGTGCCCACGTCGGCGTTTTCGCCTTGGTCCATGCGCGGCAAGACGTCGCCGATCTTGTCCATATGGGCGCCGCCGCCGGTGATCTCGTAATGGGCCGCCCACAGAATTCCGGGGCGCGCCATCAATTCCGGCAAATAGCGATCGTGCAGCCAGGCGAGGTACGCGGCCTTGCCGGCATCTTCCAGATCGTACCAAACAGCGCGGACACCCTGGTCCATGGTGATATTCTCCGATATGGCTTGCGGTCCTACCGGCCCTTTCCTTGGGCCCGA
>CAUZTZ010000344.1:0-4726 GCA_963582805.1 Alphaproteobacteria bacterium
TATAAATTTCACGGTAAAGTGAGTACAGTTACTTTTAGGCCACTACCACCTATTTTATCAAGAGAATTGTATGTTGGTGATAACGCGTACAGACCTTGCGCCATAAAAAAAGGCCGGTCCCTTGGGGCCGGCCTTTTCTAATTCAATTGGTAAGAGCTACTCCACCAGTTCGGTCGGTGTTTCGTCCTTGCCGCTGTCGCTGTCGCCATCGTCGTCGCCGCCGTCCTTGGCGGCCGGCGAGGCTGGTTTCTTTTTGACCTTGGGTGCCGCGACCGCTTTTTCATATTCAAAGGCGACCTTGCCGTCCTCGGCCGAGACCTTGACCGTTCCGCCCTTGACCAATGCGCCGAACAACAGCTCCTCGGACAAGGGTTTCTTGATATGCTCCTGGATGATGCGGGCCAGGGGGCGGGCGCCGAAATGCTTGTCATAACCCTTCTTGGCCAGCCATTCCCGGGCCGCGTCGGTCAATTCGATGGTCACGTCGCGGTCGCTCAACTGGGCTTCCAACTCCATAATGAATTTGTCGACAACCCGGCTCATGACTTCCGGCGACAGGCTGGAGAAGCTAACCACCGCGTCCAACCGGTTGCGGAATTCCGGCGAGAACATCCGCTCGATGGCTTCCTCGTCATCGCCTGAGCGTTCTTCGCGCTCGAAGCCGATGGTGTTCTTGGCCATCTCCGAGGCGCCGGCGTTGGTGGTCATGATCAGCACCACGTTGCGGAAATCGATGCTCTTGCCGTTATGGTCGGTCAGCTTGCCGTGGTCCATCACCTGCAACAGGATGTTGAACAGATCCGGATGCGCTTTTTCGATCTCGTCGAGCAGCAGTACCGAATGGGGCTGCTGATCGATGGCGTCGGTCAGCAAGCCGCCCTGATCGAAGCCCACATAACCCGGAGGCGCGCCGATCAGCCGCGATACCGTGTGCCGCTCCATATATTCGGACATGTCGAAGCGCACCAGCTCGATCCCCATGGAGCGCGAAAGCTGGCGCGCAACCTCGGTCTTGCCGACGCCGGTGGGCCCGGAGAACAGATAGCTGCCGATGGGCTTTTCCGGCTCGCGCAGCCCGGCGCGCGATAGCTTGATGGCGCTCGACAAGGCATCGATGGCCTTGTTCTGGCCGAACACCATGGTTTTGAGATCGCGCTCCAGATTTTCGAGGGTTTTCTTGTCATCCCTGGAAACCGTTTTGGGCGGAATGCGCGCCATCTTGGCGATCACCGTTTCCACATCCTTGACGGTGATGGTCTTGCGCCGCTTGTTTTCCGGCAACAGCATCCTGGATGCGCCGACCTCGTCCAGAACATCGATGGCTTTGTCGGGCAGGTTGCGGTCATGGATATAGCGGGCCGAAAGCTCCACCGACTGGCGTATGGCTTCGGCGGTATAGCGAACATTATGATGTTCTTCGTAATAGGGTTTCAGCCCGCGCAGGATTTTAACCGCATCCTCGATCGACGGCTCATAGACATCGATCTTCTGGAAGCGCCGCACCAGCGCCCGGTCTTTTTCGAAATGGCTGCGATATTCCTTATAGGTGGTCGAGCCCATGCAGCGCAGCGCGCCGCCCTGCAACGACGGCTTTAACAGATTGGACGCATCCAGCGAGCCGCCCGAGGTGGCGCC
The DNA here is from genome assembly GCA_963582805.1 of Alphaproteobacteria bacterium. Taxonomy (GTDB): domain Bacteria; phylum Pseudomonadota; class Alphaproteobacteria; order Rhodospirillales; family UBA2165. Next base: position 1,636 of record CAUZTZ010000344.1, read on the forward strand.
GGCGCCGATCACGGTGTGAATTTCATCGATGAACAGGATCGAATCTTCGGTTTCTTCAAGCTCGTTCAGCACCGCCTTCAAGCGTTCCTCGAAATCACCCCGGTAGCGGGTGCCAGCCAGAAGCGCGCCCATGTCGAGGGCGAAGATGGTGTGCCCGATCAGCACTTCGGGCACCTCCTCATTGACGATGCGCCGGGCCAAGCCCTCGGCGATGGCGGTTTTGCCGACGCCCGGTTCGCCCACATAAAGCGGGTTGTTTTTGGTGCGCCGGCACAAGACCTGGATGGTGCGCTCGACCTCGGAATCGCGGCCGATCAAGGGATCGATTTTGCCGTCGGCGGCCTTTTTGTTGAGGTTCACGCAATAGGCGTCGAGAGCTTCGGAGCCCTTTTGCACCACTTTTTCATCGCCCGGCTCGTCATCGGCGCCATCGGGAGCCTTGGATTGGGAGAAGCCCGGAACTTTGGCGATGCCGTGGGAGATATAGTTCACCGCGTCCAGGCGGGTCATGTCGTGGATTTGCAGGAAATAGACGGCGTGCGCTTCCCGCTCCGAGAAGATGGCGACCAGAACATTGGCGCCGGTCACTTCTTCGCGGCCCGACGACTGCACATGAATGGCGGCGCGCTGGACGACGCGCTGGAAGCTCGCGGTCGGCTTCGGCTCGGCCAGTTTCGCCGACACCAAATTGCCGAGCTCGCCGTCGATGAACTCGGTCAGGTCGTGTTTCAACTGCTCCACATCAACGCCGCAGGCACGCAACACCGAAATGCTGTCCTGATCGTCGGCCAGGGCCAGCAAGAGGTGTTCCAGCGTGGCGTATTCGTGACTGCGCTCGGTGGCGAGTGACAGCGCCCGGTGTAGGCTTTGTTCTAGGTTACGCGAAAGCATGTGTACTCCAACGGCTTATGAATTCAGATAGTAACACTCAACGAGGCATATATCTCAATCTTTCTCAATTGTGCACTGCAGCGGATGCTGATGCTGCTGCGCCAGGTCCATGGTCTGATTGACCTTGGTTTCGGCGATCTCGTAGGTGAAGACGCCGCAGATGCCGACACCTTTTTGATGCACGTGCAGCATGACGCGGGTCGCCTCTTCATGGCTCTTGGCGAAAAACTGCTCCAACACATGCACGACAAATTCCATCGGCGTGTAGTCGTCGTTCAGCATCAGCACTTTGTACATGGATGGCTTTTTGGTTTTGGTCCGGCTCTTTACCGCAACGCCATGATCGGTATCGCCGCCATCGCCATCGCCGCCGCCATCCTTTTTATCGTCGTCGTCCCGCTTCATTCCCCGACATACCTAACTTTACTGCGTCTCCAAGACCAATCTTAGTTTGGCCGCCTTGCGAGCGAATTGCAACGCGCCATGCAAAACCGCGTTTCCTTCATAGCACGCCAAGACTTTACCATTACTAAATAAGCCGTAAAACGGCAATTTCCAGGCGAAATCCCAAATATTACCGGATAGGTTTGCCGAAAATTATCTTGCCACGCCCTGGTTATCGAAATGCAGGGTGAAATAATTGCGGAATTCTTCTTGCTGGTAGGTCCCGTAGACATCGTATTCGGAGGCTTTTCGAGGGCTGTTAATGGCAATTTTCGTTTTATCCCAAGACTTTAGCAGTGCCGGGAAGGCCAATTTCCTGAACCGCGCCGATGGCCAGACATAGGCGTTGTAATGAAACTGCCCATCCAGGCAGGCGGACACGCCCCAATAAAATTCGATCGACGATATGCCCTTGTCCGGCGGCTTGGAGGTAAAAAAATCATCGCCTTGGAGGACGGATTTCATGTTCCGAACCACCTCAAAGCTCAATATGGTGCTGCCGATTCTCGGCCGCCAGGGCTGGAATATGTCGGGCCGCGCCAGTTCGGTTATAATCTCGGTAAGGTCCGCTCGTTCGGCGACGGCGACTTTCAGGCGGTGATAGGCCGGCTGGTTGGTGCCCAAAATATCGTAGGAGCGAACCTGCTCCACATAGATGCCGTTGTAGACAAAGCGGTAGCGGTCGGGCGCGCCGGCCACACAGGCTTCACGAATATCGGCGCCGCCCAGATGGCCGAACCAGTTGAATTTGCGAAATAGCGGATGGTCCTCGCCGAGGCTGGCGCAGCCGCCAAGGATCGCCAGAACCGATACGGTCACAATGAGACGAATGGATGGAAAATTGAAGAAAATGATTTGAACTCCTTGCAGATTTACCATTTATTAATGGCCAACGGACACAGTCAATTTAACGTCATTTGTCGGACATTATCACCATTATAAAGAAACCTGCATTGTCATCGGTGTTATTGTCCAAAGACGCCGCGCCCCGCGCGGCAACCCGGGCCGAGGAATTCAATTTGTTGCGCCGCACCAAAATATTCTTGCAGAAACACCTAATTCCGGCGGGCGCCGCATTGGCCCTGTTTCTTATGGCCGGAAGCACCTCCGCCGATGCCCGCTACGCTGCCATGGTTATCGATGCCGATAGCGGCCAGGTGCGCCACGCGGTCAACATCCATACCCGCAACTTCCCGGCGTCCCTGACCAAAATGATGACCCTTTATCTGTTGTTCGAAGCGCTCGACAACAAAAAGCTGACCCTCAATTCCCGCCTTGCCATATCCAGGCGCGCCGCCCGCCAACCGGCGTCGCGCCTTGGCCTTCGCGCCGGCGGCTCGATTAAAGTGCGCACCGCTATTCATGCGCTGGTGATCAAATCGGCCAACGATGTGGCCTCGGTGGTCGCCGAGGCGCTGGGCCTGACCGAGCGGCGCTTTGCGCTTATGATGACCGCCAAGGCGCGCCAATTGGGCATGGCGCGGACCACCTTTCGCAATGCATCGGGATTGCCGCACCGGGGCCAGCAATCCACCGCCCACGACATGGCCAAACTATCCCGAGCCATCATCAAACATTTTCCCCACCATTATTATTTCTTTTCGCTTTCCGCCTTTAAATTCAACGGCAAAACTTACCGCACCCACAACAAGGTGCTGACCAGCTATCCCGGCGCCGATGGCATGAAGACCGGCTATATTCATGCTTCGGGCTATAACCTTGTCACCTCGGCCCGGCGCGGCAAGCACCGGCTGAT
>CAUZTZ010000345.1:0-4720 GCA_963582805.1 Alphaproteobacteria bacterium
CGAACATATGGGTGTGGATGTCGATCACGGTCATGGAAAGTTCCTTCGATATTCAGGCGCCGCCCTTGCGACGCGCGCCGTCGCCAGCTTTTATGGGCCTAACAATTCACATGCGAAGAGGATAATCAATGGCCGAATTTGCCTTAAACACCATCGACGGCTTGCGCCCCAACGACGTGGTGCCGTCCATCGCCGAACACGATGGCCATCAGGGCTTGCGCCTGGTGCTCAACGCGGATGCCGAAACGCCGGACTGCCCCACCTTCGCCGTGATCGGCGGCGTCTCCTTTGGCAACGGCACGATCGAGCTGGAGGTGGCCGGCGACACCTTGGCCGATGCGCCGCCCGCGGCGCGCGGCTTTATCGGCGTGGCGTTCAGGATTGCCGATGACTTGTCGGCGTTCGAAGGCATTTACCTGCGTCCCAAGAACGGCCGCGCCGGGGACCAATTGCGGCGCAATCGGGCGTGCCAGTATTTCTCCTACCCCGATTACAAGTTCGATCATTTGCGTGCGACGGCGCCCGGCGAATACGAATCCTACGTGGATCTGGTGCCCGGCGCCTGGACCAAGATGCGCATCGAGGTGGCGGGCGAAACGGCCAAGCTGTTTGTCCACGATGGCGAACAGCCTTGCCTGGTGGTTTCCGATCTAAAGCACGGGCCCGATGCGGTCGGCGGCATCGGCCTTTATATCGACAGCGGCACCGAAGGTTTTTTTCGCAACCTCAAGGTGACGGAGTGGCGGTAAATGTCAGGCGGCGGCCTCGGCCCCAACCAAGTTGACTTTGGTCTTGAGACCGGCGGCGCACGCCGAATGCAGGAAACACATGCGCGCCGCCATATCGGTCACCAGCCGGGCATCAGCGCCGGCGCCCATCTCCAGATGCACGTGGGTGACGGCGGCTTCGGCGGAGGCTTGGGCATCGGTGCCGCCGGACGCGCCGGGCAGACCGAAACGCATGTCCTGAGTGATGGCGTAGGATTTCAAATCCTGCTTTGCCATTTTGGCGAAGCGGCCAAGTTGGGTCATGTAGCAAAATCCGATGCCGGCGGCCAGCAATGCCAGGCCAGACGGCGCCATTTCCTGGCCGCCGAAGCGGGCCGAACTATCGGAGAGGAAGTGAAAGACCGTGGCCGTCCGCATGGCGTGGCGGACGCGAATTTCCTTGATTCCGTCCCGGGTGATGGCACAGCTGCCGCCGACCAGAAAGCTGCGCTTTTGTTCCGGGTTCAGCCCCGATCCCGGTGTTTGCGAAGGCGTGTCCGATACATCCAGGACCACCTTTTTGATGATATCATCGGCGAACGCGCCGCCCGGCGCCAAGGGATCGAACAGGTCGGCGCCGGCGTCAACCACCGCATCGGTGCATTCCGGCACTTCGTTGGTTGCTATCCTCTCGCCATTGCAGGTCAGCGAAAAGCGGCTGGTGAGCGGCGTTCGCATGACCGCATCGGCGGGCGAGGCGACAACCGCGTGGCGCAGGATCTCCATCCAGGCCGCCGCATCGGCGCCGCTTGGCGGCGACAGGTGCAATTCGGCGGGTTCGCTGGCGCCCTGAATGGTTCCCGCCGTCGCCGATCCTTGCATGGCATAAGAATTGGTGAGCGAAAGATGGACACCGGCCGTATCCAGCCCCCTCGCGATGGCCAGCGCCTCGACTTCGGACATATAGCTGCTCAGCAATCCGGCATTGAAAAAGGCCAGCGGGAACGGGGCCAGATCGGTGCCGTTGAGCCCGGCGCCTTCGTCCGAGGCCATGCGCCAGACCGTTCCGGTCGGCCCGTATTCGACGATCAGTTCTTTCTGCATGCCGGTGAGCGAGCGCACCCGCGTGCGCGTGTCGATATGGGTCTCGCTGGGCGTGAGCCCGGGCGACGGAACGCCGGCCTCGGCGGTCTTGAATACCAATGGGTGCGGATTTTCCTCGAGCGACAACATATCGATATTCCCCTATGTCATGTTTGGCCCGATCATGAGCCGTTTTTCGTTGAATTCCAAGATCTCGCCTTCGATACCGCCAACCAGGGCGCCGAACCAGACCGCCTGGCCGAGCCCGGTGGCGGCGCGGCGGATAGTGATCTCCCCGGCGGCTTCGATTTTACGGTAATCGCCCAGGTGCGTGACGGTCAAGTCGGCGGCAGCCTCGGCATAATCGATCAGGGGCTGGAACTCGGGAACGGAAAGGACATAGAGCGCCGGCATCAGCGGTCCACCAGCTCGCCCTTGCGGCGCCACATGTCTTCGATGGTTTTGCCTTGGGAGCCCGGGCCATCGGCAAAGGTTTCGATCATCGCCTGGATGGTCAGCGCCGCGTCGGCTTCGTCGCGCGCGTCCGGCGTCCGCGTGGTCAGCGATATCTCCAGCGGATAACCGTTGGGATCGCGAAAATAGAGAGAGCGGATGACTTCATGCTGAATGGCTTCGGACACCTTGACGCCTTTGGATTGCAGACGCGCCGCCCAAGCGTCCAGCTCGGCCTCGGTCTCGACCGTCCAGGCGGTGTGCCGGGCCATGCCCAGATAACCGCGCGGGCCCGCCGGCTCTGCCATGGGTTCGGTGCCGATGTAATAGAAAAAGGCGATGGCAGAGCCCGCACCGGCAGCGAAAAAGAAATGCACGAAATCGGGATGGGAATCCCGGCCCCAGCCCTTGGCGGTAACCGCGTGGATCGGTTTCAGGCCCAGGATATCGCGGTAAAATTCCACCGTTTCCTTCGGCTTCCAAGTGGCGAAGGCGGTGTGATGGACGCCGCTCAGAGCGGGCATTGGCATGTCAGTCATCGGATTCTCCCGTTCATGTCGGATTACTTTAACGGAAATTTGTCTTGAAGCCAGTCACCCAATATCCGGCCTGCCTCGTCGCGGCCAGCCGGGGCGCCATCAGCCAAGGGGCGGCCATGGTGATCGCCGGGCACCCGGTGGCGCACTTTGTCGGCGCTCGCCAATTGATCGAACATGGCGTCCATGTCGGCGGGGAACGATGTGGTGTCGCCGGTGTAATCGATAAACAGGGTTGGCTGCTCTACGGCGCCGGCGGTCTTCGCCATTTCGGCGTTGGAGGAAAGACCCGACCAGGTGGACAGCCAGGCTTCCGGCGAGCAGAGCCGGGCGAAACCAACATTGCCGTAGTTGGAGGCCATCGGGTTGGCGCCCCAGACCGAGCCGTAGCGCCGCTCGGACGGATCGATGCAGAGATCGAAATTGCGCAAGTCCGCATCGGTGCGCCAGATGGTCATGATCTGGTTCCAGGCGCCCAGCCTTTGCTCCCGCTCATCGCCGCTTTCCTTGCCGCGCCGGCGGGCCTCCATGCGCGCATTTATAAGGGCGCGGGCGGCCTCATCCAGCCGCTGCACACGGGCCAGCTGGGCTTTCCGGTAAAGCGCTTGAAAGGCGGGCGCGTAGGCGGCGCTTTCGGGCGGGGCCTCAAATCCGTTCTGGCTCGCGAACGGATCGAGGGCGGCGTCCACCGACAGGGGATCGGCCTCGTCGGTCACCGAGGCATCGATGGCGTTCGCCAAGACAATGCCCTGGCCGGGATGCGGCGAGACGAACGCGAAGCCGTCGGTTGGCGGCATATCCGCTGCCGCCAGATCAACCGCGCGCCCGCCCGGCGCATGGGTGAGGCGGGCAGCGGGATCGAGAAGCGCCTGTTTGTTGTAAAAGCTGTACAGGCTGGCGCCGCCGGAATTACCCAGCAGCACCACATTTTTAAAGCCCATCTCGCGCAGCTTCACCTGGCCCGCCGCCACGTCCAACAGCGCCCGCTCATGTTCGAGCCGGAGATCATTGCCGACGCTACGCGCCGTCTGCGTCCAGGCAGCGAAGCCGGCCTCGACGATGGCCGGGATCAGGTAATGGGTGGCCAGAAACTCGCGCGGATGCATGATGCAGACGGCTGTATCAGGCTGGCCGCGCCAATAAAGAAAGCCGTTGCAGGCGGCGCCGTCATGGGTTCGAAGCGGCTGCACGCTGACCTGGGTGCCGACCGGAAGACCGCTCATGGTCCACTCGGCGTTGCGGAAACCGGCGGTGGGCGTATCGCTCATGGCTGCTTAGACCGAGCTCAGATCATAGTCGGGCAGTTTCAGGCCGAGCTTGCCCTCGACGATATCGCGGGCGCGGTTGACGTAATCGGCGCGCATGTCTTCGTTGGTCCGGTTCTTGATGCCCCACTTGCGGTAAACCTCGTTGTTTTTGGATCCTGTGCGCCCGAAGAACGGCGGGATGAACGGAAAGATGACATCGATATGACTCTGCACCAGCGCCTTGCCTTCGTCGGTGGCGCAGATGTCGGTGGTGAAGTTCTCGCCGAACTCGGCGTGGAAATGCTCTTCCGGCATGGTCATGCGGGCCAGATTGCGCAAAGGGTGGAAGCTGCATTGCACCAGGTCTTCCACCTGCAGAATCTCGGCCAGATCGCCGAGCATCTTGATGACGCAGAACTCCTCCCAGCTGGTCATATTATAGTTCATGATCGAGAGCGGCGATTTGTCGGTCTTGTCGGGCAGCATGCGGTCCTCGGCCACGCCCATCTCCCGGCCCAGCTCGAAAAAGCGGTAATGGTGGCCGTATTCCTCCATCACCACCCGGCAGGTCAGCCACTTAGCGTAAGGATCGGGCGCCATGGCGATGGCCGGCTCGTCATAAACCTGGGAGCCATACAGCTCGTTGATGGCATGGCTGATGACGATTTTGCGGCAGGCGTCCTGGTATTCCTCC
>CAUZTZ010000346.1:0-4677 GCA_963582805.1 Alphaproteobacteria bacterium
CAAGGAATTGAAATTTGCCGTTGGATCCCGGGACTTCTTCAATGTGACCGGCGGCGGCTCGATCGTTGGCCTTGGGGTTGCGCCGGATATCCATGTGCGCCTGGCGGTCAATGGCAGCGATTTGCGACCCTTTTCCGCCTTGGCCGGTTTGCAATTGCCAAAGGGGCCGGGCTACACGTTTGCCGCCGCGCTGGCCTTAAAACAAAACGAGATATCCGCCAAGGACATCACACTTATTCTCGGCGGCAGCAATGTGAAAGGCCGTATTGATGTGTCGCTGCAAGGCCCGCAGCCCACCGTCCAGGCCGATCTGACATCCGAAAACTTCGATGTGAAGGATATCCTTGCGGCCTTGCCAAAGCGCGCCGAACAGACGGCGGCGCCGAAGCCGGATAACAGCCGCGTGTTTCCCGATGATCCGCTGCCCTTCGCGGCCTTGAAGCGGGTCAACGGGCAGATAAAGCTCAAAGCTAAGCGTGTGATCGCCGGTGCGGCGCCAATCGAAAATTTGGATCTATTCGTCACTTTGGAGAACGGCAATCTCGCCGCTAAACCTGTCTCGGCGCAAATATCGGGGGGCTGGCTCGACGCCAGCGTCACTTTGGGCGGCGGCGCGCCAAAGCTGGATGCGTCGCTCAAATTGAAAGGCCTCGATCTCGGCGCGTTGTTAAAGGAAATGCAGCATACCGATATTGTATCGGGCAAGCTGGATGGGACGGTCCAACTCAAGGGCTCGGGCGCCTCGGTGCGCAAGATTATGGCCGGGCTCAATGGGCGCACCGAGATTGTCATGAACCAGGGCCGCATCGAAAGCAAATATGTGGATTTGCTCGCCGCCGATTTGGTCAGCGCCATCATGCCCTGGGCCGGCCACGCCAAGGATACCAAGATCAATTGTCTGGTCAGCCGTTTTGATATCAAAAACGGCATCGCTGTCAGCACCGGTTTGCTGTTCGACACCGAAAAAATGACTATTACCGGTGCCGGCAAGATCGATCTGCGGAACGAAAAGCTGGATATGCAAATCAAGCCCCAGGCCAAAGATGCCAGCCTGATCAGCCTCGCGGTGCCCATCGATATCGGCGGCACCCTCAAATCCCCGTCCGCGACGCCGAGCACCGCCGCCGTGCTCAAGGGCGTCGCCGGTTTGGCGCTGACGGCAATCAATCCGCTGGCCCTGCTGGCGCTCACCGTCAGCAGCGGCGAGACCGACAAGAACCCCTGCGTCGCGGCCCTGGACAAGGCGGCCTCCAACAAGGCGCCGACGGCGAAACCGAAATCGGACAATCCAATCGAAGCGATCAGCAAAGGGGTCGGCGGCGCCTTGAAGTCGCTGTTCGGAAAATAGATGGCCGGGATCGATGGCGCCAAGCGGTTCTATGACCGCGCCGAAGTAATCCGCCAATCGGGCAGTTTCACGGTTGCCCTGGACGGGCGCGCCATCAAGACACCAGCGGCGGCGGATTTGGTTTTGCCCACCGAAGCCCTCGCAGAAGCGGTGGCCGGGGAATGGAACGGCCAAGGCAAGACTCTCGATGCGGCCACCATGCCCATGTTCCGCTCGGCCGCCACGGTGATCGATCGGGTGGCGCCAAAACGGGCCGAGGTGATCCATGTCACGCTGAAATTCGGCGAAACCGATCTGTTGTGCTACCGGGCCGACGCGCCCGATGATTTGGTTCAGCAGCAATCGGCTCTCTGGCAACCTTGGCTGGATTGGGCCGCAAGCGTCTTCGGCGCCGAGATGAAGGTGACCACTGGCATTGTCCCCATCAACCAGCCGGCCGCCGCCATCGCCGCGCTAACCAATACCACCGAGGGATTGAACGACTACCAGCTATTAAGCGTATCCGCCGCCGCCGCCGCGGCCGGATCACTGATCCTCGGCCTGGCCCTGGGCCAAGAGGCCTTGTCGCCGGAGGAGGCTGCCGCCCTGGCCTTGCTCGATGATCTTTATCAGGTGGAACGCTGGGGCGACGACGCCGACGCCGAGATCAACCGCCGCCGGGTGGAGAGCGAAATTGCCGATGCCGCCCGCTTCCTGGAACTTTGCCGGTAAGGGATTGTTATGGATTTGGCGCTATCTCCGGTTTAATACATTCAGGACAGCGAATTTAAGGGGCGAAGCTTATGTATGAAATTATCCGCCAATTGGAAGAGCAGCGGGCGCGGGCGCGGGCCGGGGGCGGGCGCAAAAGGGTCGATGCCCAGCACGAGCGCGGCAAGCTGACGGCGCGGGAACGCATTGATCTGTTGTTCGATCCCGATAGCTTCGAAGAATGGGACATGTTCGTCGAACACCGCTCCACCGATTTCGGCATGGAAAAAAAATCGGTGCCCGGCGATGGCGTGGTGACCGGCCACGGCACCATCAATGGCCGGACGGTGTTTGTGTTCAGCCAGGATTTCACCGTGTTCGGCGGGTCTTTGTCCGAAACCCACGCCGAGAAAATCTGCAAGATCATGGATCAGGCCATGCGCGTCGGCGCGCCGGTGATCGGCATCAATGATTCCGGCGGCGCCCGCATTCAAGAAGGCGTCTCGTCCTTGGCCGGCTATGGCGATGTGTTTCAGCGCAACGTCATGGCGTCCGGCGTGGTGCCGCAAATCTCCATGGTCATGGGGCCGTGCGCCGGCGGCGCCGTTTATTCGCCGGCGACCACCGATTTTATTTTCATGGTCAAGGATACCTCCTACATGTTCGTGACCGGCCCCGACGTGGTGCGCACCGTCACCCACGAAGAGGTCACCCAAGAACAGCTGGGCGGCGCCAACACCCATACCACCAAATCCGGCGTCGCCGACACCGCCTTCGATAACGACGTGGACGCCATCGAACAGGTGCGCCGCTTCATGGATTTCCTGCCCTCATCCAACCGGGAAATGAGCCCGCTAATGCCCACCGATGATCCGGCCGGGCGCGAAGAGCCGTCCTTGGACACGGCCATTCCGGAAAACCCGAATGAGCCCTATGACGCCAAGGAGATCATCCGCAAGATCATCGATGAGGGCGATTTCTTCGAGATCCAGGAAAATTTCGCCCGCAACATGGTTATCGGCTACGCCCGCATGGAAGGCGCCACGGTCGGCATCGTCGCCAACAACCCCAATGTGCTGGCCGGCTGCCTGGATATTGACTCCTCGGTCAAGGCGGCGCGCTTTATCCGCTTTTGCGATTGCTTCAACATTCCCATTGTCATGCTGGTCGATGTGCCCGGCTTCCTTCCCGGCACGCAACAGGAATATGGCGGCCTCATCCGCCACGGCGCCAAGCTGCTCTATGCCTTCGCCGAGGCGACCGTGCCCAAGGTGACGATCATTACGCGCAAGGCCTATGGCGGCGCCTATATTGTCATGGGCTCAAAGCACCTGCGCGGTGACGTCAACTACGCCTGGCCGAGCGCCGAGATTGCGGTGATGGGCTCCAAGGGCGCCGTCGAGATCATCTTCCGCGAAGACATGGACGATGCCGAGCTTATCCAGGAGCACGAGCGCGAATACCAGGAACAGTTCGCCAATCCGTTCCGGGTCGGCTCACGCGGCCACATTGATGATGTGATCATGCCCCACAACACCCGCTTCCGCATCTGCCGCGCGCTCCGCATGCTCAAGGGCAAGCAGCAGGAAAACCCGTGGAAGAAACATGGGAATATACCGCTGTAAGAGAAGCCTCAGCGCTCGCTCGCCGATAATATTCCAGCCGAGATAGAGCGGGGATCGCGCTGCTCCCAGCGGCCGGCTTCGACCCGGTGGAAGAAATCACCTGCGAACTGGTTGAACAACGCCGGCTCTTCCAGATTGCAGGCGTGGCCGGTGACCGGCAATAACACCAGGGCCGAGGACAAAATGCAGCGCTTCATATAAAGCCCCGCATTGAGGCAGGGATCGTCCTCGTCGCCATTCATGATCAGCGTCGGCACCGTCAATTTCCGCATCTGGTCCTCAAGCTCATAAAGCGAAGGCCGGAGCCGCTGGACACCGCGCATGGTGTTTGCCGAGCCTAGGCTGGAATGTTCCTTCAATTGGTTTTTAAACTCCTCCCAGCCCCCCGGGTCCTTGTTCTGCAACTGGACCCGCGCCGGACCGGTGGCGTAAGCCTCGGCAAAGACTTCCATGGTCTCGCTTTCGATGCGGCCGGCCGCCGCCGTGGTCTCATTGTAAAACTGCTCGCGCACATCCGGGCCGGCGCCATACCCGCAGCCGGCCACGATCAGCGACAGAGCCCTATCGGGATAGGCGAGGCCGAAATGCAAGGTGGCAAAGCCGCCCATGGAAAGCCCGACGATGTGGGCGGCATCGATCCCAAGCCCATCCAGCACTGCCAGAATATCGTCCCGGGCATGATCCTGGCTGTACATGTCGCCGTCGGTTGGCACGTCCGACGTTGGATAACCCCGGGCATTGAAGGCGATGCAGCGATAGGTTCTCGAAAAATGCCGCACCTGCGGCTCCCAGCTGCGGGCGTCGCCGGCAAACTCATGCACGAATATCACCGGTGTTCCGGAGCCTACTTCTTCGTAGGCGAGATTTACGCCGTCCTTGGTTGTCACTGTTGGCATGGTTTCGTTCTCCGTCAAGAATACCCGCTTTCGATTTACTACTTTACAACCGTTGTTTCCAGTCGTTACCGTCACCTTAGAGCTCGTTTCCAAGGGCCCAAGCGACATCGATGCCGTC
>CAUZTZ010000347.1:0-4662 GCA_963582805.1 Alphaproteobacteria bacterium
AATCTGCAGATGGGTTGATGGGCCAAGTTTCGGGCTAAGCAGGCCAATGGCTTCCACAAGATCAAGGCCGACAATATGGCGGATGTCTCCAGGCTCGGGCCGGGCGACGCCGTTTGCGGCGAAGGCGGCCTGCATGGTTTCGACAATGGCGGTCTGGGAATCGACCAGGGTGCCGTCGCAATCGAGCACCAGCAATTTCAATTCAGGTTCGCTCACAGCCATTCGCCGTTTTCAAAATTATTGGGCGCCGCATTTTCATCGAAGCCGAAAAATTTCCAGGCCGACTTCATATGTTCGGTCAAGGGCGCGGTAACCTCGATCTTTTCGCCGTTCATGCCGAACACCCGTATCCAGCGGGCGTGCAGTTGCATCTTAGCCGCGATGCCCCCGGCGCCCTCGGGGAAGGCGCCCTTGCCGCCATATTTGCCGTCGCCGAGTATGGGATTCCCGATCATCGCACAATGGACGCGCAATTGATGGGTGCGCCCGGTTTCCGGCGCCAAGGCCAGCCAGGCGAGCTTGTCGCTGGCCCGGTCGACCATCATATAGTTGGTAACGGCCCGCTTGCCGTCGGTGGCCGCATAAACTTTTTCGGAACCGCCGCCGCCCTTTTTGATGGCCGCCTCGATAACGCCCATATCTTCGTTCGGCGCGCCGGCGACCAGCGCCCAATAGGTTTTGAGCGCCCGCTTGGAGCGGAAGGCCTCGGCAAAATGGGCCGCCGCCGAGACGGTGCGGGCAATCAGCAATACCCCCGACGTATCCTTGTCCAGCCGGTGCACCAAGCGCGGCCGGTCTTTGCCATCGAAGCGCAGCGCATCCAACATGGCGTCCACATGGCGCGAGGTTCCGGTGCCCCCCTGTACCGCCAGCCCCGGCGGCTTGTTGATGGCGATGAGGTGATTATCCCGGTAGAGGACCGAGGCCTGGATCGCCTCGGCATCGCCGGCGCTGACGGTGGGCGGCGCATTGCTGGATCGCTCCCCGGTATCGTCCGGCACCGGCGGCACGCGGATCATCTGGCCGCCGTTGATGCGTGCATTGGCGCGCACCCGCTTGCCGTCGAGCCGCACCTGGCCGGTGCGCAACATTTTCTCCAGCCGGCCATGGGTCAAGCCCGGGTAATGGCGCTTAAACCAGCGATCCAGGCGCAAGCCGGCCTCGTCTTCGGCGACGGCGATGGTTTCGACGCCGCTCATGCCAATATCCAACGGAACAGGATCATCCCGCCGAACAAAGCGGCGACGGCGGCAACCACCGATGCGGCCACATAGATCGCCACCGGCCCATAGGCGCCGCGCTCGATCATGGCCACCACATCCAGGGAAAAAGTCGAAAAGGTGGTGAAGGAGCCCAAAACACCGACCACAAGAAAAGCCCGCATGTCCTCGCCCGGCGACCATTTCAAGGCCATAACCTCGATCAGCGCGCCAAAAATGAATGCGCCGGCGATATTGACGATCAGCGTGCCCAGGGGAAAGCCAAGCCCGAACAATTGTCCGGCCCGGACCATCACCGCATAGCGCGCCACGGCGCCGATAGCGCCGCCGGCGGCGATGGAAAGCATCATGCCCATGGAATACATACCCCCATATATTCAATCATCCTTTGCGCGCCGCAATTTGTTCCAATATTCGAGCCGCTTGATGATTTCCCGCTCGAAGCCGCGCTCTACGGGCTGGTAGAAATTCTGCCGTTCCATATCATCGGGAAAATAGTCCTGGCCGGAAAAACCATCCTCGGCGTTGGGATCATATTGATAGCCATCGCCATAGCCCAGATCCTTCATCATGGCCGTCGGCGCATTGAGAATATGCTTGGGCGGCATCAGCGATCCGTCCGCCTTGGCGGTCTTCATCGCCGCCGACAGCGCCTTGTAGGCGGCATTGGATTTGGGCGCGGCGGCCAGGTAAATGACGCATTGGGCGATGGCCAATTCGCCCTCAGGGGATCCGAGGCGCTCATAGGCCTCCCACGCGGCGAGGGCTTGTGGCAAGGCGCTGGGATCGGCGAGGCCCACGTCTTCGGAAGCAAACCGCACCAGGCGGCGCGCGATATAGCGGGGCTCCTCACCGCCCGCCAGCATGCGCGCCAGCCAGTAAAGCCCGGCGTCCACGTCGGAACCGCGCAGGCTTTTGTGCAGCGCCGATATCAGATTGTAATGGCCCTCCTGGGATTTATCATAAAGTGGCACCCGCCGGGCGATGGCTTCGGATAAGGCGTTGATGCCGAGCAATGGCTTGGCCGGGAAGGTGAACAACTCCTCCGTCATGTTCAAAATAAAGCGGCCATCGCCGTCGGCCATGGCGCGCAAGGCGCCCCTTGCATCCTCATCCAGGGGCAATTGCTTGGCCTCGGAGGTTTCCGCCCGCTGCAACAGTTTTTCCAACGCCTCGTCATCCAGCCGATTGAGCACCAATACCTGGCAGCGGGACAAAAGCGCGCCGTTCAGCTCGAAGGACGGGTTTTCGGTGGTGGCGCCGACCAGGGTCACGGTGCCGTCTTCCACGTAAGGCAGGAACGAGTCCTGTTGCGCCCGGTTGAAGCGGTGGATTTCGTCGACGAACAATAAGGTGCCGCGCCCGGCTTCCCGGCGCGAGCGGGCGGCATCGAATACTTTGCGCAAATCGGCAACGCCGGAGAACACCGCCGAAAGCAATTCGAAATGCAAATCGGTGTGTTCCGCCAACAGGCGCGCGATGGTGGTCTTGCCGGTGCCGGGCGGGCCCCAGAATATAATCGATGTCATGCGCCCGCCGGCCAAAAGCCGTTGCAAGGCGCGTCCGGGGCCGAGCAAATGATCCTGGCCGAGAACCGTGTCCAGGTTTTGCGGGCGCAGGCGATCGGCGAGCGGCCGGGGCGCCTGGGATTCAAACAAGGTGGCCATCAATTGATGGAGAGCCTGAGCACGCGGCCGCCGCGCAGCACAGCGAGGCGCCAGCGTTTGACCGGGCGCGACAGCATCCGTTGCAGCTTACCAACCGATTTCACCTCGGTGCCATTAACCTGGCGGACGATATCGCCGGGCTCAAAGCGGAAGCGGGCCGCCGTCGAGCCCGGCCGGACTTCCCGGATGATGACGCCGCGCGCCATAATGTCGGCGCCGATCTCATCGGCCAAAGCCGGCGACAGGTTGGCGACGGTGGCGCCGGAGAACGGGTTTGCGCCGGACAATTCGGTGGTGCGCGCAGGCGGCGTTTCCGGCGGAGCGGCGATGGTCAGCTTGAGCCTTCCGGGCCGCCCTTTGCGCAAATATTTGAGGCGCGCCACATCGCCGAGATCGCGGGTGTCAATACGAAAGCGCAAGGCTTCGGGATCGTTCACTTCGCGCCCGCCCACATGGGTCACCACATCACCGACGCGGATACCGGCACTGGCGGCGGGACCGCCGGGATAGACATTGTTGACCAAAATACCCACCGGGCGCTTTAGTTTCATTGTCGCGGCGATATCGGCGGTGACGGTCTGCCCGGCGGCGCCGAACCAGGGCCGGCGCACGCGCCCGCCCCTAGTCAGCCCGGCCAGGACCGAGCGCACCATATTCGATGGGATGGCGAAACCGATGCCAACCGAGCCGCCATTTTTGGAATAGATGGCGGAATTAATACCCACCAGCGTCCCGCCCATGGAGATCAGCGCGCCGCCAGAATTGCCGGGATTGATGGCCGCATCGGTCTGGATAAAGAAGTTCAGATCGTTGATGCCCACCTGGGTGCGCGCCAACGCCGAGACAATGCCGCTGGTCACGGTCTGGCCAACACCGAATGGATTGCCGATGGCCAGCACCAGATCGCCAACCTCCAGATCATCGGAATCCTGAAGCCGTAATGACGGCAGGCGCTCAGAGCCGGGATCAATCTTGAGGACGGCGAGATCGGTTCTTGGATCGCGGCCCAGCACCTTGGCCTCAAATTCGCGCCGGTCGGTGAGCACCACGCGTATCTCGTCGGCGCCCTCGATCACATGGTGATTGGTGATGATGGTGCCGTTGGGGCGGATGATAACGCCGGAGCCGAGGGAGTTTTGCACCTTGCGCCGGCGCCCGCCGCCGCGCCGCCCGGGCCCAATATTATTGCCGAAAAAACGCTTGAAAAACGGATCATCAAACAAAGGCGAGAATTGCCGCTCGGAGACGATTTTGCGGGTAAAGATATTAACCACCGCCGGCGCCGATTTTTTCACCAGCGGCGCGAAGCTCATCTGAATTTCGGCGCGCCCCTGGGGCACGCGCTTATGGGGCTGTGCGGCTGCCGGCTGGCCCGCAAATAGCAGCACCGCTACGGCAATCATGAATAGGTAACGATGGCGTATCATGGTGCTATCCTAGAGCAATTCCGGGCAAACATGAACCATTTGACCGGGATTGCTCTAACCCAAAATAACAAAGGGGGCAGCCTCGCCGGCTGCCCCCTTGTTCAAATCTTAGGTCCCGGCCCGGCTCAAACGGCGGCCATTTCCTCAGCCTCGTCCTGGCCTTCCATCTCCGCCTCGTGGCGGGCGCGGTCTTCGGAGCCCTTGGCGTCCGGGTCCCGGTCGACCAGTTCGATTACCGCCATCGGCGCATCGTCGCCATAGCGGTGGCCGGCGGCCAGCACCCTTGTGTAGCCGCCGTGGCGATCCTTGTAGCGTTCGGCCAGACTGTCGAACAGTTTTTTCACCACG
>CAUZTZ010000348.1:0-4653 GCA_963582805.1 Alphaproteobacteria bacterium
GCACGGTAACCGTATCCAACACCCTCAAGGTCGCATAATCGAGTGTTCAAAAAAGGGGGTCTGAAATCGACTTAATCGACCCCCAGAAATCCAAGGTTTTTTGACTAAAGAATTACTCCCACTCGATGGTGCCCGGCGGCTTCGATGTGATGTCGTAGACAACACGGTTGATGCCGTTCACCTCGTTGATGATGCGGTTGGCGACGCGGCCGATGAATTCCATCTCGAAAGGGTAGAAATCGGCGGTCATGCCGTCGGTGGAATTGACGGCGCGCAATGCGCATACTAAGTCATACGTGCGCGCATCGCCCATGACGCCCACCGTCTGCACCGGCAACAATACCGCGAATGCCTGCCAGATTTCATCGTAAAGCCCGGCCGCGCGGATTTCTTCGAGATATATGGCATCCGCTTTACGCAGGATTTCGAGCTTTTCAGCCGTAATGGCGCCGGGCAGGCGGATGGCGAGGCCGGGACCCGGAAACGGGTGGCGGCCGACGAAGCTATCGGGCAGGCCCAATTCCCGCCCCAAGGCGCGCACCTCGTCCTTGAACAATTCGCGCAAAGGCTCGACCAGTTTCATATTCATGCGTTCCGGCAGACCGCCCACATTGTGGTGGGATTTGATGGTGACGCTGGGTCCGCCGAAAAACGAAACCGATTCGATCACATCGGGATAAAGGGTGCCTTGCGCCAGAAAATCGGCGCCGCCGGCATTTTCGGCCTCTTCCTCGAACACGTCGATAAAGGTGGCGCCGATGATCTTTCGCTTTTTTTCGGGATCGGAGACTCCGTCCAGCTTGCCGATGAACAAATCCGCCGCGCCTCGGTGCACCAGCGGAATGTTGTAGTGATCGCGGAACAATCCCACCACCTCTTCGGCTTCGCCCATGCGCATCATGCCGGTATCGACAAAGACGCAAGTCAATTGATCGCCGATGGCTTCGTGCAGTAAGACCGCGACAACGGACGAATCGACGCCGCCGGACAGCCCGCATATGACGCGCCCCTTGCCCACTTGCGCCCGCGCCGCGGCGATTGCCTGATCCTTGAACGAGGCCATGGTCCAATCGCCGCCGCAGCCCGCGACTTCGTGGGTAAAATTCCGCAACAGGCGCGCGCCGTCCGGGGTATGCACAACCTCGGGATGGAACTGCACGCCATAAAAGCGGCGTTTGTCGTCGGCGATGGCGGCGAACGGGGCGCCTTCGGAAACGCCGACGGCGCGAAAGCCATCGGGCAATGCATCGACCCGGTCGCCGTGGCTCATCCATACCTGCTCGTGCCCGCCAACTTCCCAGACGCCGTCAAACAGCGCGCAGTCATCGGCGATATCGACCATGGCGCGGCCAAACTCCCGCTGCTCGGAGGTTTCAACCTTGCCGCCAAGCTGTTCGACCATGGCCTGCTGGCCGTAGCAAATGCCGAGCATGGGAACGCCGAGATCGAACACGGCGTCCGGCACCCGGGGCGGATCGATGCCGATCACCGATGCCGGCCCGCCCGATAGAATGACGGCCTTGGGCTGGAAGGCGGCGAGGCTTTCGGGCGTCACTTTATTGAAGGGATGAATTTCGGAATAGACGCCGGCTTCGCGCACCCGCCGGGCGATCAATTGGGTCACTTGCGATCCAAAATCGATGATCAGAATTTTTTCGACGGAAGGCATTGGCTTTAAGCTTTATCCCGAAGTGGCTTGGCCGCACTCTTAAATGAGTCGGGCCCCATTGGAAAGGGGGTTGGAGCAGTTCAGCTCAGACGATTTCGCGGTCGATCCCGGGGCGCCCCCGGGTCAGGCAATGGTTCAAATCGGTCCACACATATGCCAGCTCCTTCAAAGTCGTGCCCCATAATTCCTCGTCCCGGTCGCCGGTGCGCACGCCGCCCATGGCCTCATAGAAAAACCGGGCCGGATTGGGCGCCAGTACCCAGATCACCGCCGACATCATCGAGCGGCTCATCAATTCATAAAACATATGCGCCAGCAATCGCTCGCCGATGCCGCGCTCGTGATGATCGGGATGCACGTAGAGGGTATAAACCTCGCCGGCGATATCGCTACCCTTGTTCCGGTTGGCGCCGCCCGAACCCATGGCGGTCACCCGGCCATCGGCCTCCTCGGCGACCACCACGATCTCAGCTGCTGTGCGGATGGCCCGGGTCCAATAGACCACTTGGCGTTCCACCGACATATTGACGAGAACCTTATCGGGCAGGGTGCCGGCATAGGTGGAGCGCCAGGTTTCCACATAGATATCGGCAATCGCCTGAGCGTCGGCCTGAACCGCGGCACGGATTTTGGTCATGGGGTGGCGTCCCGTTCCAAAATCGCGACAAAAAAGCCGTCGGTTTCGTGGCGGGCCGGGCTGAGGCGGAGATAAGACGCGCCAGCATCGATAGTGGGACAGGCCCCGCCGATATTTTCGGCCCAAACCTGATTGACGGGCAGCGGTTTGAAATCGGGATGCGCGTCCAGAAACGCCGAAATCTGCGTTTCGTTTTCGACCGGCAACACCGAACAGGTGGCGTAGATCAGGCGCCCGCCGGGAGCAACCAGGGGCGCGGCGGCAGCCAGGATATCTTTTTGCGCGGCCAAATACTGGTCCAGCCGTTCCGCCGTCAACGACCATTTGGCCGCCGGATTGCGCCGCCAGGCGCCCGATCCGGTGCAGGGCGCGTCGACCAGCACCCGCAGCGCCAAGCCCTTATAGCGGTCCAGCCAGGCGCGGCCTTCGTTGCCCTCGGTGCATTTGACCGTGACGTTGGAAACGCCGGCCCGTTTGAGGCGGCCCTTGATACGGCGGAGGCGGCCGGGATCGGCATCGCAGGCGATCAACGGGCCGCCGTCTTTCATGGCGGCGGCCAAGGCCAGAGTCTTGCCGCCGGCGCCGGCACAATAATCGATGGTCAATTGGTCAGCGCGGGCGCCGCACAAAAGCGCGGCGATTTGGGAGGCTTCGTCCTGGGGCTCGACAAAGCCACCCTTGTAGGCGGTGGTGGTGTGCAGATTGACGCGCGTCATGATGCGCAGGCCAATGGGCGACAGCGGTGTTGGCTCGGCGGCGATGCCCTCCTGGGCCAATAGCTCCAGAGCGCGGGCGCAATCGCTCTTCAACAGATTGACCCGGAGATCGAGGCTTGCCGGCCTGTTGAGGGCGCCCAGTTCAGCGTCGAGATTTTCGCCAAACTGTTCGCGCAATTGCGGCATCAGCCAATCGGGCACTTCCAGCCGCACCGCGTCCGCCATGGCCGGATCGGTCAAGGACTTGCCGGCCAGCTTTTGCAAAAGTTTCGCTTCCCCCGCCGACAAGCTGGGCGGTCCATAGCCTTCGCCGGTAAATAATTTCTCGGTGTCGGAAGCGGGCAACTGATCGGCGAGGGTGAGATGGGCGATGACGTTGGCGCGGGGCTCGGCCGTTCCGGTCCACCAGGAGAGGCGGGCCTGGGCGCGCTGGATGGCGTAGACGCGCCCCGATATATCGCGCCGGTCTTTGGAGCCGATATAGCGCCGGCCCCGGAAATAGGCGGATATCACCTCATCGGCGGGTGAGTTGGAGACATGGGTCTTCTCAAGTACTTCAATGGCGGCTGCCACGCGCGCGGCTGGTGTCATCTAGAGCTCTAGTTCTCGAGCCGGTAGTTGGGCGCTTCGCGGGTGATTGTGACATCGTGCACATGGCTTTCGCGAAGGCCCGCCGCGGTAATCCGGCGGAACCGGCAATTGGTTTTCATGGCGGCCAAATCGGCATTGCCCGTATAGCCCATGGAGGCGCGCAGGCCGCCAACAAGCTGGTGGACCACATCGGTTACCGGACCTTTATAGGGCACCCTTCCTTCGACGCCTTCGGGCACATATTTCATGCTGTCCGACACCTCTTGTTGGAAGTAGCGGTCGGCCGAGCCTCGCGACATGGCGCCGATAGAGCCCATGCCCCGGTAGGATTTGTAGGAACGCCCCTGGAACAGAAACACTTCGCCGGGGCTTTCTTCGGTGCCGGCGAACAACGAGCCGATCATCACGCAATCGGCGCCGGCGGCGACCGCTTTGGCCACATCGCCGGAATATTTGATGCCGCCGTCGGCGATCACCGGGATGCCGGCCTTGGCGCAAACTTCGGCGGCTTCGAGGACGGCGGTGAATTGCGGTATGCCGACGCCGGCGACCATGCGCGTGGTGCAGATGGTGCCGGGGCCGATGCCGACCTTGACCGAATCGGCTCCGGCATCGATCAGCGCGCGGGCGCCTTCGGCGGTGGCCACGTTGCCGGCGATCACTTGCGCATAATTGCTGAGCTTTTTGATGCGGGTGACCGCGCTTAAAACGCCCGACGAATGGCCGTGCGCGGTATCGACAACGATCACGTCCACTTCGGCGCCGAGCAAGGCTTCGGTGCGCTCCAGCCCGGCGTCGCCCACGCCGGTGGCGGCGGCGACCCGCAAGCGGCCCTTTTCGTCTTTGCAGGCATTGGGAAAGGCCTGCGCCTTTTCCATGTCCTTGACCGTGATCAGCCCGATGCAGCGGAAATCATCATCGACCACCACCAGCTTTTCGATGCGGTGCTGATGCAACAGATGCTTGGCCTCTTCCAAATCGGTGCTTTCCGGGACCGTGACCAGCGGCGCATCATAGGTGTTGGCGGTCATCAGCTCGGA
>CAUZTZ010000349.1:0-4637 GCA_963582805.1 Alphaproteobacteria bacterium
ATAGACCGAAAATTGGCCCTCTTGCATATTGAGATACTCATAGGCCGGAAATTCCGGCGCCGCGCCGGGGCCCATATAGGCGAAGATGGCGCCGCCGGCCTCGTGGGTTGGATACGCTTGCTGGCACACTTTATCCTTGAAGCTACTGCCGGGCGGCTCGGCCGGCTGCTCCAGGCATTGGCCGTTCACATCGAACAGCCAGCCGTGATAGAGGCAACGGATGCCGCCGTCCTCGAGCCGCCCATAGGAAATATCGGCACCCCGATGGCAGCAATGGCGGTCGAGGAGCCCGATACGGTCTTTCTCGTCGCGGAAGGCCACCAATTCTTCGCCCAGGATATCGATGGCCACCGGATCGCCGCCGGACGGCAGCTCTTCCGACAATAGCACCGGATGCCAATAGCGCCGGAACATGTCGCCGCCCGGCGTGCCCGGCCCGGTTTGCGTTATCAGATCATTTTGCTCCCGGCTCAACATGGTTTTACCCCGAGTATTATTTATATGAACTCCAAGAGGATATTAAACTTCGTCCTCGTCCACAATCCAGGGCTCTTGCAACGCCGCCGCCGTCCATTCTTGGATCCATTCGTTGGCCAGCATGGCGTCCATATATTGGCGCGCCGTCTGGTCGGCTTCGATGCCATAGCCTTGGAAGCGGAAAACCACCGGGGCGTACATCACATCGGCGATGGAAAAGGGACCGAACAAATACGGCCCGCCCTTAGCCTCGCTAAGGCAATCCCGCCAGATATCCTGAATGCGGGCGATGTCGCGCATCGTTTCCGGCGTCGGCGCCAGGCCTTCCACCCGGCGCCGGATATTCATCGGGAACTGATTCCTGAGCCCGAAAAAGCCGGTCGCCATTTCCGTTGATACGGCCCGCGCCCGGGCCCGCTGGCCCGCGTCCGCCGGCCACATGTTCCGCTCCGGCGCCAGCTCGGCGAGGTACTCGGCAATGGCCAGGGATTCCCAGATGACGCGATCCCCATGGATGAGCACCGGCACCTTGCCGGCGGGCGTCTCGGCATCCATGGTCTCGGCGTGTCCGTCTTCGAACAGGCGGATGAGCTGTTCTTCGAATTCCAGGCCTGCAGCCTTTGCCGCCAGCCAGCCGCGCAAAGACCAGGACGAATAGTTCTTGTTGCCGATTTTTAAGATCAAGTCCGCCATGGCGGGAATATAATCGATGCGCCGCTTGAGACCAAACGGCCGCAAATCTTGCCCGGCCACATGCCGGATGATAGGTTCCGCGCCGGTCCAACTGCTCCTTAATAAAACTTCGAAAGGCATTTCCATGGCGCTGGATAAAGACGCCGTTGCCAAGATCGCAAAACTGGCGCGCATCCGCATTTCCGAGCCCGAGATGGAAACCCTGGCGGGCGAATTAAGCCATATCCTCGGCTGGATCGAGCAGTTGCAAGAGGTGGACACGAGCCGCGCCGCGCCGATGACCAGCGTCACCGAAATGGACTGGCCGAAGCGCCAGGACAAGGTCAACGACGGCGACTATGCGGACCGGGTGCTGGCCAACGCCCCCGACCCCGCGGGCAAGTTCTATACCGTGCCCAAGGTGGTCGAATGAGTTCCGAGCTGACAAAATTGGGCGTCGCCGAAGCAAGAGCCGGGCTGATCGCCGGGGATTTTACGTCCGAGGACCTAACCAACGCCAATCTGGACGCCATGGAAGCGGCGCGCGAAATCAACGCGTTCGTCACCGAAACACCGGACATCGCCTTGGAGCGGGCGCACGCCTCGGATGTCCGCCGGGCCAGCGGCGAAACCCTCGGCCCCCTGGACGGCGTGCCCATTGCGGTCAAGGATCTGTTTTGCACCGAGGGCGTTTTGACCACCGCCGCGTCGCATATTCTGGATGGCTTTACGCCGCCTTACGAATCCACAATATCGCAAAATCTGCGCAATGCCGGCGCAGTCATGCTGGGCAAGACCAATATGGATGAGTTCGCCATGGGCTCGGCCAATATCACCAGCCATTACGGCCCGGTGAAAAACCCGTGGAAATTGGATGACGGCAAAGACCGGGTGCCGGGCGGCTCGTCCGGCGGCTCGGCGGCGGCGGTGGCGGCCAATATGGCGAC
This sequence comes from Alphaproteobacteria bacterium, assembly GCA_963582805.1. Lineage (GTDB taxonomy): Bacteria > Pseudomonadota > Alphaproteobacteria > Rhodospirillales > UBA2165. Next base: position 2,097 of record CAUZTZ010000349.1, read on the forward strand.
GGCGGCGATCGGCTCGGACACCGGCGGCTCGATCCGCCAGCCGGCCTCGTTCTGCGGCATCGTCGGCATGAAGCCCACCTATGGCCGTTGTTCCCGCTGGGGCATGGTGGCCTTCGCATCTTCGCTGGATCAGGCCGGGCCGATGACCAAAAGCGTCGCCGACGCCGCCATCATGCTCGCCGCCATGGCCGGGTTCGATCCTAAAGATTCCACCAGCGCCGATAGGCCGGTGCCCGATTTCGGCGCCGGGCTGGGCCAGGATTTGAAGGGCCTTCGCGTCGGCATCCCCACCGAATACCGCATCGACGGCATGGCGCCCGAGATCGATGATCTGTGGGAGCGGGGGACCAATTGGCTCAAGGACGCCGGCGCCGAGCCGGTCGAGGTGTCGCTGGCGCACACCAAATATGCGCTGCCCACCTATTATATCGTCGCCCCGGCCGAGGCGTCCTCCAACCTCGCGCGCTATGACGGGGTGCGCTACGGCCTTCGCGTCGATGGTGAAGATTTGACCGGCATGTATGAGGCCACGCGCGGCGAAGGCTTCGGGCCCGAAGTGCGCCGCCGGGTGATGATCGGCACCTATGTGCTGAGCGCCGGCTATTACGACGCCTATTACGTCAAGGCGCAGAAGGTACGGACGCTGATTTTGGAAGAGTTTCAGGCGGCGTTCGAAGATGTGGATGTCTTATTGACGCCGACGACGCCCTACCCCGCATTTGCCATCGGCGAGAAAATGGACGATCCCATTCAGATGTATATCAACGACATCTTCACCGTACCCGCCAGCCTGGCCGGCCTGCCTGCCATTTCGGTTCCGGCGGGATTGTCCGAAGGCGGGCTGCCGCTTGGCCTGCATCTGATCGCCAAGCCCTGGGACGAGGCAACCTTGTTTCGCGCCGCCGATGTGTTGGAGCGCGGCGCTGGGTTCGATGCCGAACCACCTGTTGGGGTGGGATAAATGAGCTACATCATCAAGGGCAATAGCGGCGACTGGGAGGTGGTGATCGGGCTTGAAGTACATGCCCAGATCACCTCCGAGGCGAAACTGTTTTCCGGCGCCGCCACCAAGTTCGGCGCCGAGCCCAATGCCCAGGTTTCTCTGGTCGATGCGGCCATGCCCGGCATGCTGCCGGTGATCAACGAACATTGTGTCGCGCAAGCGGTCAAAACCGGGCTCGGGCTGGGGGCGCAAATCAACCTCACTTCGGTGTTCGAGCGGAAGAACTATTTCTATCCCGATCTGCCCCAGGGCTATCAGATATCCCAGTTCCTGCACCCCATCGTGGGCGAAGGAATCGTGGTCCTTGAAATGCCCGAAGGCCGCCGCGAGATCGGTATCGAGCGGTTGCATATGGAACAGGATGCCGGCAAGTCTCTGCACGATCAGGACCCGAAGCGCACCTTTATCGATCTCAACCGGTCCGGCGTGGCGCTCATGGAAATCGTCTCCAAACCGGATTTGCGCTCGCCGGACGAGGTCGGCGCTTATTTGCGCAAACTGCGCGCCATCCTTCGTTATCTGGGCACCTGCGACGGCAATATGGAACAGGGCTCCCTGCGCTGCGATGTCAATGTCAGCGTCCGCAAGCCAGGCGAGGATTTGCGCACCCGATCCGAGATCAAGAACGTCAATTCGGTACGCTTCGCCATGCAGGCCGTCGTGTTCGAGGCCGAACGCCAGGTCGATCTTTACGAAGACGGCGGCGACGTGGTGCAGGAAACCCGCCTGTTCGATGCGGCCACCGGCGAGACCCGGTCCATGCGATCCAAAGAAGAGGCCCACGATTACCGCTATTTCCCGGACCCGGACCTGTTGCCCCTGGTGATCACCCAAGATTATGTGGACGACATTGCCGCCACCTTGCCGGAATTGCCGGACGCCAAGCAGGCGCGCTTCATCGATGCCCATGCCTTGAGCGCCGAAGACGCGGCGGTTCTGGTGGCCGACAAAGAGACCGCCGATTATTTCGAGGCGGTGGTGGAAACCGGCGGCGATGCCAAGCTGGCCGCCAACTGGACCGTGCATGAGCTGTTCGCGGTGCTCAACCGGGAAGGGCTCGGCATCAATGATAGCCCGATGGCGGCGGACGATCTCGGCAAGCTGGTGGGCTTGATCGCGGACAACACCATATCGGGGCGCATCGCCAAAGATGTGTTCGAGATCATGTTGGCCGAAGGCGGCGATCCCGTAACCATTGTCGCGGATAAAGGCCTGAAGCAGATCACCGACACCGGTGAGATCGAAGCCGTGGTTGATCAGGTGATTGCCGATAACCCGGAACAGGCGCAGCAGTTCCGCAACGGCAATCCGAAGGTGGTTGGCTGGTTCGTGGGCCAAGTGATGCAGGCGACCAAGGGCAAGGCCAACCCCGGCGCCGTCAACGCGCTCCTGAAGCAGAAGCTGGGCTGAGCCGGGCTGCATGGCCCGCATCAAAATCCACCTCAAGGTTTTCCTCTATGCCCTAGTATTCGGAATGGGTGCCTATGGCGTTGTAATGCTGGGGATTGCCCTGCACCGATATATCATAAGCTGAACGC
>CAUZTZ010000350.1:0-4623 GCA_963582805.1 Alphaproteobacteria bacterium
GTACGCGTCCATAGAGCTCCAATTGCTTCATCCCCGCCCTCTGCAAAAGCAGAAAGCTTACCACTGGCGGATTTTTACTCCGGCCAACAACCAGACTATCTGGCCGCTTCAGTGGTGGATTATTACTCCGGCGTTCTCAGTTCGGCGTAGCGGCTTGCTGGGTCATTGGTCGCCTCCCGGGCGGCGCAGCTCTAGTGCAGAATCGTATCGCCGTTAATCTCGGCGATCTTATCGCGGATCGACGAGGCCGATACCAGCCGTTCCTGGCGCTCCGCATAGGTGAGCCCGCACTCGTTGGGATAATCCTCGGCGTTTTGCAATTGGGTCATGCAGGCGGTGAGCGCCCGCTCCAACTCGGCCACCCGCTGCCGCAATTCGCGCTGTTCCGGCGTCAGCCCGGCGCGCGAACGCTTGCGGTAGATGATGAAAGCGGCGAGGCCGGTGAACAGAATGCCGTACATCCAAAACAATCCGTGGCCGATTTCTTTGTCGCCATAGAGACCGAAATGGGCGAACGCCGATGCCAGGGGCGCCATGGCCCCCGCCACCGACAGTATTAGCAATAACAAATATCGCCGCGCCATTGGTTATCAGCCTCAGAAGCGAATTTTACGTCTTAATCTTAAGACCCTGAGCCAAAGAATATGCCGCGGGTCAGGAACGTATAGTCCGACTCGATGGTCATAATCGCGATGAAAACCAGCAGTAGCGACGGCGGTATCAAGATGGCAAAGCTGAGCGCCATCCGTTCCCACTTGATATGCATGAAGACGGCGATGATGAGCCCGGCCTTGGCCAGCATGAAGATAATGATCAAGGTCCATCTGGGGTAACCTTGGACGTGATAGAAATCGACCAGATAGGAGCCGGTGCTGAGCACGAACAGCCATGCCCAAACCTTGATATAGACGCCGAGTGGATGTTGTTGACCTTCTACGTGAGCCATTGTCTGCCCCTTACCAGAGATAAAAGAATGCGAAGATAAAAACCCACACCAGATCGACAAAGTGCCAATAGAGACCCATGGTTTCGACGATCTCGTAATTGCCTTTGCGGCTGGTGAAATAGCCGCGCTTTTCGGTGTCGTAATCGCCGCGCCAAACCTTGCGGGCGACCAGGATCAGGAACAGAACGCCGATTGAAACGTGGGTTCCATGGAAGCCGGTGACCATGAAAAACACCGATCCGAATTGGGCCGCGCCCATCGGGTTGGACCACGGGCGAACGCCTTCTTCGATCAGCTTGGTCCACTCGAAAGCCTGCATGCCAACGAATAGGGCGCCGAGTAGGGCCGTGATAACCAGATAGATCGCCGTTTTTGCTTTATCCTTTCGGTAGCCGTAATTGACCGCAAGGACCATGGTTCCGGAAGAGGTGATCAGGACAAACGTCATGATGGCGATCAGGATCAGCGGGATCGGGTCGCCACCGAAGGACAGCGCAAACACTTCGCTTGCATTCGGCCATGGCACCGTCGTCGACAAACGCACGGTCATATAGCCGATCAAAAAGCTGGAAAAGATGAAGGTATCCGAAAGCAGGAATATCCACATCATGGCCTTGCCCCAAGGCACGTTTTTGAAGGTTCGCTGGTCCGAACCCCAATCGGCGGCAACGCCGGCCAGTCCCGGGGCCAAATCGCCCGGTTGGGCTACGCTCGCATCGCTTTCAGAAGGCGCCATGTTTTCTTAATCCCCTTTAACTTATTAACAACAGGCCGAATACAACCAGCCAGATCAGTAGCAGATAGTGCCAATAGGTCGTGCACAACTCGACCCGCAAACGCAAATCGCTTACCGGACTGCCCTGCCACATACTGGAAACACATCGCCACCATGCGACCAGACCGCCCAGCATGTGGGCGCCGTGCAGCGCGGTAAGCAGGTAGAAAAACGCGTTGGCGGTATTGGCGTCGGCGTAATAGCCGAGATCCACCAATTGCCGCCAAACGAACAATTGCCCGGCCAGGAAACCGACGGTGAGAACGCCGCCGATATGAAGGCCATCGCGCATGGCGTCCAGATTATCGCGCTTGGCGCTGGCGCGCGCCCATTGAAAGGCCAGGCTCGAGCCGATCAAGAGCACCGAATTCAGCCACAAGACCCAAGGTTCCGGCATCGCGCGCCAGGAACCAAAGGTCATGCGGTCCACATAGGCGATGATCAGCAGCGTGAAGATAACCGAGACCACCACAAGGAAGACCCGCAAGCCGACCTTGCTTACCGGCAGGAAAAACGCAGCCGGGTTGTTGATAGCGTCAATATCGTCGCCATCGTCAAGCCACGGCTTTTTGACGATTTCGTGGAACAGTCCCATATTTTGGCTCCGCCGCTTGCTGCCTATTGTCCGCCGTCTGAACGCTTGACGTCGCCGGGCGCCATGTTTTGCGGCACGAAGTCGTCTTCGACGCCGGGCACGCTATAGGCATAGGCCCAACGGTAGGTCACCGGCAACTCGTCGCCGAAATTGCCATGGCCCGGAGGCGTCGTCGCGGTCTGCCATTCGAGGGTGGTGGCATTCCACGGATTGTCGCCGGACGGTTTGCCGGTCCAGATGCTGGCAATGATATTGATGATGAAGACGATCTGGGCGACGCCGACGATCAAAACCATGATCGTGATAAATTCGTTCAACGTGGCCGCCGACGGCGGTATGAACGAGGTTTCACCAATCTCGAAGTAGCGCCTCGGCACGCCGACGAAGCCGAGATAATGCATCGGGAAATAAATCAGGTACGTGCCGATGAAGGTGATCCAGAAGTGGAACTGGCCCCAACCTTCGTTCAGCATGCGCCCCGACATTTTCGGGAACCAATGATAGACGGCGGCGAAGATCACCAGCACCGGCGCGATGCCCATCACCATGTGGAAGTGGGCAACCACGAACATGGTATCGGAAAGCGGAATGTCGACCGAGACGTTGCCCAGGAACAATCCGGTGATGCCGCCGTTCAGGAAGGTCAGGATGAAGGCGATGCAAAACAACATCGGGATGGTCATCTGAATGTTGCCCTTCCAAAGGGTCAGCACCCAGTTATACAACTTGAGGGCCGTCGGCACCGCGATGATCAGCGTCGTCGTTGCGAAGAAGAAGCCGAAATAGGGGTTCATGCCGGAGACATACATGTGGTGTGCCCAGACAATGAAGCTCAAGCCGCCGATGGCGACGATCGCCCAGACCATCATGCGGTAGCCGAATATATTCTTGCGCGCATGCACGCTGATAATGTCGGAGACAACGCCAAAGGCGGGTAGGGCTACAATGTAAACTTCCGGATGGCCGAAGAACCAAAACAGATGCTGGAACAGCAGCGGGCTGCCGCTTGAGGTGGACAGCAACTCACCGCCCTGAATCATCTCGGGCATAAAGAAGCTGGTGCCGATAAGCCGGTCCAGGAGCATCATGATGCCGGCGACGAACAGCGCCGGGAAGGCCAGCAGCGCCAATATCGTCGCCGTGAAAATGCCCCAGACAGTCAGCGGCATGCGCATCAGCGTCATGCCGCGGGTGCGCGCCTGCAACACGGTCACCACATAGTTCAGACCGCCCATGGTAAAGCCGATGATGAACAATACCAATGAGACCAGCATCAAGATGATGCCATATTCGATGCCCGGCGTTCCTTGGGAGATCGCCTGTGGTGGATAAAGCGTCCAGCCGGCGCCGGTGGGCCCGCCCGGAACAAAGAAACTGGCGGTCAGGATCAGCACGGCGATCAAATAGACCCAATAGGAGAGCATGTTCATATAGGGAAAGACCATGTCGCGGGCGCCAACCATGAGCGGGATCAGGTAGTTGCCGAAACCGCCCAGGAACAAGGCCGTCAGCAGGTAAATAACCATGATCATGCCGTGCATGGTGACATGCTGGTAATAGGTGTCGGCATCGATGAACGAAAATGAGTCGGGGAAGCCAAGCTGCAACCGCATCAGCCAGGACAGCACCAGGCCGACCAGGCCGATGGCGACCGCGGTGCCCGAATACTGGATCGCGATGACCTTTGCGTCCTGGGAAAAGACATATTTGGTCCAGAAACTATGGGCGTGGTAGAGATCGACCTCTTCGAGCTCTGCCGGCGGAATTACTTGGGTTTCGTCGAGTAAACCTTCACTCATCAATATGCCCTCTCGGCTGCATAATTATCGAATCGCTACTGAACCCGGAGGCTCGGCGTTGATTCGCTTGCGGTACGAATTGGATTTTCCTGGGACGCCTGGCGGACCGGTTCAGGCGCCGGCGCATCAATGGCCGCCTGTTTTACATTGGCGGTATTCGGATAAAGCGCCGCAAATGTTTCCTGGCCGCTCAGCCATTTATCATAGGCGCCCTTGGCATCGACGATGACAGTGCCGCGCATGGTATGATGGCCGACGCCGCATAATTCGGCGCAAAGCACATCAAAAGTTCCGGCCCGGGTCGGCGTCATCCAGAAAAAGGTGATCATGCCCGGCACCAGATCCATTTTGGCGCGGAACTGGGGCACGTAGAAATCGTGCAGAACATCCTGCGAGCGCAGCAGCATTTTGACCGGCTGGTCAAGCTGCAGATGCAAATCGTCGGCTTCGATCAGCACGTCATCCTTGCCGTTGGGATCTTTCGGATTGATGCCGAAGGGATTGTCGT
>CAUZTZ010000351.1:0-4607 GCA_963582805.1 Alphaproteobacteria bacterium
ATGGTTTGCTAATGAAAGGGATAACGCCTGAGTGAGTAATCTTTGCATATGGAGAGACTTTCGTTGATCTGAGAATCTCAAAATATGAATCACTTCAGGTGTTTATCCCGTTAAGTCGGGTACTGTGCACCGATACACACCAATCGGCGGGCGATGAGGATTGGCGGGCGGAAGCTGCCTATCTCGGCCGCGCAGCGCCCGAAATTTGCGGCCATACATTTTTGGCGGCGACGCTGGGGCCCGGCTCCATTGTCGTCGATCTCGGCGCCTCGACGGCGGCATTTGCGCGCGCCATTGCCGCCGAATATGGCTGCCGCTGCCATGTGGCCGAAGCCGCCACCCAAAATTTTCAAGCCATCGGCGAAAGCGACAGATTGGTCAAACATCACCGGGCGCTCGGCGGTGCGGACGGGCCGGTGGAATTGTTGATCGCCGACGACCGATCCCATTGGGGATCACTGGCGCCGCTGGGCGGCACCAAATATGGCGGCTCCGAAAAAGTCGAAGGCGTCACCTTGCAGGGGTTCTTGGGCGCGATCGGCGCCGCCGAGCCCGATCTGGTCAAAATCGATATCGAGGGTGCCGAGATCGCCATGTTCGCCGCCGCCCCCGACGCGACGTTGCGCGGCATCGGCCAAATGACGGTCGAGTTTCATGATTTCATGGACCCCGGCAACGCCCGGCTGGCCGCCGAGGTGGCCCAAGTCAAGGCGCGCCTCAAGGGGCTCGGCTTTTATTGTTTCCAGTTTTCCCATCCCCATAACGGCGATGTCTTGTTCGTCAACAAGGCGCGGCTGCCGCTTTCGGCTATGAGGCGCGCCTGGTATGGCTTTGGGCTTAAATACAGTCGCGGCCTCGCCCGGATGACGCTGCGCCGATTGGGGCGCCGCTAAAAAGCCTTGGCATTGGCGCGCCCCAAGTTACAGTGTGGCCCATGCAATCGACCAATGAAATTCGCGCCGGGTTTCTGGAATATTTCGGCGCCGCCGGCCACCAAATTCTGCCCTCCAGCCCACTGGTGCCGCAAAACGATCCGACGCTGTTGTTCACCAACGCCGGCATGGTTCAGTTCAAAAATCTGTTCACCGGCGCCGAGACAAGAGATTACGCGACCGCCGTCACCTCGCAAAAATGCGTGCGCGCCGGCGGCAAGCACAACGATCTGGAAAATGTCGGCTACACGGCGCGCCACCACACGTTTTTCGAGATGCTCGGCAATTTTTCCTTTGGCGATTATTTCAAGGAACGCGCCATCGAGCTGGCCTGGAACCTGATTACGCGCGAATACGGCATCGCGGCGGACAAGCTGCTGGTCACCGTCTATTCCGAGGACGATCAGGCCCATGATCTTTGGCGCAAAATCGCCGGATTGGGCGATGACCGCATCATCCGCATCGCGACATCGGACAATTTCTGGTCCATGGGCGCCACTGGGCCATGCGGGCCGTGCTCGGAAATCTTCTACGATCACGGCGATCAAATTCCCGGTGGGCCGCCCGGCTCCCCGGGAGAAGACGGCGACCGCTTTGTCGAAATATGGAACCTGGTGTTCATGCAGTTCGAACAACAGGACGCAGAAACCCGCGTCGATCTGCCGAAACCCTCCATCGACACCGGTATGGGGCTGGAACGTATTTCGGCGATCATGCAGGGCGTGCACGACAATTACGACACCGATTTGTTCAAGGCGCTGATCGCCGCGTCATCGGACGCCGCCAATGTGGCCGCCGATGGCGAACACGCGGTATCGCACCGGGTCATTGCCGATCATTTGCGCGCCGCGGCGTTTCTGGTCGCCGAAGGTGTGCTGCCGTCCAACGAGGGGCGCGGCTATGTGGTGCGCCGCATCATGCGCCGCGCCATGCGCCACGCCCAATTGATGGGCTGCGAGGCGCCGTTGCTGCACCGGCTGGTGCCGGCCTTGGGGCGCGAAATGGGCCAGGCGTTTCCCGAGCTCCTGCGCGCCGAGGCGCTGATCACCGAAACATTGGAGTTGGAGGAAACCCGCTTCAAGCGCACCCTCGATCGGGGTCTCAAATTACTGGCCGACGAGACCGACAAGCTGGGGTCAAGCGGCGTGCTCGCCGGCGACGTGGCGTTCAAGCTTTACGATACTTACGGCTTCCCCCTCGATCTGACCCAAGACGCCTTGCGCGGCCTTGGGATGACCGTCGATCTGGCCGGCTTCGAGACCGAAATGGAAGGCCAGCGCGCCGCCGCCCGCGCCGCCTGGGCCGGTTCCGGCGATGCGGCGGACGAACAGGTCTGGTTCGAGATCAGGGAGCAATCGGGGGCCACCGAATTTCTCGGCTACGAGACGATAAGCGCCGAGGGCCAGGTGGTGGCTATCGTCGTCGGCGGCGCCGCCTCGGAAATCGCCGAGCCCGGCGCCGAAGTGGCGATTGTCGTCAACCAGACACCTTTTTACGGCGAATCCGGCGGCCAGGAAGGCGACTGGGGCGAGATTACCAGCGCTGATGGCGCGCAGCTTACCGTCACCGCCACCCAGAAAAAGCTGGGTGATCTGCATGTGCATGTGGGCGCCCTAACGGGGGCTGCGCTTAATATAGGCGATGCAGTGCAATTGTCGGTGGACACTTCGCGGCGCGCCGGTCTCCGCGCCCATCATTCGGCGACCCATCTGTTGCATGCCGCCTTGCGCCGCTGCTTGGGCGATCATGTGGCGCAGAAAGGCTCGCTGGTTTCCGGCGACCGGCTGCGCTTTGATATCTCTCATCCAAAACCGGTGAGCGCGGCGGAAATGGCGGAGATCGAGGCGGCGGTGAACGCCCAGGTGCGCGCCAACGCCGAGGTCGCAACCCGGCTGATGACCCCCGACGAAGCCATCGAGACCGGCGCCATGGCTTTGTTCGGCGAGAAATACGGCGACGAGGTGCGCGTTGTCTCCATGGGTGTGGACGGCAACGCGGCCTATTCCACCGAGCTTTGCGGCGGCACCCATGTTGGCCGCACCGGCGATATCGGCTCGTTCCGGGTGACGGTTGAGACCGCTGTCGCCGCTGGCGTGCGCCGCATCGAAGCGGTAACCGGCGCGGCGGCCGAGGCCGAAGCGGCGCGGGATGCCGAGGCCTTGGCGGGGGCCGCAACATTATTGAATGTGGCACCGGGCGAAGTTGCGGAGCGTATCGAAAAGCTGTTGGCCGACAACCGCCAGATGGAGCGCGACCTAGCCGATGCGCGCCGCCAGATCGCCACCGGCGGCGGCGGCAATAGCGCGCCCGAAATCGAAGAGGTGAACGGCATCAAATATATGGGCAAGTCCCTGGATGCGGTGCCGCCCAAGGAATTGAAATCCATGGCCGACGATATCAAGGGCCAGATCGGCTCCGGCGTGGTTGCCCTGGTCACCGTCAACGAGGGCAAGGCGTCTTTGGTGGTCGGCGTCACCGACGATCAATGCGATGCGATCAGCGCCGTCGATCTGGTCAAGGCCGGCGCGGCGGCCCTCGGCGGCAAGGGCGGCGGCGGGCGGCCCAACATGGCCCAGGCCGGCGGGCCCGACGGCGCCAAGGCGGAGGAGGCTTTGGCCGCTATTCGGGATGCCATTTCGTCGTTATAAATTTTGAGGAATTAGCAATATGAAGTTCGAAGGCACCGACAGTTACGTGGCCACCGAAGATTTGATGGTCGCGGTCAACGCCGCCATCACGTTGGAGCGCCCGCTCCTGGTCAAGGGCGAGCCGGGCACCGGCAAGACCATCCTCGCCTACGAGATTGCCAAATCTTTGGGCGCGCCGCTAATCGAATGGCACGTGAAATCGACCACCAAGGCGCAACAGGGATTGTATGAATATGACGCCGTCTCGCGGCTCCGGGATTCCCAGCTTGGCGATGAAAAAGTGCACGACATTCGCAACTACATCCGCCCCGGAAAAATGTGGGAAGCCTTTGTCGCCGTCGAGCGCCCGGTGCTTTTGATCGACGAGATCGACAAGGCGGATATTGAGTTTCCCAACGATCTGTTGCTCGAACTGGACCGCATGGAATTTTATGTCTACGAGACCGGCGAGCGCATCGAAGCCAGCCAGCGCCCCATCGTTATCATCACATCCAACAACGAAAAAGAATTGCCGGACGCCTTTTTGCGGCGCTGCTTTTTTCACTACATATCTTTTCCTGATACCGAGACCATGACCGAAATCGTTCAGGTGCATTTTCCCGATATCCAAAAGAACCTGGTGCGCACGGCCTTAAACGCTTTTTTCGAAGTGCGCGACGTACCCGGCATGCGCAAGAAACCCTCCACCTCGGAATTGCTCGATTGGATCAAGCTGTTGATGGCCGAGGATATTCCCTTGGAGGCGCTCAGATCGGAAAACCGCAAAGATCTGATCCCGCCGCTTTACGGCGCGCTGATCAAGAACGAGCAGGACGTGCAACTGTTCGAGCGGCTCGCCTTCCTCAACCGGCGCGAGGAGCGATAGGGCGTGTTCGTCGATTTTTTCCTGTCCTTAAAAAAAGCCAATGTGCCGGTAACGCTCAGGGAATATCTGACCCTGATGGAGGGCATGGAAAAGGGCGTCGCCGATTACAACGTCAATGAATTCTATTTCCTGTCGAGGGCCTGTCTGGTCAAGGACGAGCGT
>CAUZTZ010000352.1:0-4570 GCA_963582805.1 Alphaproteobacteria bacterium
CTTTGATCTCCTCCACATCCATCAACTCAAACAACTACGACGAATACTCCTGCTCCAACGAGAGCATGAAAATCGCCGCCTTGTCGGCGCCCGATAAATTCCGGTAGGTGTCTTTCGAACGGGCCATTCTGTTCGCCAGAATTTCTGTTCCGCGCCGATCTGGAAATTATCACATAAACCGGAATCTTCAAAACCGGATCGCGTCCAAACGTCTCGGGTGCGGTCAATCCAGACATGATTACAGAAATTATGGCGGCTGATTTTCTATGTCCGCCGTTGCCCCGGAAGCGAGCCTCCATTCCCCTCCTGACCGAATATCCGTCCGCCGTGATGGCCATAATTGGTCACTATTTCGCCCGTTTAACCCCCTATATCACCCATACAACGCCAGCCGAAATAGCCCCCCTCGCCACCACTTGCATCCAGCGGCGCACAGACTATATAACACTAAGGGCTCTTGAATATTGGGAGCCGTGCTCTTGAACATTGTGAATAGGTCTATCTGATTTCGCAGCCGGGCGGCGCGCCGCGTTGGTGGCCGTATCGGCGCGCGCGGCACGGATTTACGCCATAAATCCGCAACCACCCTAATGGCGGATTTCTGAAAAATTGTCGCGCCAATTTGGAAAAAAACCGTAAGGAACCGTAACGAACCGTCATAAACCGTCATAAACCGTAAGGGGGGTCAATTTGAAATATGTCGCACGAGATTATTTCTAGATTACTCGTATGGCAAGAAATTGATCGGTTTATCCGGCTTCCAACTCGCTATCCCAATAGAGGAAATCGCGCCAGCTTTCGTGCAGGTAATTGGGCGGGAAGCGCCGTCCCATCTTTTGCAGTTGCTGGTTGGTCGGCGAGATCGGTTTGCGCCGCATATGCATGCCGGCTTCATTGGTCAGCTTGTTGGCTTTCTTCAAGTTGCAGGGCGCGCAGGCGGCGACCACGTTGGTCCATTCGGTGCGCCCGCCGCGCGATCGCGGCACCACGTGATCGAAGGTGAGGTCCTGGGTCGCGAAATCATAGCCGCAATATTGGCAGGCGAACTGGTCGCGCAGGAAGACGTTGAAACGGGTAAAGGCCGGGCGCCTCGAAAGGTTCACATAGGCTTTCAAGGAAATGACGCTGGGCACCTGCATCTCCCAGCTGGGCGAGCGGATGGTTTGGTCATATTCGGAGACCACGTTGACGCGGCCGAGGAACACCGCCTTCACCGCTTCCTGCCAGCCCCAAAGGGACAGCGGGAAATAGTTGAGCGGTCTGAAATCCGCATTCAGGACCAGCGTCGGGCAATTATCCAGCGCCGCGGACATAATGTTACTCCCCAATCCCCTCCAAGTTGGCCAAATCATAGCCAGCGTTCGATATAATGCAACCGCGTCTTGATAAATCAGGGCGCCTGAAGGCCGAATATGCGGGCCATGAAACGGCGCCCGATATCGAGCCCGGCCTCGTCGATGGAATGGCCGAGGCCGGCCCGGATATGGCCTTCCACCGGCACCGCCGCGCCTTGCAAGGCGTCCAGCGCCTTGGCTTGCTGGTCGGCCGGGATCAACTCGTCGGCGTCGCCATTGACCAGCACCACCGGCGGGCGCGCCGATATCTCGGCGGCCAGCGCATTGGCGCCCACCAGGCGGCCCGAATAGCCGAGGATGCCGGCCATCGGGCGTTCCCGGCGCAGCCCGGTAAACAGCGATATCATGGTGCCTTGGGAAAATCCGATCAGCGCCAGATTGCGGTCTTCCAATCCCGCCGCCGCCAATTGCGTGTTGATATATTTCTCAAGGGTGGGCTGCGCGGTGCGCGCCCCGGCCAGCATTTCCGGCTCGGTGCGTTCCGTCAGGCGGAACCACTGATAGCCGAACGGTGCGCCCTCGCAAGGGAACGGCGCGTTTGGGGAGACGAATTTGGCGTTCGGCATGAGATCGGCGAAGTGCGGCGCCAGGCCGATCAAATCGTTGCCGTCGGCGCCGTAGCCATGCACGAAGACAACCAATTGCTGGGCCGCGCCGCCGGCCGCCGGGCCAAATTCCGGGCCTTCCAGATCGGGGATGTCATTCATAGCGCGCCTCCGGGTGGTAATTTCCGCTATTCGGATTAAATATAAGTGCCGGGACCATATCAACCGCTTAAGGCCCCAAGGAGTTCACGCCTGTGCCGCCTTCCGTCACCCGCTTCGCCCCCTCGCCCACCGGGCATCTGCATCTGGGGCACGCCTATTCGGGCCTGTTTGCCGAACGGGCGGCGAAAGCGGACGGCGGGCGCTTTTTGTTGCGCATCGAAGATATCGACGGCACCCGCTGCCGCCCGGAATTCATCGCCGCCATCGAAGACGATCTGGCCTGGCTGGGGCTGGACTGGGAGCTGCCGGTGCGCCGCCAGTCGGAGCATATGGAAGAATACCGCCATGCGTTGAGCCGGCTGCAAGAGGAAGATTTGGTCTATCCCTGCTTCTGTACCCGCAAAGAAATTCTGGCCGAGATCGCCAGCTCGGCGGGCGCCCCCCACGCCAGGGGGCAGGGTCCGGAAGGTCCGCTCTACCCCGGCACCTGCCGCGCGATGGACGTGGAAGAGCGCGGCGCCCATATCGCATCCGGGGCGCCATTTGCTTTGCGTATTGATATGGCGCGGGCGCGGGCGCGGGCGCGCACCGAATTATTGGGCGAGCCGCTCACCTGGATCGACCGGGACGCGGGCGAGCAGATAGCGGCGCCGCAGATTTTCGGCGATGCGGTCCTGGCCCGTAAAGACACGCCCACCAGCTATCATTTGTCGGCGGTCCTCGACGATCATGCCCAAGGGATCAATCTGGTGACCCGGGGCGATGACTTACGCTCCGCCGCGCATCTGCACCGGCTCCTTCAAGCGCTCCTGGAACTGGACGTTCCCGAATACCGGTTTCACGGTCTTTTGACTGGACCGGACGGGCAGCGGTTGGCGAAAAGGGACAATCCCGCCACCTTGCAAAACCTTCGCAGCGAAGGCCATAGCCCGGCGGACGTCATAGCCATGACGGGAATCAATGAGACTGGGATCGATGAGACGGGGATCAATGAGACGGGAATCAATGAGTCATGAGACGAGCATTGCAGATTTTGGGTTTGGCGATTTTTGTCGCCGCGCTGCCTCTGCCTCTGCCCGCAAGCGCTGAGCCGTTCCGCTTCATGCGTATCGGCGATAACGATGGCTTCGGATTTCTAGATACAAGGAAGCTGCTGCGCTCGGCGTTTCTGACCCCGGAAGCGGGCCCCGGCGAGGCCGCCGATGTCAACGGCGACGGCGTGCTCAGGCCCGGCGAGTTTCTGCCCGATCTCAATCTGGACGGCGTCGTCCGCGTCTTTTCCGGCGATGATTTCGACAACCGGCTGCCCGGCGAATTGCTCGACCGGGCCATCTTCTGCGAGGGCTGCGCCAAAATCCATAACGCCAGCCGGGGATCAAACTGGACCGATCTGGCGCTCTCGGCGTCGGCCCCGGACCGGGACTGGCCCGACGAGGACGGTCCGCAAACGCCCAACAATCCGGTCTTTGTGTTCGATTTCACGGTCAAGGACGGCGACATTCCGCCCGGCGCGGCGATCTTTTTCAATATGGTGTTCGGCGACTACGACATCTTTCCGGCGATCATCCTGGTGGAGTTTGCGAACAAGCCGGCGCGGCGGCTGGAGATCGAATTGAAGCGCGGCCTCGACGGGCTGATCCAGGCGCGGGGCGCGCTTCTACGCTTCGACGAGGTGTTCACCCGCGACGAAAACGGCGATTGGCGCGGCTTTGCCGGGGTCGAGTTTTTCGCCCCGGCCGAGCCCTATACGGCGTTCGATTTTGTCGAATTAAGCCTGTTTCAAATCGCCCGGGGTGGCGACAAGGCCGGCACGGCAATCGCCAGCCTCAAAGCGTCCCGTTGATGGCGTAATCGAGGACCCGGACCACCTGATCGGGGGTTTCGGCGACCGCCAGGGCGGCGGCGTCCACTTCTTTCAGGGCGTGGGTGTGCTCTTCGGCGTGCAGCACGATCATCGGCTTGCCAAGCGCGGCGGCGAAGCCGGCATCGAAGGCGGCGTTCCATTGCTTGAACTTGTCGCCGAACTTGACCACCACGATATCGGATTTTTCGATCAGCGTGCGGGTACGGATGGCGTTCACCTGGGCGCCCTTGTGGTCTTTCCAGAAGGGGGAGTTTTCGGAGCCCAGAATATTGACGCCGCAATCGTCCGAGGCGTCGTGGTTGGTCACCGGCGCCAGCAATTCTACGGGCAGGTCCTTGTCCTTGCAGCCGGCGCGGATCACGTCCCGCCAATCTGAGTGAATTTCACCGGAAAGATAAACGGTCCAACTTTGCTGTGCCATTTTGGCGTCTCCTCAGGTCTGGGTACAAGCTTGGCTACGTTCTGCCGGTCTATAGAGATTGGTGCAAGCCCTTTACCAGCACTGCGTAATCGGCATCGCCGGGCGCTATAAGCCCGTGGCGAATCAGAAAATCGATGATCGCCAGGGGGCAGTTGAATTTGAATTGCATGGTACCCTGAACAATTTCGGCGACCTTTTCGATCGGCCACAGATAAAATTCGGC
>CAUZTZ010000353.1:0-4558 GCA_963582805.1 Alphaproteobacteria bacterium
TGATCCAGGGTCCCATGGGCGCCGAGGTATCGAAGGATTTCTGCCACAACCAGTCGGACCGCATGGACGGCCAGTCTTCGCGGTTAAGATAATCGCGGGCCGACAGATCGTTGATGATGCAATAGCCGGCCACGTGATCCATGGCATCGGCAGCCAAAATGTTGCGGCCCGGCCGCCCGATAACCACGGCGATCTCCGCCTCCCAATCCATTTTTTCGGTGATGTGCGGTTTTTGAATATTTTCGCCCGTGCCGATCACCGTCTGGTTGGCGACCTTGTTGAAGAAGTAGGGGTTGATGGTGCTCTTATCCACATCGTGGCCGGTCATTTCGCGGAAATGATCCTGGTAGTTGGCGGCGGCGCAAAAGATGTTGGTGGGATAAAGGATCGGCGCGGTCAGCGTAACGTCGGCCAAGGGCGTGCCATCGCCGCTGACCGCTTCCAGCAGCGCCAAGGCGGCGTCCCAGTTTTGCACCACCGATAGGACCGACGATGCATCGAACGCATCGGTTCTGCAATTGGCCGCCAGATCGATCACGTGATCGTCGATCAATATCCCGGCGCGAGGAGCATCGCCCGCATTGGTTTTGTAGCTGAGGAGACGAAAGCCCATAGAACATTTCCTTTTACGAATTTAGCCGAACAATTGGGGGAATTTCTTGCGCATTTTGGCCTTGAACTCCGGCGACGTTTCCGTGGTTTCGGGAAAGCTGTCTTTGCGCGCCCAGGGTTTGCAGGCATCGACGATGGCCCGGTTGTTCTGAAAAGGCGGCCCGGTCAGCATCGGGTCCAGCGGCGTCGACCAGGCATTGTGAATATAATCGATATCATTGGGCGGATCGCAGCGCGTCGACATGGCCCAGGCCACGTCGAACATGTTGGTGGGATCGATATCGTCATCGACGACGATAACCCAGCGCCCGGCATAATTGCCGGCGTGGCAGTTGGCGGCCATCATCGCCGCCTGCTTGGCGTGGCCCGGATACATCTGTTCGATGGCGATCACGTTCCATAGGCGCGACGCCCCCGCTTCGTGGCACCAGACACCCTTGACGCCGGGCACGCCGGCCTTTTCCACCTCGTCCCAGATCATGGCGCCCTTGACAATGGTGCGCCCGAAGGTGACCGAGGTCGGCGGCTTGGCCGGGCTGGCGACACACAGGATCGGATTGTTGCGGTGATAGACCCGGCGGATTTTGATCACCGGCTCGTCACTGGCGTCGGACGCATAGTAGCCCATGAACTCGCCGAACGGACCTTCGGATTTCAACTCGTCCCCATACATCTCGCCCTCGAGCACGATCTCCGCATCGGCGGGCATGGGCAGGCCGTGCAGTTCCGAATTGACCACCTCGTAGGCGCGGCCCCGGTGGCCGCCGGCATAGGCGAACTCGTCGGTGCCGTAATCGATCTCGTGATTGGCGGCCATGAACAGCAAGGGATCATGGCCGAGCGATATGGTGACCGGGCAGGGCTCGCCGCGGCTGAAATATTTTTCCCGGATCAGGCGGCCATGCTTGCCCGGGCTCATCCAGATACCGCAGGTTTTTTCGTCATGCATCATCACCCGGTAGGTGGCCGAGTTGACCCAATCGCTGTCGGGATCGCGGGTGGTGACGATCACGTCGGTGCCGATATAGCGCCCGCCATCTTTTTCATGGAGGAACGGCGCCGGAAACTTGGTCAGATCTACGTCTTCGTCCCGGTCGACGTTTTCCATCAGAGCGCCGCCATTGACCACTTTCGGCGGGATCAATTTGAAATCCCTTTGCATGCGGTCCCGATAGGCGCGCACCACATCCATGGGCCCGTCCGGCTCTTCGAAGCCGAGGGCGTAGGCGAGCCGGCGCGACGAATTGGTGGCGCCGGAGAAAATGCGGAAACCCTTGGGGTAGCCCTTGATATTGTCAAAGAGGAGAGCCGGCGCCTTGCCTTCGCGGGATTCGTGGCAGACCATTTCCACCAGGGCGCCCACCTCCAGGTTCCAATCGGCGCCGTCGATATGGGCCACCTCGCCCATGGCATCGACCGTTTCGATCAGATCGCGAAGGCCCTTATGGCGCGCGGACGCGTCCAGATCGGCCAATTCCTTGATCACCATGCTCATGGGTTTGGTTTACTCCGCCGCGTTGGGGATATCGCTCAGCACCCGCCGGCAATAGGCCGGGCCGTCTTCATCATCGTTGATAAATTGGGCGGTGCAGATGAAGTCGGGAAACTGATTTCGCTCAGGATCGCGCAGCAGGCCCGGCGCGTCGGCACCCGCCTGCATATGTTTGATGGCGGCCAGCAGCGCTTTTCGCACTTCGATAATAACGATATCGGTGGAGCCCAGATGTTCCCGTGTGCGGTCTTGAATTTTGCCCTGGGTTTCGATGGCGTAGGCGTCGTGAGCGGGAATATAGCGGCCCAGCCCGGCAAAGGTTTCGCCGCGCGTAATCTCGCCCCGGTCCTGCATATAGCGGTTTTCGGCGCGCCTTAAATGTTGTTTGTCGGGACCCACATTGGCGCCCTTCATTTGCGCCCAGAATTCCTTGTCCAGCGGCTCTTCGCGCCGATAGATAAATTCAAAGCGGCAATGGCTTTCGTCGTCCCGGGGCACGTACCAGCGGCCTTGATAGCCCTCCGCCGGCGGCGCGCCCATGGTCGGCGTGGTGCCGCACGGATAGATGTAGTTATTGACCCGGAGGTAATTCTTGCCGTCATTGGTCTTGCGCAAACTGTGAATGCGGACGCCGAAGCTGGTATGTTCGATATCCAGCTTGGGATGAATGTCTTCGGAATAATAAGGATTGCCGATGGAATTGCCGGCAGCATCCGTGGCGGCGCCCATGCGGTGCAGATACGATGTGTGCGCCGGATCGGTGGAGCTTTCGAGGCCCTGCAGCCAGTTGCATTGCTGGATCACCCGAAACGCCATGCGGTTTTCTTTGGGCGCGATAAGGAACTGGTAATCGGGGATCAGCGGCGCTTCGCCCTTGCCCATATAACACCAGATTACGCCGCCCTTTTGTGCAACCGGATAAGACGTCAGGCGCACCTTCTGGCAGAATTTTTTATCGTCCGGTTCCGCGGGCTGGTCGATACAGTTGCCGTCGATATCGAACAGCCAGCCGTGATAAAGACAGCGAAGGCCGCCGTCTTCGATGCGGCCATAGCTCAAATCGGCGCCCCGGTGCGGACAGTGGAGGCCGGTGAGGCCGAGCCGGTCTTTGTCATCGCGAAACAGGACCAGGTCTTCCGACAGAATTTTGATCGGCATGGGATCGCCGCCGGGCGGCATTTCATCGCTGGTGGCAATGGGCTGCCAATAGGAGCGCAAGAGATCGCCGCCGGGCGTGCCGGGGCCGGTCTCGGTCAATAGATCATTGTCGTCTTTGGATAGCATGGCCTGGGAACGGGGCCGGAGGTTCCGCGCCAGATAGGCGCGAAACCTCCGATACCTTAAGTTTAATTTATTTCCAGGCCCAATCGCCGACGGCGACCATGGCGAAACTGACCGGGTCGCGGGCAATCTTGATTTTACTGGTATGCGCCCAAGTGGTCGGCATTTCGGAAATGGGATAGATGTACATTTCTTCGTTGATGCGGTCGATCATCTTCGTATGCAGTGCCGTCCGCTTGTTGATATTGGCCTCGCCGGCGGCCTGCTTCCATATCTTCTTGAGTATGGGATCGCCGTTGTAGTTGCGGCTCCGGGACAGGAAGAAGTTCATGATGTTCTTCGTGCTCGGCTCGGTGAAGGTCGGATAGAGGGCAAGATAGGTGGTCAACTCGCCCCGGCCGCGGCGCTTCTTGGCGGTGCTTGGCGGCGGAAACTCGATCTTCGCCCGAATACCGACTTTGCGCAGCTCGCCGGCGACGGCCTTGCCGACCTCGGCGTAGTTGCCATTGACGGTCATCAAGAATTCAAAGCCGTTCGGATAACCGGCCTCGGCCAACAGGCGTTTTGCGCCCGCCGGATCATAGGTGGGGATTTTGGTGGACGAGCCGCAGGACACGTTCTGTTTAAAGCAGATGCCGTTCGGACGTTCGGCAATCTCGGCGCCGGGCACGAAGTTTTTTATGATCGCTTCCCGTGGAATGGCCTTGGCGACGGCCAATCGCACCCGCTTGTCCATGAACATTTTGTTTTTTGAGCGGCCGGCCGCATCCATGGTGAGATACAAAAGCTGCTTGGCCTGGATATAGGTCACCGCCAAATCCGGATTGGCCAAAAAATTCCGCGCCTGATCGGTCGAAGGATTGCGGATGGCGTGCACCGCGCCGGTCATCAGGGCCGCCGTCTGCGCCTGGCGGTCGACGATCGGAACCGTCTGGATGCGCTTGATATTGGCCAGCCGGTGCGGAAATTTTTTCACCGCATCGTCCCGGCGTTCCACCAAAAAGCCCTTATTGCGGTCCACCGACAGGGCCTTGTAGACGCTGGTCCCGGAGGCCGACACGCGCCCGTAATCGGACTTGTTCTCAAGCTTGTTGAAAACCGTGTGGTCGAAGAAGTGATAGCGGTAGGCAATGGTGTAAAGATCCGAGGAATTGATCTTCTTGCCGATGATGC
>CAUZTZ010000354.1:0-4556 GCA_963582805.1 Alphaproteobacteria bacterium
GGCCAATGTGCCGGTAACGCTCAGGGAATATCTGACCCTGATGGAGGGCATGGAAAAGGGCGTCGCCGATTACAACGTCAATGAATTCTATTTCCTGTCGAGGGCCTGTCTGGTCAAGGACGAGCGTAATCTGGACAAGTTCGATCGGGTGTTCGGCACCTGCTTCAAGGGGCTGGAACGGAGCGCCGAGGAAATCCTGGGGGACGAAATTCCCGAAGACTGGCTGCGCAAGATTGCCGAGCGGTTCATGAGCCCGGAAGAAATGGCCGAGATCGAAGCCTTGGGCGGTTTGGAAAAGTTGCTGGAAACCTTGAAGGAACGCATGGCCGAACAGGATGAGGCGCACCAGGGCGGCTCCAAATGGATCGGCACCGGCGGCACCTCGCCGTTCGGCGCCTGGGGCTATAACCCGGAAGGGGTGCGCATCGGCCAGGACAAAAACCGGCACAATCGGGCGGTCAAGGTTTGGGACAAGCGCCAGTTCAAAAATCTGGACGCGGATGTGGAGATCGGCACCCGCAACATCAAGATGGCGCTCCGCCGCCTGCGCCGTTTTGCCCGTGAAGGTGCGGCCGAAGAATTGGATTTGCCCGATACCATCCATTCGACGGCGCGCAACGCCGGCTTCCTGGATTTGAAAATGGTGCCCGAACGGCACAACGCGGTGAAGGTGTTGTTATTGTTCGATGCCGGCGGCTCCATGGACCCCCACGTGCGCGTCTGCGAGGAATTGTTCTCCGCCGTCCGCACCGAGTTCAAGCATCTGGAATATTTCTATTTCCACAACTGCCTTTATGAAGGCGTCTGGAAGGACAACCGCCGCCGCTATGACGAGGTTTATCCGGTCTATGATCTGGTGCGTACCTTTAGCGCCGATTACAAATTGATTTTCGTCGGCGACGCCACCATGAGCCCCTACGAGATCAGTTATCCCAACGGCAGCGTCGAGCATTGGAACGAGGAGCCGGGCGCCGTCTGGATGCAGCGGGTGCTTGATGTCTACAGCCGCGCCGTCTGGCTCAACCCGGTCAAGGAAGGCTATTGGCGGGCAACGCCGTCGGTGCAGCTCATGCGCCAGATCATGGGCGGGCGCATGTATCCCTTGACCCTGGACGGGCTCGATAACGCCATGCGTGAATTGAGCCACTAGGGGTGGGCTGGTTTCAGCCGGGCTGGGCAGATTGTTAGTCGAATAGCGCGTCGATGTCGCCCTGGCTGATGGCGACGCCTTCGCGCTGGGGTCCGTGCAGCAGCTTTTCGTCTTCGGATTTCTTATCCAGGGCGATGGTGATTTTTTCCAGCTCCGAGCGGCCCCAGGCTTCGATCAGCTTGTTGACCCGGGTTTCCACATAGGTCAGCGAGCGCACCACCTTGGTGATCCGTTGGCCGGTAATATCCTGGAAAGAGCAGGCCTCGAACAGGCCCATATTGTTGCCTGAAATCTCATCGATCTTGGCTTGCAGGCTGGAATCGCCGATGCCGGCGCGCACCTCGGCCAGGAGCGTCTCATTGGTTTCCACCGTCGACATGATGGTGTCGGTGGCCTGTTCCGTTGCCTCGACAATGGCGTCCAGCTGATCGCTCATGTTCTCGAAATTGTTTTCTTCGTCCGCCGGATGGTGGATGGCGGCAATCTCGGTGCGCACCCGCTGGATATAGTGAAACAGACCAGCAAGCTCGGTCTTCAATGTCAGATTTTCGTCGTGCGCCATGGCCATGGGCCTCGATCAAATTGGGTCTAACACATAGGTTGTGACGGATACCCCAAATTAAAAGGTTACTATCGCTATTTTGGCGCAAATACCGCCCATATCGAAGGATATATGGCCGAAACGACTTACTTTCGATCCAGAATCAGCTTCTGCATGGCCAGGGTGCGCAGGCGCTGTTTGAGGTCCGGGTCCAGATCGTCGAGCAGCCGGGATTGGGCGCTGTGCACGGCTAGTGCCTGGGCAATGACCTTTTTGCGGCCCGCCGGGGTTTGGGCGCCGGGCTCATCCGATTGCAGCGCCGCCTTGGCCGCATCCAGCGATTGGCTCGCATCCACCGGTTTGGCGCGCTTTCGCTTTGGCGCGGCGGGAAATTCGTCCAACAGGATTTCCCGGGATTTGGGCGCGGGCTCGGTTGCCGGTTCCTCCGAAGCTTCGCCAACCGCCTTCCTGCCGCCTTTGCCTTTGGCGCTTTTGCCCTTGGCGCTCTTGGCTTTGGCGCTCTTGGATTTTTTGGCTTTCGGCTTCTCGGCCTTCTTTTTCGAAAAAATATTAAACATCGTTTCCGATTTCGGTGCTTGCCAACGGCGCCGGCATTGCGGCGAATACCCCCGATTGTAGCGGCAACGCACCAGCCTGTCACAAAAGTGTCAAAAAATTCAATGCATTATTGCGTGACACCCTAATTACAAATGGGTGAATATCGCCTGACGGATTATCCCTGTCCATCGAGGCATTGGTCATGAGACGCCACCGGGCGGCACGCATCGTATCCACATTGGGCCCGTCGTCCTCGACGCCGGAGCGCATCCGCGCCCTTTATGAGGCCGGCACCGATGTGTTCCGCTTGAACTTCAGCCACGGAACCCACGCCGAACATAAAGCGCGCTTCGATATCGTACGCGCACTAGAGGCCGAGTTCGGCCACCCGGCGGGCATCATCATGGACCTGCAAGGCCCCAAAATCCGTGTCGGCGCGTTTGCCGGCGGCTCGGTACAACTGAGAGAAGGCGCCGCCTTCCGCCTGGATGGGAACAGCGGCGAAATCGGCTCGGGCCAGCGGGCATCGATCACCAACCCGGAAGTATTTGCCGCCCTCGAAGCCGGCGCCCCGCTGCTGCTCGACGACGGCAAAATCCGCCTCCGGGTGACCGCGGCCGGCGCCGATTATGCGGAGACCGAAATTGAGGTCGGCGGCGTGCTTTCCGATTCCAAGGGGGTCAATATTCCGGGCGCGCTACTGGCGCTGTCGGCGCTGACCGAAAAGGACCGGCGCGATCTGCAATACGGCCTTGATCTCGGCGCCGACTGGGTGGCTTTGTCCTTTGTGCAACGGCCCGAAGACGTGGCCGAAGCGCGCAAATTAATCGCCGGGCGCGCCGGCGTGCTGGTGAAATTGGAAAAGCCCCTGGCCATCGAGCATCTGGACCAGATCGTCGAACTGGCCGACGCGGTGATGGTGGCGCGCGGCGATTTGGGCGTCGAGGCGCCGCCCGAAGACGTGCCCGGCCTGCAAAAAGATATCATCGCCAAGGCCCGCGATGAAGGCAAGCCGGTGATCGTCGCAACGCAAATGCTGGAATCCATGATTGCTTCGCCGACGCCGACCCGGGCCGAGGCTTCCGACGTGGCCACCGCCGTGTTCGATGGCGCCGACGCGGTCATGCTGTCGGCGGAAACGGCGGCCGGCGAATATCCGGTGGAAGCGGTGGCCATGATGGACCGCATCATCCGCCGCGTCGAAGGCGGCAGCCACTATCAGGTGACAAGCGGCTTCGATAGGCGCGGCGATAGCGGCTCGGACGCCGATGCCATCACCGCGGCGGCGCGCACCGTCGCCGATGCGGTTCGCGCCGCCGCCATCGTTACCTTCACCACCACCGGCTCGACCACGCTGCGCGCATCCCGGGTGCGGCCCGAGGCGCCCATATTGGCGTTGACGCCGGAATTGGCGACGGCGCGCCGACTGGTTCTCGCCTGGGGCGTGCATCCGGTGCACACCGCCGATGAAACCTATTTTTCGGAAATGGTGGAGAAAGCCACGGCCATTGCCAAAGCCGAAGGCTTCGCCATTCCTGGCCAGCGGCTTGTGGTTACCGCCGGGCTGCCGTTTGGAACGCCGGGCGCCACCAACGTGCTGCGAATTATTTGGGTGAATTGAACAGATATGCGATGATGCAAAACCAAAGGGAGGATGAAAAATGACCAAACTAAACCTAGCCGCCGCAGCGGTAACCGTTGCCGCCCTGGCCACCGCTCCGGCCCTGGCGCAAAAATCCAAGGACAATTTCCGCGTCGGATTTTTGGAAGCGACCCAGAATGTGGACGCCTATACGGACCCCAAGCCGGAAAACAATTTCCTGTCGTCGGCGCTGTTCGACACGTTGGTGGAATTTGACGGGCTGAGGGGAAAATTTGAGCCGCTGCTCGCCGCGTCGTGGAAACAAATCGATGCCAAGACGTTGGAGTTAAGTCTGAAAAAAGGCATCAAGTGGACCGACGGCGAAGATTTCAATGCGGACGATGTGGTTTATACCTTCGATTGGCTGACCAACAAGAAAACCCGGCTGCGTTTCAAGCGCAACTGGAACTGGATCGCGCGCACCGAAAAAATCGACAGCCATACGGTCCGCCTGATCGCCAAGCGGCCGACGCCGTTTGCCATTCCGCGCCTGGCCCAGGGCTCTTATATATTCCCCGAGCATATTCACGCGGCGCTGGCCAAAAAAGCCGTCTTCGGCACCAAGCCGGTTGGAACCGGCATGTACCGCGCCATCCAGGTCAATCGCAACACCGGCGTCAAGATGGTCAAGAACCCCGGCTACATGCACGGCACAACGGGGAAAA
>CAUZTZ010000355.1:0-4536 GCA_963582805.1 Alphaproteobacteria bacterium
GGCGCCAACGTCGCCTCCTTCCTCTCCTATGATATTGCGCGGCGCCGCGCCAGCCCGGAAGAGCGCGCCAAATGGGGCAAGGGCAGCTACGAAGCCATCGTCTCCGCCGAGGTCGCCAATAACGCCAATATCGGCGGCTCAATGCTGCCGACCCTGACCCTCGGCATCCCCGGCAACGCGGCGGCGGCGGCCATTCTGGCGGCGCTGGAAATGAAGAACATCGTCGTCGGTCCGACCATCCAGACCGAGAATCCGGGCATCATTTATTTCATCTATATCGGGCTGATCATTGCCAACTTCCTCATGTATTTCATGGCCATCGGGCTGATCAAACCCTGCGTCAAGCTGTTCAGCCTGCCGCGCACCTTGCTCATGCCGCTGATCATTCCAATCTGCGTCATGGGCGCCTTCGCAGTCAGTTTGAGCTATTTCGATGTCTATCTGATGTTCATCGCCGGCATCGCCGGTTTCATCCTGCACCGCTTCGGATTTCCCCTGGCGCCAATGGTGTTGGCGGTGATTTTGGGACCGCTCGCCGACGAAAACCTGCGCCGCGCCCTGCTGATATTCGAAGACCACAGCATTGTAAGCGTCCTCATCGACCGGCCCTTGGGCACCGTTCTTCTCCTGGTCGTCATCTACACATTCTATGACGGCATCTTCCGGCGCGGAAAATAGAACCGCTCTATCTGGCGGCAAGATCGATCTTGGCGACCCAGTATTTGCGCGACAGGGAATGAATATCGGCGGGCTTGACCCGGTGCAGGGTGGTGACCTTGCCCTCGCTGCCGCGCATCGAGCCGAGCTCTTGGTAGACGCTCATATGAAAAGCCTCCGGTGCGAACAGGGTTTCCACCTGAATATTGATGCGCGCCCTGCCGCCGGCCAGCGCCTCAGCCAAGGCGCCGGAGATTTTATCGGGGCCGGTGATGAAGCCGTGGCTGTAAAAAATTATCAGGGCGGCGGCGACAACACCTACGAAGCGGACATCGCGCCGGTGATACCAGCGCCGCCGCCGGAATGCAGTAGCTGTGGGTTCCGCCTCGGCCATACCTTAAGTCGGCTTCCAGATCAGGCCCCAGCGCTCCACCGTCCATTTCTCAAGCGGCGCCAGAAGATAGCGGTCGGTGGCCATGTAGATGAGCGAAATGATAATCACGCCGAGGAAAACCTCTTCGATCTTGAACTCTTCCGCCGAGACGAAAATCATAAAGCCGAGACCACTGTCGCCGCCGATCATTTCCGCCGCGATCAGGGCGCGCCAGCCGAACCCTAAGCTGATGCGCATGCCGGTGATGATGCTCGGCATGGCGCCCGGGAAATAGACCTGGCGGATCACATCCATGCGGCTGCCGCCCATGGTCAGCACGCTTTGCTCATAGACCTTGGCGACGCTGCGCACGCCCAGCATGGAATTGAAGAACATCAGCCAGAAGATGGTGTTGAGCATGATGAACAAAGTCGTCATCCAGCCGACGCCGAACCAGACAATGGCGAGCGGGATCCAGGCGATGCCGGATATGGAGTTGGCGAACACGCCGACCGGTTCCAGATAGCGGGACACCGTCCGGTTCATGCCGGCCAGAATGCCGAAGGCTATGCCCAGCGGCAAGCCAATGACGGCCGCCAGGATCACCCGCCCGATCGAGGAGAATATGTGGTTGGTCAACAGACAGCTATTGTCCATGGTCAGCGCGCCGCCGATGCCGACGCAGTCTTCCTGCAAGGTGATGGCGGCGCCAAGGACATCGCCCAAGGGTGGAATGAAGACCGCCGGCAGCCATTCAAACGCGGTGTTCATCTGCCAGAGGACGAAGATCACAACAAACGGGATCGAGCCGAGAATGATCTTCCTGAGCCGTTGCCGGCCGATGCGGGTTTGGATGGCGACCGACAGACTGGCGAAAGCGCCCTCGGCCGAGCTCTCTTTGGCGATGGCGTCGCTCATCGCTGCACAAGCCCCCATCGCTCGATGGTGTCGGCTTCCATGGGCCGCAGCAGATAGTGATCGAGGATGATCCAGGTAACGCCGATCATGACCATGCCGAGGATCACCTCGGCGGTATTGTCGGCGTCCTGACCGGTGAATATCATCCAGCCCAGTCCTTGCCGTCCGGCCAGCATCTCGCCGGCGATCACAGCCCGCCAGGCAAAACCGATGGACAGGCGCGATCCGGTCGCGATATGCGGCATGGCGCCCGGAAACAGAACATCCTTGATGATCTGATAGCGGCTGGCGCCCAAGGTCCGGGCGGCGCTGATATAGCGGATCGGAATTTCGCGGACCCCGGACAGCACGTTGAAGGCGATGGGAAAAAACGCCGTATAGAGGATCACCGCGAATATGGTCTTATCCGAGTTTCCCCACCAGACGACGATGATCGGAAAAATGGCGATGCCCGATACCGACTGAAAAAAATTCATGATCGGATGGAACATATCGGCGACCGTGCGGTTGATGCCGAGCAACAGACCGAACGGAATGCCGAGCAACAGGCCAATGGTGCTGCCGAAGATCAGGCGCACCAGCGTATCGCCGAAATAGCTGGGCAGCAGCCCCTTATAGAGCATGTCCACCGACGATACCGCCACCGCGATGGGCGAGGGCAGATAGCGGGCCGGGTTGTCGATCAGCGCCGAGATCACCGACCAGATGATATAGACGGCGATCACCAGGATGACCAAATTCATGGCATCCAACTGCAGCAGCTTGTTGATCCGCCAGCCGAGGCTGGGCGCATCATTCCTCTGTTGCAACGGACACCTCCTCGCGGACAAGCTTCAGTATCTTTTCGCGGGCGCCGATAAATTCGGCATTGGCGTTCATCTCTGACCAGATGCGGTCCGCACGCGGTATGTTGATTTCAACGATTTCTTTTAGCCGGCCCGGGCGCGCCGAAAACACAAAACACCGGTCCGCCAGGAACGCCGCTTCATCCACCGAATGGGTGATAAAGAGGATGGTCTTCTTGGTCGCCATGGCGATCCGGTTGAGCTCTTCTTGCAAAGTGATCCGGGTCTGCGCATCGACCGCCGCGAACGGCTCATCCATGAGCATGATCACCGGATCGGCGCAAAGGGTGCGGGCGACTGCGCAACGCTGCTTCATGCCGCCGGACAATTCATGAGGATATTTATCCTCGAAGCCGGTAAGGCCGACCAGATTGACAAATTCCTGCACCCGCTTGGCGATATGCTCGCGCGGCAGACGCCGGATTTCGAGGCCGTGACCGATATTCCTGTTGACCGTGCGCCATGGCAAAATGGCGTGTTCCTGAAAGACCACGCCCCGGTCCGGACCCGGCCCTTCGATTTGAACGCCGTCGACCGTGGCCGAGCCAACCCGGTAGGGCAGCAAGCCGGCCAAAATATTCAACAAAGTCGACTTGCCGCAGCCGCTCGGACCCACCACCGATACCAGCTCGCCCTCATTGACCTCGAGAGAGATATTGTCGAGGGCATGAACATCGACGCCGGTATACTCGTCCGGATAGTGGTGGCTCAGTCCTTCGACAACCAGCTTGGCGGTCATGTATTCTTACCTATTTTTAACGCGTCAATGGGCGCGGGAATCATCCCGCGCCCATCAGCGTTCGAAAAACGTCTGGTTGAACCCAGAGCTATTTCATATCCGCGAACCATTCGGGATGGCGCTTGATGGTCGAATCGATGAAGGAGGTATCGAGATACTTCATCGGATCATAGGGCTTTTTCATTTTCTTCTGGGCGATCAGAAGTTTCACCGAAGCCCGGAAAGCATCCGCCGTGCCGCCGCCGATGCGGGCGTCATAGACCACATGCTTGGTGGTGCGCTTGACCAAATCGGCGGTCATGCCGCGCACGAAGCGGGACCCGATCTTGGCCACTTCGTCGGCGTTTTTCGGATCGCGCAGGTAATGGGCCGCTTCGGCCATGGCGTCAACAAACGCCTGGGTCCTTTTGCGGTCCTTATAGACGGTGTCGGGCTGACCGTGCATGCCGGCGCAGAAGCAGACATAGCCGCCGCCGCGAACCACCTGGACCGATCCCTTGACCTTATCCAACGCCTTGGTCACGTTCGGCTCCCAGGCAACCACCGCCTGCACGCCGCCGGAATCCAGCGCCGAAACATGGCTTGGCGGGCGCACATTGATGCGCTTGATGTCGTTTTTGGACATGCCGTTTCTTTTCAAAAGCTCCTGCAAGTACAAATCGCCGGTGGTGC
Source organism: Alphaproteobacteria bacterium (assembly GCA_963582805.1). Classification (GTDB taxonomy): domain Bacteria; phylum Pseudomonadota; class Alphaproteobacteria; order Rhodospirillales; family UBA2165. The sequence goes on from CAUZTZ010000355.1 coordinate 4,205, forward strand.
CAAAGGCAACGCCGATGGTTTTGCCTTTAAGATCGGCAATCGATTTGATGCCGGTGCCGGGCCGCGCGATGATGCCCACATTGCCGTCACTGGTCGGCGAGGAGAAGTGACCGCCGAGATAGCCGACGACGCCGCGCAGCTTGATGCCTTTTTCCAGCGCCACCGGAAGATTGGTGAACGCGGCGGGGGCGAAATCGATTTCGCCGGCGCGCAAGGATTTGGTCAATGCCGAGCCGGTGTTGCGGACAACAACCTTGGCATCGAGGCCATGCTTGGCGAAGAAGCCCTTATCTTGGGCAACGAACACGATCATACCGCCCACATTGCTGGCG
>CAUZTZ010000356.1:0-4521 GCA_963582805.1 Alphaproteobacteria bacterium
ATTTTAACACCTAATTTCAATGCATAAAGACCCAATAGCTATCTGATCGAGGGTCCATTATGGCGTATTGGCTGGGTTAAAAATACTATATTACATTTATTATTGCCGATTTTACCCGTAACCGCGTTGCTATCTAATACTTTCAATTATTTTTCAATTTCTAAGATATAATTTTTATAAAATAAGATTTAAAATCGTATTCTTGGCATATTACTGGTTTGAACATCGTGAGAACCGGGCAAACGGTTGGGGCGGATCGCCACAGAAACGGTGGGACCATCAGAATTTTGCTATGACCTAGAGAGGCGCTTGTTCGTTGGGTCATCCCCAACAGCCGGGCCGCTTCGCTAGAGCACGCCTCTGGCATCGATGGGCCAGATATCCACCAGTTTGTCGCCGCGGACGCAGTGCAGATAGTTGTGCAGATTGACCGTCGGATCGCAGTGGGGCGTGATCAGGCTGACCGGCGCGCCCAGTTCCGGCGCCGAATTGCCCGGCCCCAGCACGATCTTGCCATGCTCGTCGCCGAAGCGGTCGTAGGTGGCGCCGCGTAATTCGGGATCGGCGAGCTCAGGCTTAGGGCCATCGGTGGCGAAGCTCTTGTAGCCGCCATTGATGGTCACGAACCCATCGGCATTGTTGCTGACCACACTGCACTGCATCAGCAGCGAGGTTTGAAACGGAATGTTGCCGGCGATGGGCATGCTGACTTGGTTATATTCCACATCCATGAAAATGTAGGAGCCGGTCTGGTGTTCGGTGAAGATGCCGGTCTCGATATCGATCACCAGCGAGCCGGTGCCGCCGCCGGTGACGATGGCCGGCGGCAGACGGTTGCCGCCAAGGGCTTCGATGACGGTTTTGAGGCGCGCCAGTTGTTCGCCGTAGACTTGGCGGCGCTCGGCTAAATCGTTGATATGCTGGACCCGGCCGGAATAGGCCTGCACGCCCCGGTAGGTGAGGTTGGGCGCCTCCGATATCATGCGGGCCAGGGCAACGGCGTCATCGGGCGTAGCGACCCCGGTGCGCTGCATACCGATATCGATATCCACTAGCACCTCCAAGGGCGCATCCAGGGACGCCGCCGCCTCCGTTATGGCGCGCAAATTGGCCGGATTGTCGGCGACCAGCTTGAAACGCCTGGCTTTGGCGGCCAGCTTTATCATGCGCCCGATGCGCGCCGCGCCGACCACCGGCGAGGTGATCAGCACCCCGTCGATACCGGCCGCGGCCATCACTTCGGCTTCGTGCAACGTCGCGCAGCAAACGCCGACGGCGCCCGCCTCCACCTGGCGCTTGGCAATCTCGGAGCATTTGTGGGTCTTGGCGTGGGGGCGCATGCGAAGGCCCGTCTCGCCGCAGATGCGTTGATGGCGCAACAGGTTGGCTTCGAACTTATCCAGCTCGATTACCAAAGCCGGCGTCAACAGTGCCCGGCGCGATCCCGGCACATCGATCAGGCCTTCGTTGGGACCCCGATTAAACGCCGCCGGAGACATGGGCCTCCCAAAGATCGTTCAGGGCCGCCGGGTCCTCGGGCGCCGTTTCGAATTTCGGCAAACCGTCGTCGAAGGGGAACCAGTTTTGCGCGCTCCGGGTCCAGATATGGGCGACGGGGCGGAACCAATTGGGATCGTCAAGGCTGCCGCCTCGGATGACCACCAGCGGCCCGCCGGCGCCGCCGCCAAAGCGGGTGCCGCAGGTGGCGCAAAATAGGCCGGTCTTGACCCGGCCGCTGTCGGCGGTGCTATCGAATGTGGCGGGCTCGCCCTGGGTAATTTTGAAATCTTCGGCCTTGACCCGCACCGATATGCCGAAGGCGCTGGCCGAGACCTTTTGGCATTCGGTGCAATGGCAGGTATAGACGGTCGCCGGCTCGGACGTGAATTCATAACGGATAGCGCCGCACAAGCAGCCGCCGGTGTAGGGTGCAGACATCTTGGGCTCTCCAGTAGTTTTAAGCTGGCGTTAGTGTGCCCAATTCCGGGCCGCGTTCAAGGACGATACTGCCGCCGCCTAGCCGCCGAACATGGTGTTGGGCAGGAACAATGCAATTTGCGGGAAGGCGACGAGGAACACCAAGCACACGCCCATGGCTACCCAGAACGGCCAGATGCCCCGGAAAATGGTGCTCATGGGCACGTCCGGCGCGACGCTTTTGACAACGAATACATTGACCCCCACGGGCGGTGAGATCAGCCCCATCTCGAGGACAATAACGACGACAACGCCGAACCAGATCGGATCAAGGCCCATGGCGACAATCACCGGAAAGGTGATGTGCAAGGTCAAAACCAGCATGGCGAGGCCTTCCAGGAAGGTGCCGAGGACGATATAGGTCAACAGGATTATGGTCAAAACCCCGAGCTGACCCACATCGAGGCCGATCAGGAAGCCGACCAGATTGGACGGAATTTGGGTCAGCGCCATGAACGGGATAAAGACGAAGGCACCGATCAGGATCATGAACACGGTCGCCGTTGTCTGCAAGGTCTGCAACAGGACAAACTGCATTTTCGGCCAGGTCAATGTGCGCCGGTAGAAGGCCATCGCCAAAGTCAGGAAGGCGCCGACGCCGGCGGCCTCCACTGGTGTGAACACGCCGACATAGATACCGCCGATGGTCACCGCCACGATGGCGATGATATTGCCCGAGCGCCAGAGGGTCGCCATCTTGTGGGCGAAGTCCGCTTTCGGGCCCGGCGGGCCGGCTTCGGGGCGTCTCTTGGTCACCAGATAGATGGCAATCAGGAACAACCCGGTCAGCAGCAAGCCCGGAAGGACACCGGCCATGAACAATCGGCCGATGGATTGTTCGGTCAGGATCGCATAGATGATCATGCCGGTGGATGGCGGGATCAAAATGCCAAGCGTTCCGCCGGCGGCGACCGCCCCGGTGGCCAGGCTGTCATCGTAATTGTAGCGCTTCATTTCCGGTAAGGCGACGCGGCCCATGGTCACCGCCGAGGCGATGGAGGAGCCACTCATGGCGGCAAAACCGGCGCAGCCGCCGATGGTCGCAGAGGCCAGGCCGCCGCGCATGTGCCCGAGCCAGGCATAGGCGGCTTCATAGAGATCCTTGCTCATGCCCGATACGCCGGCGAGGTTGCCCATCAGCACGAACAGCGGCACCACGATCAGAGTACCGGTGGTCGTAATCTCGAAGGCTTCGCCGCCGAGGGTCGACAGCGCCGCCGTCAGGCCATTGATTGCAATGGTGCCAACAAAACCGACGACCAACATGGTCATGGCGACCGGCATGCGCAGCGCCAACAAGGCGAAAAGCACAATGATGCCGATCGTACCGATGGCAGTTTCCGACATTATTTCTAAGACCTTTTAAATATCGTCCATGGTGCCCACGTTATGACGCACTTCGCCGCCGCGCAGATGGACATAAATTTCAAACAGGAGGACAAATCCGTAAAGCGCAATTCCGAAGGCCAGAAGATACATGAACGGACCAAAGGGAATGATCAAGATGTTGGAAGTTTCGCCATAACTGGCGGCGCTAAACCCACCTTCTATTAATTTCAAGGTCAGGATGCCCATCATGATAGCGCCCAATATTTTGACGAAAATATCGGTCCAACGGGTTATTTTCGGACTGGTGACGGTGCCCAACAATTCGACCGCTACCTGACCTCCGGTGCGCCCGCTCTGGCCGATGGAAAAGGTGACGATGGTCAGCAGCAGGAGTTGGGCAATGTCGGAGACGCCAAAGATGGGCGAATTGAGCACATAGCGGAAGCCGACGGCGGTGACCGTCATCAAGCAAAGCGCGATAACGATAAATCCGCCTATATAAAGGGCCAGCGGGCGGACTACAGCATCGATCTTGCCGAGGATGCGGTCCGCCTCGCTAGCGCCTTCAGGCGCCTGTGGGGCATCAGTCATTCAGAGACTAACTGCCGCCCTTGGTGATGGCCGCATAGATGGCGCGCGCCGGAATGCCCTTCTTTTCGCTCTTGGCGAGGAAGGCTTCAACAGACCGATCAGTGGCGGCGTCGAACTTGGCTGCTTCCGCCTTGCTCAGCATATGATATTTGAGGCCAACATCGCCCTTTTTCGCCCGGGCCATGGCGACGATATCAGGCTTTGCCCAACCGATTGCGGTATCCATCGAGAATTGCTGGCCGGTCAGGCCATCGATCTTGGCCTTCGAATTCGCCGGCAATCCGTCCCACACCTTTTTGTTCATGGCCAGCCAGAAAATCGCCGAAGGCTTTTTCATGCCGTCGGTGATGAACTTTGAAGATTCCGAGAAACGCCACGGCCGGAAGAGGGCGTTGATGGCGGTAAAGGTGGCGTCGATGACACCCTTGTCCAATGCATCGTATGTGGCGCTAATGGGCATGAATATGCCGGATGCGCCCCAGGCATTCATTTGCGGAATATTTTCCGGCGCCAGGGCGCGCAATTTCATGCCCTTGACGTCGCCGATCTTGGTAACAAGTTTGGTACGCGAAATAATCACCGGCGGTGTATTAGACCTGTTGCAAAAGTAGGGTCCTGATTTCC
>CAUZTZ010000357.1:0-4513 GCA_963582805.1 Alphaproteobacteria bacterium
GGGTCATCCATCATTCCGAAAACACCGATCGGATCCTCGATCACATTGCCCGGGTCTTGGCGCCCGGCGGGCGCGGCATGATCATGGTCTATAACCGCAACTCGCTGCGCTATTACCTGAAAGGGCTCTACCAATTGTTTGGGCGCGGCCTGATCTTCAAGGGCGAGAGCTTAGGTAGCGCGCAGAAATATTTTACCGACGGCTATTTCCACACCCACTACAGCCCGGCGGAGTTCGAAGCCATCTTGAAATCCAAGGGCCTTCTGCCGGAGAAAACCAGCCTCAGCCACATGGCCAAGCGCTATATCCCGTTCATGCCTACGGCCATCGATAATTTTCTCAAACGCAAATTCGGCTGGCTGCTGGTGGCCGAGTTTTCGAAACCATAAAAACCCAAAGAGGCCCAAAATGGAAATCAATATCCCCGGCGTGCAGGCCGAAGTGACCGAAGCCTTCTGGCAATATGACCGCGCGCTCCTGGAGAACGATATCGACACGGTCATCAACCTGTTTTGGGACAGCCCGCACACGCTCCGCTATTCGCCCGGCGAAATGCTCTACGGCATCCAGGAAATCAAGGATTTTCGCCAGACCCAGCGCGGCACGCCGCTCTTGCGCGAGGTTACCAAGCTGGTGGTCACCACCTTTGGCCGCGATTACGGCACCGCAAATTGCGAGACAAGACGCACCGACACCGGCGCCGTAGGCCGCCAAAGCCATAGCTGGGTGCGCTTGGGCGAAGGCTGGCGCATCGTTGCCGCCCAAGTCTCGGTACCGCTCAAAGGCTAGTGCTGCGCTGCCGTGGCCTGATTCTCTACTCGGCGGCTTGGCGCGCGCCGATGATGCCCAACAGATCGTCGGTCGAATGCACGTCGCCGAAGACGGAAATGAAATTGCGCATGGTGGCTTCGTGGAATTCATCGGCGTAGGCGGCGTTGCCGTCGGAGACCATGATGGTCCGGAAGCCCACCATCATGGCGTCGCGGGCGGTGGATTCGCAGCAGACATTGGTGGCGACGCCGGTGACCAGGATCGTCTCGATGCCGCGCGCCTTTAAGAGCGCTTCCAGATCGCCGCTGGGCGCTTTCAAAAAGGCGCTGTAGCGGGCTTTGGTGAATTGGACGTCGCTATCGGCCACCTCCAATTCGGGCCAAATCTCAAAGGCCGATTGGCCGGGCACCATCACCTTGCGCCGGTTGGCGGCGCCGTCGGCGGAATGGGTTTCGTAGAAATTGCTCCAGCTCTCGTTGGCTTCCTCGGTCGCCTCGGTGACGATCCAGACCACGTGACCGCCGGCAGCCCGCAAGCCCGACGCCAGCCGGTTGATATTGGGGGTGATTTCCCTTGCTTCGGCACAGCCGGTGCGCTCGTCCTGGGAGACAAAATAATTCTGCATATCGACCACCAAGAGCGCCGTGGTTGCCGGATCGAATTTGTCATAAGGGTGCAGGTGCCCGCGCCGCCGGATGATGGCGTCGGCCATTTCCTGAGTAATCTCGAATGTTTGCATGTGACCGCTCCCAAATCCCTGTTCGGGCCTATTAAACATGAGGCGCACAAAAATGAACAGGGGCCTTCAAGCCAACTGGCAATTGCCGCTCCAAGCCGCTATCGTTTGCGTACATTCAGGAGAAGTCCATGGACCAGAAATCGAGCCCCGCCACCAGCGACCGCCGCAACTTCAATCGGCACGAAGATTTGCGCGACCTTCTCGTCCGCTTCCAGGAGATCGGCGAGCTGGAAGTGATCGAGGGCGCCGATTGGAATTTGGAGATGGCCGCCGTCGGCGAGCTGGTCACGGCGCATAAACCGGGCCGCGCGCCGGCGCTTTTGTTCGACGACATCCCCGGCTACCCGAAGGGCTTTCGGGTGCTGTCCGGTGCCGCCAATTCCTATAAGCGGCTGGCCATCGTGCTTGGCCTGCCGGAACCCGAAACCGCCATTTCGTTTGTGCAATCCTACCGCGACCGCATGAAGACCGATTTCGAGCTGATCCCGCCGGAAGAGGTCAAGACCGGCCCGATCATGGACAATATACAGCGCGAGGACGAGGTTGATCTGTTAAAATTTCCGGCGCCCTTCATCCACGAATATGACGGCGGGCGCTATATCGGCACCGACGATATCGTCATCATGAAGGACCCGGACACCGGCTGGATCAACGCCGCCACCTACCGCATCATGGTGCATGACGAGAAAACCGCCGGCATCTGGATTTCGCCGGGCAAGCATGGCCGCTTCATCCGCGAGAAGTATTTCGAAAAGGGCGAGCCGTGCCCGGTGGTCGTCTGCTGCGGCCAGGACCCGCTATTGTTTCTGGCCGGCCATGCGGAGATCGATCATGAATTGTCGGAGTTCGATTACGCCGGCGGCCATCGCGGCTTCCCGTTCGATGTGATCCCGTCGGAATTGCACGGCCTGCCGATCCCGTCCCACGCCGAGATCGCCTTCGAGGGTGAGATTTACCCGGACGAAGCCCGCACCGAAGGCCCGTTCGGCGAGTTTATGGGATACTATGCCTCGGAAGCCAGCCCACAGCCGATCATCAAGGTGCGCCGGGTCTATCACCGCGATGATCCGATCCTGACCATGGCCATCCCGTCGCGCCCGCCGGCCAACTTCACCTTTGCCAGGGGCGCGGTGAAATCGGCGATGATCTGGGACGAGGTGGAAAAGGCGGGCTTGCCCGGCGTCGCCGGTATCTGGTGCCACGAAGCCGGCGCCGGGCGCATGTTCAACGTCATTTCCATCACCCAGATGTATCCCGGCCACGTCAAACAGGCCGCCCATCTGGCCGCCAACTGCCACGCCGGCAACTATGCCGGGCGCTGGGTGGTGGTGGTCGACGAAGATATCGATCCATCGAACCTGTTCGATGTGGTCTGGGCCATGTCGACCAGGTGCGATCCGCCCAACGATACCGAATTTACCCGCAACGCCTGGTCGACACCTCTGGACAGCATGCTGCAGGGCCCGCCATACACGAACAACCGGGGCATCATTGATGCCTGCCGGCCTTGGGGCTGGAAAGACGATTTCCCCAAAGTTGCGGAATCGAGCCCCGAATGGAAAGACAAGGTGCGCGCCAAATACCCACACCTTTTTGAATAATATTGGAAAATGTTCAAGAGACATTTGGTTTTTTCCGTGCTAGATATTTGGATACCAATCAAGAGCAACAGCCTTATTGCTATTTATACTAGAAAGGGAGATTCACGATGAATACGAAAACAAAATTCCTGGCCGCCGTGGCGGCCACCGCCGTTTTCGCCGCGGCAGCTCCGGCGGACGCCCAACAGGCGATCCGTATCGGCACCTCCAGTGTCGGCAGCAACTTCTACATCCAGGGCGTCGGCGTCGGCGAAGTGATCAACAAAAAGGCCGGTATCAATACGTCGGTGCAGGCGGTCGGCGGATCGGCCGCCACCGTGCGCGGCCTGGGCGCCGGCAAAATCGAGTTTGGCATGGCCAATTCGTTTGCCGCCGTCACCGGTTACCGGGGCACCTTCTCGTTCAAGAAATCCGGTCCGGTGAAGAATCGCCTGGTCGTGCAGGGCGGCGCCAACCACCGCGCCGTCGTATTCACCACTGGCAAGGGCGTCAATGGGCCCAAGGATCTGGAAGGCAAAACCTTTATTGGCAAGCGCCGTCCACTGCCCGAACTGGAGCTGATCACCAAGGCCATGTTCAAGGTCTATGGCGTCGATGCCTCTAAGGTGAAAGTGGTCGGAACCACAAATACCGGCCAGGTCATCAAGAACCTGATCGTCGGCAGCGTCGCCGGCGCCGCGGTTCCGCTGGGACGCAAGGCGGCCAACATGCAAAAGCCATTCTCCGATGGCAAGTTTACCTTCTTCCATCCCAGCAAGGCCAAACGCGATGCCATGCTGAAGCTGCTGCCGCCGCTAATCTTCGGGCGCACCTTCGATACCGAAAGCTTCGTCGGCTTGAAGAAGGAAATCCACGTTTTTGCCATGAACACATTGTTCCTGACCGCCGCGAAGACGTCAGCCGACACGGTCTATAAAGTGACCAAGGCGATCGTCGAAAATACCGCGCTGATGAAAACCTATCACCGCGAGCTCGCCAACTGGACGGCCAAGAACAGCCTGAATAACTTCCAGCTTCCGTTCCATGCGGGCGCCATTAAGTATTACAAGGAAAAAGGCATGTGGACGCCGGCCATGGAGGCGCAGCAGAAGAAACTCCTGTAAGGGTATTGCAAAGATCGAACGGCGGCCATATTCGGCCGCCGTTCCTTTTATTGGGTATTTGTGACCATGTATAAGTCGACCAGGTATAAATTCCTATGGCCATGAACAGATCGAAATGGATTGTCGGGTTCACGACGGTTATCGCCGTCTATCATTTCTTTTCCATCGCCCAGATCCATACCTTCCTCGGCCTGTTCGTGCCCGCCAACGTGCATCTGGCGATCAGCATTTCTTCGGCCATGATCTTGATTTTCCTATTGCTGCCGGCGTTCGGCAAAAAGCACGGCGAAGATACCGAG
>CAUZTZ010000358.1:0-4495 GCA_963582805.1 Alphaproteobacteria bacterium
CCTTGACCGTGATCAGCCCGATGCAGCGGAAATAATCATCGACCACCACCAGCTTTTCGATGCGGTGCTGATGCAACAGATGCTTGGCCTCTTCCAAATCGGTGCTTTCCGGGACCGTGACCAGCGGCGCATCATAGGTGTTGGCGGTCATCAGCTCGGACACCAGTTGATCGGGGTTGGAAGCAAAGCGGACATCCCGGTTGGTCAGGATGCCGACCAGCTTGCCCGATCCATCCTCGACCACCGGAAAGCCGGAATAGCCGTTCAGGTCCATCAATTCGCGAACTTTAGAGAGGGTCATGGACGGGTTGATGGTGATCGGATTGATGACCATGCCGGATTCGAATTTCTTGACTTTACGGACCTCGTCCGCCTGTTCACTAGAATCCAGGTTTTTATGGATGACGCCGATGCCGCCGGCCTGCGCCATGGCAATGGCGAGGCGGCTTTCGGTGACCGTATCCATGGCCGCCGACAACAAGGGAATGCCGAGGCGAATTTCCTTGGTCAATTGTGTGTGGGTGTCGGTTTCGCTTGGTAGCACGTCCGAGGCGGCGGGTTCCAACAGAACATCGTCGAAGGTCAAACCGTCAGGTATATCCATGCCAGCTCCTAGTGTGATGATTCCAAAAATCGGCACATAAAATGTGCCGAATTTTGTTATTTGAATCACACTAACTTTATAAATGAGTGGCCCTGTTCACGCGCAATTTGCTATCACGAATTTCACGACCGGGACACTACGAGTTGGCGGCAAATCATACACAAGTGCGGGACAAAGCCAAGCCGAGAGTTTGGGCGCGCTTAAACACCTTATATCACGGGCAATCGCATTCACTCATTACCCCGGAACCCGGTCGCCACAACATAGATTTCGGACGAATCGGATCGGCTTGCGGGCGGCTTGGCGTGGCGCACGGTGGCAAAGCAGATCTTCATTTCGGCCAACAGGTTTTGTTCGGTCCCGCCTTGCAGCACCTTGGCAACGAACACACCGCCCGGCGCCAAAATCTCTTTGGCGAATTCAAAGGCCGCCTCGGCCATGGCCATGATGCGCAAATGATCGGTATTGGCGTGCCCGGTCATGGCCGGCGCCATGTCAGATAGCACCGCGTCGGCCGGCCCGCCGAGGCATTCCATGATGGCGTCCGGTGCGCCATTTTCCAAAAAATCCAAGGTTAAGATTTCGGCGCCCTCGAGCGGGTCCATGGGTTGAATGTCGACAGCGACGACGCGCCCGCTGGCTGAGCGGTTCTTGGAGCCGGTGGCGGTGGCGATCACCTGGGTCCAGCCTCCCGGCGCGGCGCCGAGATCGATCACCTTGGCGCCTTTTTTCAAAAACTTGAAGCGCTCGTCCAGCTCGGCCAGCTTGTAGGCGGCGCGGCTTCGGTAGCCTTCGCGGCTCGCCGCCTCCACGTATGGATCGTTCAATTGGCGCTGCAACCAAAGGGTCGAAGACAATTTACGCCCCTTGGCGGTTTTGACGCGGACGTGGGTGCCGCGTCCGGGCCGGGCCTTGGCGTGTCGGCGATTGCGGGTCAATGGGTATTGTTCGGGCTGGGATCGGCGTCCGCATCCAGCTGGGCGCGTTCCGCCGGATTGCCGACGATAGGCTCGCCATCGGCGGCCATCAGCTCCATCAGGATGCCTTCGCGCAGGCCCCGGTCGGCGACGCTCAGCTTGCCCACCGGCCAGCATTTGCGGATCGCCTCTAATATCGCGCAGCCCGGTATCACCAGCTCGGCCCGCTCGGTCCCGATGCAGGGCACTTCGGCGCGGCGCTCATAATCCAGGCTGGACAGCATCGCCGTCGCCGCATCGAGGGCCTGGAAATCGATCTCCAGCCCATCGATCAGCGCCCTGGAATAGCGCGGCAGTTTGAGGTGCACGGCGCCGAGGGTGGTCACCGTGCCTGACGTTCCCAGCATCTGAACGCTGCCTCCGGCAACTTCCCGGCGGATATTGTTGCGATCACAAAAATCCGGCAATTGATCGTGAATATGGGTGACCATTTTCTGGTAGGCGCCGCAATCCATATCCGGCTGATCACATTCCTCGGCCAGGGTAACGACGCCGAACGGCAGCGACAAAACGTCGATGATGTCAAAGCCGTTGACCTCGTTGCGCCGCGCCCAGGTTAATTCGGTGGAGCCGCCGCCGATATCGAATACCAGGGCGTATGGCAGGCCATCGGTCAGCAGACTTTGGCAGCCAAGGAGGGCGAGGCGCGCCTCTTCACGGTAGGAAATGGTCTCGAACGCGAGGCCGGTTTGCTGATCGATCTTGTCGATGAAACTATTGCAATTGTCGGCCCGCCGGCAGGCCTCGGTGGCGATGTTGCGGCTGGAAGCGACACCCAGATCCTTGAGTTTGGCGGCACAGATGACCAGCGCCTGGATGGTGCGGTCCATGGCGGTATCGCTCAAGCGCCCGGATGCGCTCAATCCCTCGCCCAAGCGCACGACCCTGGAAAAAGACGCGGTTACGCGAAACCCGAAACCCAGCGGGCGGGCGATCAGCAGGCGGCAATTGTTGGTGCCCAAATCTAGCGCGCCATAAAGGCGTTGCTTGAAATTGCGGGCCGGACCGAATTGGGTTCGCCGCCGCTTGTTACTGTGCTGATTGGCGCGCACCGGATTTTTGCCCCGTTGTCCCATCTGGTATAACTAGCCCTAATTTCCGTAATGTTGAAGCGTCATTTGCGAAATAGTGCATTTGACATAAAAAAACGGCCCCGAAGGGCCGTTTAGTTTTTGACGTCGGGCAGTGTCCATTCCGGAAATTACATGGCCCGCACTTCAACCAGGAAGCCGTCGACTTCCTTGCCCAGGCTTTCCGACTGCTCGGACAGCTCGCGCGCCGCCGAGAGAACTTCGGCCGCCGCCTGGCCGGTTTCCTCCGATGCCTTGGTCACGCCGTTGATGTTGGAAGACACCTCGCCGGTGGCGGCGCTTTGCTCTTCCACGGCGCCGGCAATGGCGGTCGCGATTTCGGATATCTCGTTGATCGTCTTGGTGATGCCTTCGATCGAGCCGACCGCCGACTGGGTTGCGTTCTGGATGCCGCTGATTTGCGTCGCGATTTCCTCGGTCGCCTTGGCCGTCTGGTTGGCCAGGTTTTTCACTTCCGAAGCAACCACCGCGAAGCCCTTGCCCGCATCACCGGCACGCGCCGCTTCGATGGTGGCGTTGAGCGCCAAGAGATTGGTCTGGCTGGCGATATCGTTGATCAGGTTGACCACATCACCGATCTTCTGAGACGCGTCGGCGAGGCCTTGTACCTGCTCGTTGGAGCGTTGCGCCTCGACCACGGCGTCCCCGGAGATCTGCGTGGAGCGGGCCACTTGACCGGAGATTTCTTCGATCGATTTGGAGAGCTGCTCGGTAGCAGACGCAACAGCCGTCGATTGCGACGAGGCTTCCTCGGCAGCCGCTGCCATGGTTTCGGCGGTCGCCTGCATTTCGGTCGAAGAACCGGCGACGCTTTCGACAACGCCTTTGACGTTGGTTTCGAAATTGTCGGCGAGCGCAACTTGGGCCGTGACTACCGACCAGCTGAGCATTGGACCGATATAGGCGCCATTCTTGTCGTTGATCGCTGAGACGTTCAGAGACAAGGTCTCATCGCCCAATTTGATGTTGGCGGTGTGCGGCAGATTTGCCGGATTTCCAAGAATACCGCGCTGGTGGGCGGGGTTTTTGTGAAAGATGTCGATGCATTGGCCGAGAAGCTCATCGACCGGGGCAGGCAGCAGCGACTGCAACGGCCGCAAGGTATCAATGCTGGTCTTGTTGATGTAATTGATCTTCAAATCGTCCTTGTCGCACATCATGACGTTGAGGGGCATGTTGTCGACCATCTGGATCAGACGTTCGACCTCTTCGTCCTTCTTGATTTTCTCGGTTACCACCGACCAAGCGACCATCGGGCCAATGTAATTGCCTTCTTTGTCGTTGAGCGCGGTAACCAACAGATCAAGTTTTTCGCCCGCCACATCGATAATCGCGGCGTGCGGAAGATTGGACGGATCGGCGAGCAGGCGCCGCTGATGCGACGGATCCTTGTGGAAGATATCGATGCAGGTTCCAACCAACTCGTCCGCCGTGATCGGCAAAAGACCCTCGATGGTGCGGATGGTATCGATGGTCGCCTTGTTGGCGTAATCGATCTCGAAGGTTTCCAGGTTCGCCGTCATCACGTTGATCGGCAGTTCTTCAACCATCTGGGCGAGGCGGGCAGATTCGGCATCCGCCTTGAGGCTTTCGATCTTTTGCGCGGTGATGTCGACGGCGTTTTTGACGACCTTGTAGGGCTTGCCGTCAACCCCGACAACGGGGTTATAAGCCGCCTGGAGCCAAAGCTCGTTGCCGCTTTTGTCAACCCGTTTAAATTCGCCGGACTGGAAATTGCCTTGCCGCAGTTCGTCCCAGAACGCCACGTATTCGGCGGATTCCTTGTACGCTGGATCGACGAACAGGCTGTGGTGCTGGCCTTC
>CAUZTZ010000359.1:0-4491 GCA_963582805.1 Alphaproteobacteria bacterium
AACCGCTGCTCATGTATTCCTTTGATGGGAAGCGGGTTCTGGTGGTCGGCGGCTCCTCCGGCATTGGCCTTGGGACCGCCAAAGTAGCGTTGCAAGCCGGCGCCGATGTTACTATCGCCGGGCGTTCCGGGGAGCGGCTTGCCGATGCCGCCAAGGCTATCGGCGGCAGCGTTGCGACCGAAGTTCTGGACGCTACCGACGATACCGCCGTCACCGATTACTTCGTCGGCAGCGGTGCCTGGGACCATGTGGCGGTGACCATCGGCAAGGGCGGGCGCGGCCTGATCCAGGATCTGGACATGGCGACCGCCTATGCTGCCATGGACGCCAAGTTCTGGCCCTATTTCCGCATTGCGCGGGCGGCCGAGATCGCTACCGGCGGCTCGCTCACGTTCGTGACCGGTGGCCTCGGCCAGCGGCCCGCGCCGGCGGCCTCGGTTCTGTCGGCAGTCAATGCGGCGGTCGAAGGGCTGACCCGGGGCCTGGCCATTGATTTCTCGCCGACCCGCGTCAATGCGGTATCGCCGGGCGCCATCGACACGCCGCTTTGGGGTCAACTGCCGCCGGAAGCCCGCAAAGCCCATTACGAGCGTATCGAAGCGACCTTGCCGGTCAGGCGCATGGGCCAGCCGGAAGATGTGGGCCAGGCGATCTTGATGCTCATGGGCAATCCCTTCACCACCGGCGTGGTCCTTCAGGTCGATGGCGGCTCGATGTTGCTTTAAGGCTATGAAGGGGAGCGATCATGCCGACTATGCTGGTGACCGGCGCCAATCGGGGTTTGGGCTTGGAATTGGTGCGCCAATATCTGGGGGAAGGCTGGACCGCCGTCGCCTGTTGCCGCAACCCGGGCGGCGCCGACGCGCTGAACGCCTTGAAGGACGGCGCCGGGGGGCGGCTCAGCGTCCATCAGATGGACGTCAACAACGCCGGGGAGATCGCCGCTGTCGCCAAGGTTTTGGACGGCGCGCCCATTGATCTGTTGATCAACAATGCGGGCATTGTCGACAGCTACGGCACCGGCGTTGCCGAGGGCAATGACGATCCTGATTTAAAAAATTACGACCACGAATTCTGGCTCGAGATTCTCAATACCAATGTGGTGGCGCCGGGGCGCATCATCGGCGCGTTTGCCGACAACGTGGCGGTAAGCGACAAAAAGCTGATCGCCATGATGACTTCGGGGCTGGGTTCCGTTGCCAATACCTGGCAGGCGGGCCGCTACGCCTACCGGACCAGCAAGGCCGGGCTCAACATGCTGACCCGCAGCGCCGGCGAATGGCTGGAGAAGCGCCAAATCACCATCATCGCCATCGCGCCCGGTTGGACCCGGACCGAGCTTGGCGGGCCAAGCGCGCCGACGGCGGTGGAAGATTCGGTCGCCGGCATGCGCGCCATCTTCGATCGATTGACCATCGCCGACACCGGCACTTACTGGAACTTCGACGGCCAGCAATTGCCGTGGTAGGTGCCAAGTCCAGCGCATTCGGCGGTATTGGCCGGGCGCTCAGGTCCCGAAATTTCGTTCTTTATTGCAGCGGTCTTGGCGTAGCATTGACCGGCACGTTCGTATTCTTTGTCGCCCTCGGCTGGGTCACGTGGGAAATGACCCATTCGGCGGCCTGGGTGGGCGCCATTGTCATGGCGGAAACTTTGCCCAATGCCATCGTCGGGCCGCTCGCCGGCGTTATCATCGACCGCACCAGCGCGCGCCGGGCTTTGTTTTGGGCGCAGCTTTGCTCCTCGGTAACCATGGTGTTGTTGACCGTGGTTACCCTGAACGATTGGCTCAGCATCGAGATATTGCTGGTATTTTCGGTGGTGCTTGGCTCGCTCAACGGGATCGCCTTTCCCGCTCATTTTGCGATCATGCCAAAGTTGGTGCCGCGCCAAGACCTGACCGCCGCCATCGCCTTTCAAGCCTCGGTATCCCAAGCCGCCCGCTTTTTAGGACCCGCCATTGCCGGTATCATTATCGTCACCGCCGGCGCCGGTATGGCGTTCGCGTTGAATGCGTTGAGCTATCTCGCATTCCTGGCGGCCTTGTTGGTAATCCGGGTGGACGAAAGCGGGAGCGATGCGCCCCGGTCCAAGGGGTTCGCCGCGGATATGACGGCCGGTCTCAAATATGCCTGGTCGAGCCAATCGATCCGGCTGCTGCTTATCGTCGCGGTCGCCCTTGGCATCCTTTTGCGCCCGATCATCGAGCTGATGCCGGCCTATGTGGGCAAGGTATTGGAAGGTGATGCGGCGGCGTTGGCCTGGCTGCTGGCTTCCGCCGGCGCCGGCGCCATGCTGGCGTCCCTTTGGCTGGCATGGCGGGGCGCCACTGAGGGGCTGACCCGGATCATGGTGTGGAATTTCGCGGTGACCGTGATTGCCCTCATCGCCTTTCTGTTTTCCAGCGGCCTGGCCATCGGGGTCGCGCTATTGTTCCTTTACGGATATTGCTCGGCCTCGGTTTTGATCAGCAATCAGACTTTGATCCAAAGCACCGTCGATGATCATCTGCGCGCCCGGATCATGAGTATCTATGCGCTCACCGTGCGCGCCATCCCGGCGTTTGGCGCCTTCGTTGCCGGGCAATTGGCCGACCGGTTGGGGATCGTGCCCACCTTTCTCGGTGGCGCTATCGCCGGTTTGGCGTTCTGGATTTGGATGCGCCAGATGGCAAGCCGCAATAATATTGCCGAGCGGATCGAACGGGCGGACACTTAAGCCGGATCGATTTTTACCATTGTATTGGTTTTCGATGATTCAATGATCGCGTCCAGTACATCGATGCCGTGCTGGATATGGACCGGGCTGATGGACGCCGGGCGGTCCTCGGCAACGGCCATGGCAAATTCTTCGATGCCGGCAGCCACCGTCGCCAGGGCCGGGTAGGCGTAGCCGTCCCAGACACGGGCGTCCAATTCGCCGCCGCTCATAAGGGTTTCCATGCGGTCCTGATCACGCAGCTCGGCCCAGCCTTCGGTGCCAAACACGCGCACCCGCCACATCAGCGCGCTGGATGCAAAGGTACCGAGATAGCCCGATGGCCCGCCGGCAAAATTCATCAGCATGGTGGTCGAATCGTCCACATCGAGCGGCATGGCGATATTGCGGCTGGAGGCGGTCAGATTGCTGATCGGACCCAGCAAATGAATGAAGGTGTCGACGGCGTGCATGCCGAGCGAGGTCATGCCGCCGGCCGGGCTTTCATCGGCGCTGTTGCGCCAGGCCTTGGTATATTGGGACATGTTGTTGGAGAAATTGGCCTCAATATGGACCACCTTTCCCAGTTCGTGCGCATCCAGCATGCGTTTTAATTCGATGGTATTAGGGGCGAAGCGGCGGTTGAAGCCGACGCCCGCCTTGAGCCCGGCGTTTCCGAGGGCTTCAAGGGCCGCCTTGGTATCGCCGGGATCGAGGGTAAACGGCTTTTCGCAAAAGACATGCTTGCCAGCCTTGGCGGCATCC
Source organism: Alphaproteobacteria bacterium (assembly GCA_963582805.1). Lineage (GTDB taxonomy): Bacteria > Pseudomonadota > Alphaproteobacteria > Rhodospirillales > UBA2165. The sequence goes on from CAUZTZ010000359.1 coordinate 3,463, forward strand.
AGGATCTGGCCGCAATGCTGGCTGTGGGGGGTGGCGATAAAAACCACGTCGATATCGGGCCGGGCCAGCAATTCGGCGTAATCGGCGCACAATTCGAGACCGCTTTCCTTGGCGAAGGCTCTGGCTTTGCGGGGTGTCCGGGTGGCCCCGGCGGCAAAGCGGATATGATCGCTTTTGCCTTGCACCGAGCCCACCAAAAGCCGCCCCCAACGGCCAAGACCCAAGATGCCCGCAGTGATCAAACGCTATTCTCCGGCGGATGCGGCGCCGGTCAAGGAACCGGAACGGCGTCGATCAGGATGAAGGCTATCTTGCAGGGACCTGTGCCCCGGTTGGCCCAGGCGTGCACTGTGCCCCGTTGGACAACCACGTCGCCGGCTTGCAAATGGACTTCGGTGTCGTCCATCAGCATGTCGATTTCGCCCTCCATGATTACCGCGTAATCGATGGAGCTGGTTTTGTGCATGCCGGGATGGCGGGCGCCTTCGGGCTGTTCGGCACCGCCGGCCTTGGAGAGGTAATCCAATTCATCTTGCGATACCTCGCCATCGCCTTCGGGGCCAAATTCGACAACCCGAAAAATGGCGCCGCCCGGTCCGGGCGCAATGGCCACGTCCATATTGCCGGAATCTTCGCTGCCCGAATTATCGGCCGGCGTTGTTTCGTTGACCCAGAACAGCGTGCTTTCTATCCCGCTGGTCGGGCTTTTTACGTTGGGGGCATCGCCGTCAAAAATTACCACGGCCTTGCCATTGTCATCATGTCCGGTGACAACCCGCCTGATTCCCATAAGTCTCTCTCCCTGTTTATTAATTACGCTAGACGCATGGGATCATTCTTGCCATCCGAGATCAAGCCTTAGAGGATGGCAAAATTGCGATGCAATGATGTTTAGCGGCGGTTGCGGGAGCGTTGCAACGTCTGCTGGCGCAAGTGGCGCTGCCGGTTCCGTTGCTGGCTGCGCAAATTGCTTTGCGGGAATTTGAGGACCTTGGCGGCGGCCCGCTGTTTGCGCAGAAGGTCTTTACG
>CAUZTZ010000360.1:0-4490 GCA_963582805.1 Alphaproteobacteria bacterium
TTTCCGGGACGGGACAGAATTTTGCCAAGAAACCGGCAATTCGTCCTTCGTTTCACGGCCTAAACAACAACCAGGTCTGCTCCCAGGCTATAAAATATACATTTCCGAAATGGGATAGCGCCCGCCCTTATTTTGTCGCCGAGGCCAAGGCCCGCCAGTTGACCGAGGCAAGCTGTGCGAAATTAAGCGGACGGTTTACTGATGAAATAATTTCCGGCCACGTCGAGACGCAAGCAAAATCTGATGCCGACAGGATATTACGGTTCGGAGGGAGTTATTCCGAGGTCAGTAAAAATGTCAAAGAACTCATTGTGTCGAGACATTGCCCTGGGTGTGATTTGCAGGGTGCGAACCTATCGGGCGCAATACTGAAATATGCGAATTTGGATGGTGCTAATCTTAGTGGAGCAATATTGAGCGGAGCCAATCTCGAAGGCGCAAGTATGTGGTATGCAATTCTGGGGGAGGCCAGACTAAGTACGGTAAATTTGGTCGGTGCATCCCTTGGCCGGGCAAGATTGAGGGGTGCTGATTTAAGTTCGGCCAATTTGGAAGGCGTGAATTTCAATGGAGCGGACTTGAATAAGGTAAATTTAAGCAAAGCAAATTTGAAATGGGCACAATTAAATCGAAGCGATTTTACAGGAGCCGATTTAACAGGCGCATTGATTTCCGGCCGCCAGCAATTGGTCAATGCCATACTTTGTGAAACCAAATCTTCCTTCGGGGTTCTGAACGACAATTGCGATTAGTCCAAAATTTCTCAAAGAATACGCGCACTTGCGCGCATCCCGAAACAAACTATATGTACCTTATTCAAGCCATGTTTGAAGGAATTTTCGCGCCGAAATTACCCGATCATTTACTGCCATTTACCCCCATGAAACCTCACAAATCCATACCAATCCATACCAATCCATACTTTTCCATACCTGATTTTTCGCAAAAATATGTCGCATTATTCAAAATCTTCAACGGACCGTTTGCTTTCGCTTGCGAGCCTTCGGCTGTATGCTCGGGCGCCCATCTGGGTCCGAAATAAATAATAAAAGGAGAGAGCTGAAATGAGCAACAATGGACCGAGCCCGGATGAAATTCGCGCCATGTACGCGCGCATGGTTTTAATCCGCAAGATGGAGGAACGGCTCAGCGCCGATTTCCATGCCGGCAAATTGCCCGGCGGCGTGCATCTGTATATCGGCCAGGAAGCGGTTGCCGTCGGCGTTTGTGCGAACCTCACCGACGCTGACAAGATCGCCAGCACGCATCGGGGCCATGGCCATTTTTTGGCCAAGGGCGGCGATCCCAATTCCATGATGGCCGAGGTGTATGGCCGCGAAAACGGCATCTGCAAGGGCATGGGCGGCTCCATGCATGTGGCCGATATCTCGAAAGGCATCCTCGGCGCCAACGGCATCGTCGGCGCCGGGCTGGCGATCACGGCGGGCGCCGCGTACGCTGCCCAACTGGATGGCAAGGGCCATGTGGCGGTCTGCTTTTTCGGCGACGGCGCCTCCAACCAGGGCGTGCTGATGGAAACCCTCAACGTCACGTCGCTTTGGAAACTGCCGATGGTGTTCATTTGCGAGCATAATGGTTTTTCCGAGTTTTCCCCCTCGGCCACGGTCACCTCTGGCGAGATTGCTGATCGGGCGAGGCCCTTCTCCATGCCGGTGAGCGTCATCGATGGCAACGATGCGGTGGAAGTCTGGACGGCGGCGGCGGACGCCATCGCGCATGCCCGAGCCGGCAACGGCCCGGCCTTTATCGAGGCCAAGACCTATCGCATCCACGGCCATTTCGAGATGGAAAAGCATATGCTGAGCCGGCCTTACCGGGACGAGGCAGAGATCGAGGAATGGCGTAGCCGCGACGCGATCACGCGCCTGGCCGCCCACATGATCGAAGCCGGTATCGCCTCTGAACAAGACCTCGCCGATGTAGACGCGCGCACCGATGGTGAAATCGAAGAGGCCGCCGCCTTTGCCGAAGCGGGCACGCCGGCGGGACCCGGCCTGGCAACCCAATTGATGTTCGCCGGCGGGGGGGCAGGCTGATGGCCAAGCAACGACTGACCAACGCTGTCAATGAAGGCCTCGCCGAGGAAATGCGCCGGGACCCGAAGATCATTTTGTTTGGCGAGGACGTGGAAGTGTCCATGACCGGCGACACCATTGGTCTCTTGGATGAATTTGGCCGCGACCGCATCCGCAACACGCCGATCTGCGAGGCGACGCTGACCGGCATGGCGGTGGGCGCGGCGGCCAGCGGCTACCGGGTAATCCTGCATATGATGATGGCCAATTTCATCTATACCGGGTTCGACGCCATTGCCAACCAGATGGCCAAATTGCGGCTGATGACCGGCGGCCAGATAACCCTGCCGATCACCATCATGGCCGGTTTCGGCGGCGGCCGTGCCCTGGCGGCCCAGCATTCGGATACGCCCTATTCGCTATTGATGAATTTGGGCGGGCTCAACGTGGCGGTGCCGTCCAACGCCGGCGACGCCAAGGGATTGTTGAAGACCGCCATCCGCTCCGACGATCCGGCATTTTTCCTGGTGCCGGGCGGGCGCGGCGGCGAGATCGGCGAGGTGCCGGAGGATGATTATGACATTCCATTCGGCGCCGCATCGGTGCGCAAATCGGGCGACGCCGCTACCATCGTCACCGTCGGCGCCATGGTGCGCCATTGCCTCGAAGCCGCCGAGGCGTTGGCCCAAGAAGGCACTGAAGTCGAGGTCATCGATTGCCGCACGTTGGTGCCGCTGGACGAAGACGCGATCATTAATTCGGTGGCCAAGACCGGACGACTGGTGGTAGTCGACGAGGCCCGCGACCGCTGCGGCGCGGCCAGCTATATCGCCGCATTGGTGGCCGACAAGGGCTTTGCGCATTTAAAGGCGCCGGTGCGCCGGGTGACGGTGGCCAATACCGCCATGCCCTATGCGCCCGCCGCCGAGGCTGATCTGCTGCCCAACCCGGAAAGCATCGCCGCCGCTGTCAGGAATATAATCGGGTGAAGCTGAACCTCAAACTGGTGCGCATCGGCATGAACATGGAAGACGCCACTATCGTCAAATGGCACAAGGACCTCGGTGAGCGGTTTGCTGCCGGCGAGGCCATTTACGAGATCGAAACCGAGAAAGTCACCCAAGAGGTGGAGGCAACCCAGGCCGGCACGCTGGCCGAAATCCGCGTGCCGGAAGGCGAGGTGGCGGCGGTCGGCGATGTTATCTGTGTTGTCGAGCTGGATGATTAACAAGGAGCGCGGCATGGCGAAATTTCAGACCAACAAGTTCGATCATACCGGCGTCACGGTGTCCGACATCGATGCGTCGCTGGCCTTCTGGCGGGATGTGTTCGGCTTTGAAGTGACCGAAAAGCGGCGCCTCACGGGCGCGTTTTTTGAAACCCTCACAGGCGTTCCCGGCGCCGAGTTGGAGGTTGCCAATGTGGAAGCGCCGGGCCATCAGATCGAGCTGTTGCAATATCATATTCCGGGCGAACGGCGGGCGTCGGAATTGCGCCCCTGCGATCCCGGCTTTGTGCATCTGGCGTTTGAGGTTGCCGATATCGACGCCGTTATCGCCGCCATCCGCGCCGGCGGTTACGAGCCGGTGTCGCCGCCATTGACGGCGGAAGGCGGTGTCCGCAAGGGCTGGCGCGCCGTCTATACCCGCGATCCCGACGGCAACGTGATCGAGTTCCTGCAGCCGCCGGCTTGAACGAGATTAGTGCGCCGGCGCATCCGGGTTGGCGTGGGCGAGCAATAGGGATTGATCCACCGATGCCTTGAGGCCGGCGATATCCGTTTCCAGGCGCTGGTCCCAATCGTTGAACAGATCGGCAAGGGCGGCAAACCCGGAGGAGCGGACGTCACCGTAACCGCGCGCCCATATGGCCAGCCGCGCGGTTTGTACGGCGAGGCCGGCATCTTTGTCCGCCGCCTTGGTGACGGCGCCGAGCCATTGCTCGATGGCTTTCTGTTCCTTGGCATATTGATTACCGCCGGGACGCAGGAATTTGAGCGCGCCTAAGAATTTGAGGGCGGCGTAGCCAAAAGCATTACCGGTCTGCCAGCGAATTGTCAGGCCCTCACCGGCGCGCCGCTTTTTGTTGGCGCCGGGAATCAGGGCGGCCAGCCAGGGCGGCAGGAAGCCGGTGATTTCTTCGTGGCCGGGCTTGAAGAAGTCCTCAAGCTTGAGCGGTGCAACCGCGTCGATGCCAAGCTCGCCCCGGATGCGGGCCAGGCGGCCGGGCCGGGTTTTCAACTGGGCGACGCGGATTACATCTTCGAAGCTCATCCAGGCGGCGAGGCGCGACGCGGTCTCTTCGGCCAGATCGGCGCCGGTGACGGTCTGCATGCGCTGCAGGAACAGGCGCGCGTAGTTGGCGTCTTGATAGTCGGTCAAGCGCGCCAGGCAATGGCCGAACAAGGGGCGCAAAGCCTCATCGTAGGAGGCAAGCTCGGCCTCGAAGCCGTCG
>CAUZTZ010000361.1:0-4448 GCA_963582805.1 Alphaproteobacteria bacterium
GACCCCATCCCAATCATCGAATTGAAAGCGGAATTTCGACTGGGTGACCTCGAACGGTGGGTGATGCATGAATATGGCCGTCGGCTTGGCTGTGTCCTCGGCCAACGCTTGGCCGAGGCTATGCGCCCGGACATCACAAAAAGCACCCATGTTGCTGGTCTCGCTCAAGCTGTCGAGGACGATCAGGCGGACCGGATAGTTATCGACGCTATATTGAACGAACGGCGTATCGGCCAACAGGTCCCGGCCAGTGGCAAAGTTGGCGGCGATCAAGGCCCGGTCGTCGCGGTTGCCGGCGGCGACGTGGAGGGTTGGGCGAAGCTGCCCCAGAATGCGTACGGCCGCCTCGTATTTCGCCGGCGTTCCGTTATGGGTGATATCGCCGGTGTGAATGACCGCGTCGGGGCGCGGATCGAGCCCATTGATATCGGCCACGCAACGCTCCAAATCGCGCATCCGGTTAGCGGCGAATGGGGAGAGAGGATCTAAGTGCGTGTCGGAAATCTGGGCGATAAGCATGCGCCATGGGTAGCGCAGAAATCGCCGTTTCTCAACCGCCCGGCTTCAGCGCTTTCCAGACCTTCTTGGTGGTGTCGGAGGCCAGCTCGTCATGCTTATAGACAATGCAGGAGCGCATGGTGGTCAGCATGCCGCGCTTGAACTCGTGCCGGCAGCTTTGCACCACCGCTGCCGACAAGCGCTGCGCCGATTTGCCGGCGGAAACGGTGCGCCAGACTTTCTCGAAGCCCTTAGCGTCATCGCCCAAGCGGTCGGGCATGATGTTGATCACCCGGTTGAGATCGGCGAGGGCGGCGATATTGCTGCTTTCATCGTGGAATACGCGCTTGGCGACGGAGCGCAATGGGCCGGTGTAACGCAAAATCTCGGCGGCGCTATGGGGATCGGCATCGCCCGGCTTGGCCACCGGGATCAGCGACGACATGGCCGCCACCTTGAGGCTTGCCATGGCGCCATGCATCGCAACCATGCGCTCCGGCAGGCTGATCGACACGGCCGAAAAATTGCGCACCGATTTGATCGTTGCCAGACGGGTGACGTCGATCTGTTTGCCGGCAACCGCCAAGGTCAGCGACGAAAGCCCGGACGCCTTATAGGCGGTGCCGGGGACCGGCGATTTACGGTGCTCCTGCAGACAGACGGTGGAGAATTCGGCCTTGCAGACCCCGTCCTCGCATTTGAGGGTTATCGGCTGGGCCAGGGCGACCAGACCCAGTATCTGCGGCGCGGCAATCGCATGGCCTTGCATCAAGGCCAGGGCGGCAAGTGCCGAAGCGATGAGATAAGAGAAAATCCGAAAACGCATGGCTCTCTCCCTTTGGTATTTCGATAAATGAGATTAACATAAGTCGGCGAAGATTACTAAATGCCAGGTTGTATGGGTTCTTACCGGCGCCGGGTGATTTCCAATTCACTCATCGCCTGGGCGATACCGCGTCTCAGGGCCGCAGTGCAATAGGTTTTGGCAAGGCCCCGTTCATCGGCGCTGAATTCCGGCCATTTCTTATTTTCGATCTCAACCGGGAACAATTCTTGACCGAGGACGGCATCGACGCTGCCCAGGATTGCCCCCGATTTTGCATCCAAAAGCCGCGCATCGAAGCCAATGGAGCACCGGGATTTGCCACCTAAGGCGGCTTGAAAGCCGGTGTTGATGGCCAGAATGAAGCTCGGCTGGAACGCATCATCGCGGGTAGCGGCCCCAATCACGACGCCCACGAGACCTAGGGCGAGGAAATCCCGGGCCGGATTATATTGCCGTCCCTGGGCATCCAGCGCGTTTTGCCGCAGAACTATGACGGCACCCCTGGGATCAAGCCGGCCAGTCGCCTTCAGGCGCCGCCAGACCCGCGTCTCCCATAGGGTATCCTCGTCTGATCCGAGGAGTGCGCCCTTGACGTCTTCAATTGCCGTAACCGGCGTTCCTGCCTCTCTCAACAGTTCGGACGCAATTTGCCCAGCGTTCAATTGGGTCTTCCAACCCACTCGTTGGCGCTCGCCCGCTTCCCTGGTGGCACCATCGCGCCATACCAGCCTAACCTCATCGGCAATCAGCGGCACGAAAGTGATATGGCCATAACGGTCGACGCCGCCGGCCTCGATACCCGGCGCCGCCGGACGCACCCCGCATCCGGCGAGGACCAGCATCAGCGATACCGTCGCCAGGAAAGAAAAGCGCCGGGGCCTAGGATTTACCGGCGAGCAGGCGGACACTGGCTCGGTCATTTCGGAACTTTCCAGTCATTTCAGCAAGGCAGCCATTAATAACTCGGGCGATAATATCTTCACCGGGCCAGGCGTAGGTGCGCTCCGTACAGACGGCGGAATATCTGCCGGTCCGCCGGGCTGAACCGTTTTTGACCAAAACCGATATTTCTGCGTCCAGCAGCACGTCCCAATAAAGAGCGGTAACAGGGGTGCGAAGGGCGAAACGGTAAATTTTACCCTCGAGCGAGGCGGCGGAGGAATTATCGATGCGGTGACCGGCGGCCTTGATTTCGGCGAGAAAGGCATTCTGGACCAGCTTGCCCGGCGCCGGATTGACGGAGACCAAACCGAGGGAAATATTGCCGATTGTCTTGCGCTCGCCAATGCGCCCGGGTAGCTCGCCAGTGCCCAATTGCCGCCGAAAAGCGCCGAGCTTGATCGCCATCGGTGGAGCAGCCGACAATTGGGAAGCGCCGGTTTGCGCCTGGTACGCCGGCACGGCGACAATGACATCGCCATCGACGCCAGCGCAGGCGCCAAGCAGCAATAGCCCGACCGACAATAGACCGTTGCGGATAGAATTCATGGTAATTCTCCAGTTAGAGCCCAGGCGTCGTAAACTTAGCCTACTACCGCCCGTTATGGAGAATCAATGAATTCCCGTTATGGAAAAGTCCTGAAATCCGAGGTGCCGTCTGCTTCGATCAGGCGCGGCAGATCCAGCTCCCAATCGATATAGGCCTGCATTCTGGCCTCCGCGCCGCCAGGGCCGTCATAGGGCTTCAAGGACACATCGTCGGCTTCGTCGGCCAGATTTTCCGGGCCGTCCTTCAGCGGATTACCCGCCGCCGTCCAGGCCGGTGTGCCGCCGGCAAGAACGCTTATGCGCGCCGACGACAAAGCCGCCGCCTCACCGGCTACCAATTGCGCTAATACCCCATCTTCGGAGGTCAGCACCAAATTTTTGTGCTCCGGCAAGGCCTGCAGCCCCGTTTCGAGGCGCGAGCGGACGGCGAACCAGGCGCCCGGAATATGACCTTGGCCATAGACGCGGCTGTCGGCGAGATCGACAACCACGGTCTCGCCGCCATCGAGCATGGTTTTAAGTTCGCCCGCATCCACTGCGTCTGGGGCGGCGCCATCCAGCCCATAAACATTCGGGCTGTGCGGGCCTTGCACCAGCTCGGCGCCGTCCAGCGCATCCAGCACATGCACATCGGTCCAGCCCATCTGGATCAGCCAATGGGCGGACATGACGGCGCGCACCGCCTGATCATCGATCAGTATGATGCGGGCGTTCAAGACGCCCACATAAATATCGGTCCCCTGGACAAGCTGGCCGCCGGGGGCATGGATGGCGCCCGCCAAGTGACCAGCCTCGTATTCTTCGGTGGTGCGCACGTCGATAAGATAGAGGCTGCGCCTCGCGTCACCCCGCCAGCCATCCACTTCGGCCATGGAAGTGAAATTAACGCCGTAGCGCACCGTTACCCGGTCGGCGGCTTGGCGGGCGGCGGCCAGCCCGGCATCGCCCGGCGGCGGCGCCACGTCGGTGGACCCCTTGCCGCATTCATAGCCGGCCAGCACCCAGCCCATGGTGCCGTTGGTAAGCGCCATCACCTTGTTGGGAATGCCGGCGTTTATGAGCGATTGGGCGCCGATGATGGAGCGCGTGCGCCCGGCGCAATTGACCACCACCAGGGTCGCCGGGTCGGGCGCCATTTCGTGCACCCGGTAGACCAGCTCGGCCCCCGGCGCATCGATGCCGGTGGGGATATTCATGCGGTGATATTCATCGTAAGGGCGCGAATCCAGGACCACCAGATCGGTATCACCCTCGATCAGGCCGTGCAGTTCCTCGGCCGAAATGTTGGGCGTCGCTTGCCGGTGCTCGACAAATTCGCCGAACGCCTTGGAGGGTACGTTGAAGCCCGAAAACAAAACATAGCCGGCGTCTTTCCAGGCATCGATGCCGCCCGCCAAAACCGAAATATCGGTATAGCCGAACCCGGCCAGCTTTTCCGCCGCCCGTTCGGCCAGCCCGCCGCCTGCATCGCAGACCACAATGGGCACCGATTTGCGCGGCAATAGATCATCGATCAGGATTTCGAGGCGGCTTAGGGGCACCGAGCGCGCGCACAAGATATGATTGGTGGTAAAGATGCCGGTCTCGCGCACATCGAGAAGCGCCAATTCTCCGGTGCCGGTGATGCGGGCGCGCA
>CAUZTZ010000362.1:0-4412 GCA_963582805.1 Alphaproteobacteria bacterium
GTCGTTTCCCTGATGCCTTGCGCGGCAAACAGCCGAAGCGCCGTCTCATTGATCAGTTCTCTGGTTTTCGTTCCGTCGCGCATTGTCTCTTTTCCGTTATGTAAGTGAGCATTCACTCACATTAGAAGTTTATTGTCAAGGGCGTGTGTTTTCGTGGGTTTAGATGGGCGGAGGTTCGATGCCTAATACTGGCTTTGCATCACGGCTAGCCGACATTTTGCGGCCCGCTCCGGTAAGCGGAATTCACGATGGCTTCCAGGATCTGGACATTGTGCAGCTTTTCGGAACGGCTGAACCGGTATTCGGTTTTTCCGGCGATGGCGGCGGCCCAGGCGTCCAGGTTCAGCGCTACCGTATCGATGCTCCGATAGGTGCGGCTGTGAATTTCCTCGTCCATGCCGCGCCAGGTGAGGGTCGCGGGATCGGGAATATCCACGTTGGAGACCTCCCGGGATTCCGCCCAGCCGCGATCACCGAAGACACTGATACGCTGATAAAACGGTGTCGCGGCGATATTGCACATGGTGCCGGTGATGCCGCTGGCAAAAAGGAACTGCACCGAAATAATATCCTCGCCGGGGAAATCGGCGGATCGGTCGCTCATGCGGGCCGACAATTCGGCCACCGGCCCGGCGATGGTTTGCATAAAATCGGTGATGTGAACGCCGAGGGCGGTGAGCGTGCCCGCCGGCGCCTGGGCTTTGTCCTGGCGCCAGCCATCGGCGGGGGCGGCGGCAAACAGATTGTGCGACCAGTTCACTTCCAGATGCTGGATGCAGCCGAGCTCGCCGGCGCTGGCCATCCGGTGCAATTCTTCCAGCGCCGGCTCATAGCGCCGCTCGTGACCGATACCGAGGGTGATGCCGGCAGCGTCGCAAGCCGCCAGCATACGCTCCGCCGCGGCCGCCGTGAGGGCCAGGGGCTTTTCGCAGAATATCTGCTTGCCGGCCTTGGCCGCCTGCATCACCTGTTCTTCGTGCAGACCATGGGGAGTGGCCAATATCACCGCGTCGATCCCGGTATCGGCGAGCACGGCATCAAAGCTTGCGCTTAAGACAATATTCTTTTCGGCGGCAAAGGTTGCGGCGCTTGCCACATCCACATCGAACCCATGGGTAACCGCAATCTCGCCGCTGCCTTCGAGGCTGGTCACGATTTGGCGGCCCCACCAGCCGAGCCCTACGACCGCCGTCTTTAACATGTTCCCGTCCCCTTGAGCCTGGCCTTGCGCAAGTAAAGTTTACTTGCCCATGATCCGGAATTAACCGACCATGGCAAGTATGAGCTGGTTATCGGCGTTGATATTCCTCGGCATTCCCGCGGTCGGCATTCTGGTCGCGGCGGCATTCGGCGTTGCCACGCTGGCGCGCTGGAACCGGGGCCTTGCGCCCGAGCCTCATTACATCGCATCGCGCATGCAGATCGAGCCCAAGGACGAAGCCGAAGCCGAATGGCTGGCCGAGCTGAACGTCCTGCAACTGCCCTACCGCCATACCATCTGCTAGCCGCATCGCGGCGCCGGAACAATTGGTTCGCATCGCGGCTCATGGATTGAACTTCACCGAAACCGCGCCGAGCCCATCGATTTCGGTGGCCGCCGCGTCGCCCGGTTGCAGCCATTGGCATTGCACCAGCGAGCCAAGCAAAACGATTTCGCCTTCCGCCAACGCGCGCCCGCGCGCCGCCAAATGCTGGGCCAGCCAGATCAGTGCGTTTAAGGGATGGCCGAGCACGTCGGCGCCGATGCCGGTGCCAACTTCGGTGCCGTTGACGGCCGTAGCTCCGGTTAAGGACCTGAGATCAAGGTCGCGCCAATCGGTGTTGCGGGGCCCAAGCACCAATGCCGACTGGCAGAAATCATCGGCGATCAGCGTGGCTGCGCCGATGCCCATGATGTCCTGATAGCGGTCATCGACCACTTCGATGGCCGGGTAGAGGGCGGCGATGGCTTCGGCGGCGCGCCCCTGATCGATGGTCATGTCTCGGGCGTCGAGGGGTGCGCCCATTTCCACCGCGATCTCACATTCGACGCCGCCCCGGTTGAGGCTGGCGCAATCGATTTCCGCCGGACTGGTATAGAGGCGTGCTTCGAACAGGCCGCCGGCGCAGGGATGATCGATACCCATATAGTTTTGCATCACCGGCGTCGTGCAGCCGATCTTGTAGCCGATGCGCGCACCGAAACCGTGCGCCCGAAACCAATCATGGACGGCGTCCTGAATGTCGTAGGCGGCGTCTGCACCGTTGGGGGCCAAGGCGACCGCCAAGCCGGCAAAGGCCTTGGGGCGGACGCGCAGCCCGCCGATGATATTCGCCGCCTCTAGGATCGCTGCCTGTTGCATAGCCTAACGCTCGATCCCCGCAATTTTTTCCAGAACCCGGCAGACCGCTGCGGTGTCCGAGTTTTCGAGCCCGCCTTCGAGGGCGTCTTTGTAAAGGCCGATGGTCGATTTAAACAGCGGCGCCGGGCAATCGAGGCTGTCGATATAGGCGTTGATAATGCCCATATCCTTATCCTGAATTTTCATGGTGGCGGTAACCTTGCTGTCATAATCGTCGGCCACCATCATCGGGCCGCGCAGCTCCAACACCCTGGAATTGCCGGCGCCGTCGGTCAGCACGTGCAACAGCATTTCGAGATCGAGGCCGGATTTTAGCCCCAATACCATGGCTTCGGCGGCCGAGGCATTATGGATGGCGACCAAAAGATTGGCGATATATTTCACCTTCGAGCCGTCGCCGAAGGGGCCCACATAATGCTGGGTCCGAGAGAAGCCTTGCAGCACCGGCAAGACTTTCTGGTAGCTGTCCTGATCGCCGCTGGCGAGGATGACGAGATCGCCGTCGGCGGCCTGCGCGCCGGTGCCTGAGACCGGGCAATCGAGCAAGGTGATGGATTTTGCCGCCAAGGCATCGAAGCCGGCCTGCTTGTCATCGATGCCAAGGGTGCAGGTATCGATCACGATTAGCGCAACGTTCCCGCATTCAATGATACCGCCGGGCCCGCTCATGACGTCATGAAAGGCGGCCGGCGAGGGCAGCGAGGTCACCACCACGTCCGCCGCTGCGGCGACGGCAGCCGGCGAGGCCGCGAATTGGATGCCGATTCCTGCCAGATCATCGATGCGCGCCTGATCGATGTCATAGCCGATCACGTGCGCGCCGCTCTTGGCCAGATTGGCCGCGAAGGCGGAGCCCATGATCCCCAATCCGATGACGCCAGCCGTTTCAACCATATGTCCGCTCCCCCAATGTGCTATCCTTGCGCGGCGCCAAACAAAAACTTTCATTTTTGGCCACTATATCGTTCAATCGGGTACCCGGATTATGGGTTGAACACAAGAGAGGCATTTTTTTCATGGATGAAGCACCGGCAAGCAAATCAGGCGGTCGCCGTCTGGCCGAACAGGAGACGCTGGCGGTCCTGGATTTGGAAGGGTTTCTGGCCGGCGAAGACGGCGCCGCCGAAGCCTTGGCGCTGGAATTGCGCGCGGCCTGCGAATATCACGGCTTCTTCTACCTGAAAAATCATGGCATCAAGCAATCCATGATCGACGCCATCTTCGCCGAGACCGAGCGTTTTCATCGGCAATCCCAGGAAGCCAAAAACACGGTCGCCATCAACCAGAACCAGCGCGGCTATATTCGCCCCGGCGCCACCCTGGTCAGCCATTCCACCTATAATGAAAACACCAAGTTCGACAGCAACGAAACCATGGTGCTGGCCACCGAATACGGCCCCGATGACCCCGGCGTCAAAGCAGGCAAACGGTTTTTCAGCGGTAACCAATGGCCGGGCGATTTGCCGGGGTTCCGCGAAACCGTAGCGGACTATATGCAAACCATGACCGCCTTCGGCAAAAGCCTGTTGCCGATCTGGGAGCTGGCGCTGGATTTGCCGAAAGATTTTTTGGGCCCCTATTTCGAAAACAATTACACCTATCTGCGCCTCGCCCATTACCCGCCGGTGACCGATCTGGGCGACAACGAGTTTGGCCTTGGCCCGCACGCCGATACCGGCTTTATGACCTTGTTGCCGCAGGCCGATGTGGACGGGCTTGAAATTATGAAACCGGATGGCACCTGGTTCCGCCCGCCGCGCATGGCAGGCGAAATTCTGGTCAATACGGGCCAGTTCCTGGAACGCTGGTCGAACGAGCGTTTCCGCGCCAGCCCGCACCGGGTAATCCCGCCCTTGGACCGGGAGCGGTATTCTGTGGCCTGCTTCATCAACACCGCGTTCGAGCCTGTTTGCGAATGCCTGCCGGGCTGCTCGAGCGCCGATAATCCATCGAAATACGAGCCTGAATCCTATTGGGATTTCTACAACTGGTACATGACCAAATCCTATCCCCATTACGAAGAATTCGGCGATAGCGCGTCTTAAGCCGCATTTCATACCGTTGCGTGTT
>CAUZTZ010000363.1:0-4396 GCA_963582805.1 Alphaproteobacteria bacterium
CGCCTGGCTTGCTCATGCGCGCCCGCAAACCTATGTTTAGGGGTATGAAACGGCGGCTACGCATCGCCCTTTACGGCCTCATTGGGTTTGTGTTGACGGTAGGTTTGATGGCTGTTTATCAGGGCACCAAAAATTCGGCGACGGCAGAGAGCTGGCGGACGGCGAGCCATGAGCCGGTGGGCCTGGCGCCCGATCCCCGGGCTACCCCGGAAGCGGTTCTTCAGGTCTATAGCGCCCGCGCCTGGGGCTGGCGCGGAAACTTCGGCGTGCATACCTGGATCGCCGCCAAGCCATCCGGCGCGATAAGCTACACCGTCTACGAAGTGATTGGCTGGCGCCTGCGTTGGGGCGATTCAGCCGTGGCCATTCACGACCGCGCCCCGGATGCCAGATGGTTCGGTAACGCGCCGGACTTGTTGTCCGATTTGCGCGGCCCCGGCGTCGATGCGATCATCGCCAAGGTGGACAAAGCGGCCCGGGAATATCCCTATCATGACCGCTACACGGTTTGGCCGGGCCCCAACTCCAACACCTTCACCGCTTTCATTGCGCGCCGGGTTCCGGAATTGAATTTGGATTTGCCGCCGACCGCCATCGGCAAGGATTATCTTGGCGGCCATGTATTCGCAAAGGCGCCGAGCGGTTCGGGGTTTCAATTCTCCCTGTTCGGTCTGTTAGGGGTGACGGCGGCGCTGGAAGAAGGGCTCGAATTGAATATTTTGGGACTCAGCTTCGGCATCGATCCCAAGGACCCGGCGTTGAAGCTGCCCTTTGTGGGCCGCATCGGCGCCGATCGGAGACCCCGCCAGAGTATTGACGCCCAGCCGCAGATCGCCACCGGCGAACCCGACTAGCGATTTTCCTTAATCCGGCGCCAGACATCGAGGCAAGCGGCTTCCAGGGACCGGGTAAACGCTTCGCCGTCAAAAATAGTCGCCCGCGCCCGCTCCCGAAGGGCGGCGCGAAGGCCCGCCAAGCCATCCAGATCAGCGGCCAAGCCAATAGCGCGCGCCACATATTCACCCGCGTCCGACGCCGCCCATTGGGACAAATCCAGCCGCCCCATCAGCGCCGCCGTCAACCGGCCCATGAAGGTCTTGCCTTGCAATGTCAGCACCGGCACGCCCATCCACAAAGCCTCGTAGCTGGTGGTGCCGCCGCCGAAGGGAAACGGATCGAGGGCCATATCGATGCGGTTATAGCTATCCAGGTAGGCCGCTCCGTCGGAGGTGAAACCTTCCAGCATAATCCGCTCAGGCGTGATCCCGGCGCCTGAAAACCGGGTTACAAAGCGCGCCGCCACATTGCCGTCGCCCAGCGCCCGGTGTTTGAGAACTAAGCGGCTGTCCGGAACCGCTTTTAGAATATCGGCCCATACGCTTATGGTGCCTGGCGTCATTTTCGCCGGATTGTTGAACGAGCCGAAGGTAACGAACCCATTGGTCAGCGCCGGCAGGGGCCCCACCGGCGGCGCCGCCTCCGGTATCCGGTAGGTGTTGAAGGCGGGAAGGCGGATCAGCTCTTCTGTATAGAATTGCTCCGATGCGTCGGGCGGATCCAAATGGGCGTCGGTGAGAAGATAGTCCGTGGTGCTGAGCCCGGTAGTCGACACCAGATTGATCGCCGCCATCTGCACGGGCGCCGCATGCTGGCCAAGGATGCGCCGGTAGCGGGCTTTGAAGGTGCAGGGATGGATCAAAATATCGATGCCGTCGGCGCGCATACGCTCGGCCAGTTTCGCATCCGGGACACCGCCAACATCGATCCAGGCAACGCCATCGGGCACAAAGGCCGGTGTCCCGCGACCAACTCCCACCCGGCTGCCATAAACGCACACCCGAAATTTATCCAGGTCGTGGGCGCGAAGCACTGGTTCCAGAAAGCGCGGCGTCACATGGCTGTCAAATTCCGGCAGGTAATAGGCGAGGCGCAAGGGGCCATCATGGAAACGCGGCGGGGCGGCGCGCACCCCACCGATTTGGGCTTCAACCATCTCTCCCCAGGCGCGATTGCGCTGGAAGATTTCCTCCGGCGACGCTGCGGCGGAAAAATTGAGGGCGAACAGGTGATTGCTCCAAAAGGCGTCATTGCCGGGTGCGGTTTTGATAGCGGCTGCGTAAGCGCCGGCGGCGCCGGCGGCATCACCAAGGGCAAACAAGGCATTGCCCAGATTGTAATGGGCTTCGCCGAGATCGGGATCAAGCAACGCCGCCCGACCGGCATGGGCGGCGGCGTCTCCGGCGGCGCCGAGGGCCAGGTATGCGGCCGCCAAATCCGTATGGATATCGGCCGCCGACGGCGCCGAGAGCAACGCCTTGGCGTAGTGGCTGACCGCGTCTTTTGGCTGGCCGGCGGCGAACGCGGCCAGGCCCAAAAGATGCAGGGCCGCCGCATCATCCGGCCATATGGCGAGCGTCTGTTCGGCGATTTGAATGGCCTTCCCCAGGCGTCCGTCCCGGTAGTGGGCGAAGGCGGTTTTCAAGGCTTCCGATGGCTCGTTCATGGGGCGCTTTGTCCGTGACGGAATTGCCAAACTTGCCTACTATCGGCGCGTCATGGCGCGCGATCAAGCTGCCATTAATCGAAATGGCGCGCGATCAAGCCGCCATTAAACTTTTCGGATGGGAAAGGATCGGAGGTTTGAGTATTTGGGGAAAGGTCATCGGCGGGGTCGCCGGATTTGCGCTCGGCGGGCCCATCGGCGCGCTCATGGGCGCCGCCTTCGGCCATGCGGTGGATCGCTCCAACATCCATATACGCCGGGGCCGGGTTGCGGGACCGGCGGCAGTGGAAAGCAAGCAGACCGCCTTCACCATCGCGGTGATCGTGCTCAACGCCAAAATGGCCAAGGCCGATGGCCATGTGACCCGCGACGAGGTCGAAACCTTCAAGCGCATCTACGATATCCCGGCTGGCGAGATCGACGATGTCGGCCAATTGTGGAACGAGGCGCGCGCCGACGCTTCCGGGTTTGAGCCCTATGCCCGCCAGGTCGGCGAAATGTTTGCCCACGATGCGGCCGTGCTGGAGAGCCTGTTGGGCGGGCTGTTCACGGTTGCCTTGGCCGACGGCGTGCTGCACCCCAACGAGATCGATTTTTTGCGCAAAGTGGCGAACGAGTTCGGCTTCGATCAGGCCCGCTTCGAGCGTATCCGCGCGTCCTTTGCCGGCGCCGATGCGGGCGAGTTTTATGAGATTCTTGGGCTTAAACCCAGCGCGTCGGACGCGGCGATCAAAAAAGCCTACCGCGATCTGATCAAGGAAAACCACCCCGACCGGCTGATCGCCAAGGGCATGCCCCAGGAATTCATCGATATCGCCAATGATAAAATGGCCACCATCAACAACGCCTATGACCAGATCGAAAAGGAGCGGGCGAAGTCCTGAACAGCGGGGCTGCCGCCGGTGTCATGGAATTCATCGAGACCCCGTCTCCCAACTTCGATGCGCGCCCGGCGGGCGGGGCTATCGATATGCTGGTCATTCACTATACCGGCATGACCGATGCAGCCGCCGCGCTGGAACGATTGCGCGATGCCGCCGCCAAGGTCTCAAGCCACTATTTTATCGGCGAGGATGGGGCGCTTTACCGGCTGGTGGACGAGGGGCGGCGCGCCTGGCATGCGGGGCTATCGTTTTGGCGCGGGATAAACGATTGCAACGCCCGCTCGATCGGTATCGAGTTACAAAATCCGGGCCACGAATTCGGCTATCGGGATTTTCCCGAAGCCCAGATGCGCGCCCTGGAGGGGCTGGCGCTCGATATTTTGAGCCGCCATCCGATCCCGCCGGACAACGTCGTTGGCCATTCCGACATCGCGCCGGCGCGCAAGATGGACCCGGGCGAACGCTTCGACTGGAAACGCCTCGCCGCCCGCAATATCGGCATCTGGCCGGAGCCCGCTCCTCAGCAAGAGACGGATCTCAGTGCCGGGCAGATGCTGCGCGAACTGGGCTACCAAACTTCGGACCTGGGCGCCGCGGTCACCGCTTTTCAGCGGCGCTATCGGACGGCGTCCATCGATGGCGAGGCCGACGCCGAAACCCTGGCGCTGATGGCCGCCCTCGTCCAAGGTCGGTAAGGACCGGACCCTGGGCCCTGAATTTCGGGATTAAGCCGCTTGCGGAATCAAATCGCTGGACCACTGGGCCCGGCGCCGGGAACGCTCTTCGAGCTTCATGGCATGATGGATGGCGTCCTGTTCGTCGGCGTGCATGCCGACCAATTCGAACCCGTCGCCCACATCGAACACGAGCCACTCACCTGTTACTTCATGATATTTGACTGCATAGCGCATGATTAAGTCTCCTGGGGGGAAGATGACGTAACCTTAGTCCGGGATTCGTTTCCAATTGGTGAACGCTAGGCAATTTTTTCCTAGTAGGTGATTTTATC
>CAUZTZ010000364.1:0-4388 GCA_963582805.1 Alphaproteobacteria bacterium
GCGCGAATCGCCTCGGCGGTTTCGGGCGCGCATCCCATCCAATCGGTCTTTAGCATGGACCGAAGGCCGCGCAAGACGACCACGATTTCGAGGTTCCAGCGCCCAACCGCTGCTTCGGCCAAGGCCAGATCGGCAGCGTCTATCCGGTGGCCGAGGGCGCCGGCCCAGGCGCAATAGAGCAACAAATTGATGTCGGCGGCGTGACGCTCTTGAAGGCTGAGGCAGATCGGCGCCGCGCCGTCGCCGCCGTAAACCTGAAGCGAGAAGTCCCAGAACGAATTATCCGGCCATTGCATTATTTGGCGCTCCTATATGCCAAGGATTAGTCACCGAGACAGATGCCGAGGCCTCTGGCGGTGGTCACCAGTGTATCGTCCAGGCTAACCGGGCGTACCCGCTTGTTGACCTCGGCCAGGGATACGTCGACCACCTGGCGGTGCTGCCAAGCCACCATGCGCCGGGATGCGCCTTCGGCCAGAAGATCGACGGCGTGCACGCCAAACGCCGATGCGGTAATCCTGTCGAGGGCGTCGGGCACGCCGCCCCTTTGTACGTGGCCAAGCACCGTCACCCGGGTTTCGGCGCCGGTGGCATTGGAAATGCGCTGCCCGAGTTCATGGCCAACGCCGCCCGGAACAGCGTCACTTGGCTGAGCTCCGGCCTCGCGGGCCGCCTCGGCGGTGACCACCAGCGCATGTTTGCGGCCGCGTGCCTGGAGGGTGCGGATTTGTTCGGCAATGCTATCCATGGAATAGGGAATTTCGGGGATCAGGATGACATCGGCGCCGCCGCCGATGCCGGTATAAAGGGCGATATGGCCGGCGCCGCGGCCCATAACCTCCAACACCATGACCCGGTCGTGGCTGGCCGCCGTCGGCTGCAACCGGTCGAGGGCCTCGACAGCGGCGCCGACGGCGGTGGAGAAGCCGACCGCCTGTTCGGTCATGGGCACGTCGTTATCGATGGTCTTGGGGATGCCGATGAAGGGATATCCTCCCTGCCCCGCCAATCGGTCCAATATTTTCAACGACCCGTCGCCGCCGATGCCGATCAGTCCATCCAGGCCAAGCTGCCGGTAGCCATCGATGAATTGCCCGGAGCGGTCTTCGGTTTTGCCCTCGCCGGTAGGGAAATCGAACGGATCGCCCCGGTTATGGGTTCCCAAGATGGTGCCGCCGAGGCGCAGCACGTTTCCGGTGAACAGCGCCAGCGTCAATTCCTCGGTGCGCAGCGGCCGCTCCAAAAGCCCGAGGGTGCCGTCCAAGATACCGATGACGCGCCAGCCATAGCCCTGGATGGCGCGGTGGACAACGGCGCGAATGACCGCGTTCAGCCCGGAACAATCGCCGCCGCTGGTAAGAACGCCGATTGTGCGCCCGCTTTGCTCCGCCAACGTAATCCTCCAAATTATTTTCCGAGCCGTGCCATTATAGCGGAAATTCTGCTATAGTAAGAGCGGTAACCAGCTTCCGATGGCGATGATGGACGAAAAATCCGAACAGCAGGCACGCTTGGCCGAATTGAAGGCCCAACACCGCGCCCTGGACGACGCGATCGAGGACATGAAGGCCGCGCCCGGCCATAACCAGCTCGAAATTCAGCGCCTGAAAAGGGAAAAGCTGGCGTTGCGCGATGAGATAACGCGCCTCGAAGGCATCTTGTTTCCCGATATCATCGCCTAGAGCAGTGCTTGCCGCGCGCGCCGCGAGAAATCTATAATGCGCACCCCGATGCCCGCAAATGCAGGAGTAATGACCGTTGGCAGAAGCACCCCCCCAAGTCGGCATCATCATGGGCAGCCAATCCGATTGGCCGATCATGGCCCATGCCAGGGATACGCTGGACAAGTTGGGTATCGCCAACGAAACCAAAATCATATCGGCGCACCGGACGCCGGACCGTTTATCCGAATATGTCTCGGCGGCCAAGGCAAACGGGTTGCAAGTGATCATCGCCGGCGCCGGCATGTCGGCGGCATTGCCCGGCGCGGTGGCCGCTCTGACGCCGCTTCCGGTTCTCGGCGTGCCCATGGAAGGCAAGGTCATGGGCGGGCTGGATGCGATCCTTTCCATGGTCCAGATGCCGGCCGGCATTCCGGTGGGCACGCTCGCCGTGGGCCGCTCCGGCGCCGTTAACGCAGGCCTGCTGGCGGCTTCCATTCTGGCGTTGGGCGATGACGGCGTGGCCGCGGCCTTGGATAAATTTCGTGCCGATCAAACCGCGGCGGTGGTCGAAACGCCGAAAGACGATTAGGTCATGACCTAGGCGGTTTTCAGCCGTTTTCGTAACCTTTTAAGGATACCGGGCGGCGTTGGAATGCGCCCCGCCAGACGCAAGATGCGCCCCTGGATGGCCGGGATTTTCAATACCCCGGCGATCCTCCGGTCCAGAAACGCCCAGGTCTCTTTCGATCCGTCCGTTTCATCGGACAGCCAATAAAGCAGCGTCGCCCCATAGACCGGCGCCAGCAGACCGCGCTTGGTGTAATAATTGAAATCGGTAGCGCTGTCGCCGGCAGCCCGCCAGATGGCATCAACGGTGGCCAGGGCGGCGCGGACGGCGGCGAAGCCCCGGCCCGGCATGGCGCTGTAGGCGGCCAGGCGGCGCACCGCTTCTTTGTGTGGCGCCAGCAATTCCAAGCGGGCGCGGACCGCCGCTGCGATGCGCGCCCGCACCGGCATGGCGTCCAGATCCTGGGCGGCCAAGGCGTCCGCCATGCGGCGGTCAAATTCGGCGCTGAAGAAGGCGGCAAGGCCGGCAACGCCGCCGGGAAAGGCGCGCGCCATGGTTTCCGCCGAAAGTTCTGTTTCGCGGGCGGCGGCAGCCAGGGATTTATTGGTCCAGCCATCGAAGGGTATGTGGCTTAGCGCGCTGTCCAGTAATGCGCGGCGGGCCGGCTCCAGATCGATCATGCCTGTTCCTCTTCCGGGGGCTCTTCCGGTTCCAGATTGGGCCGCGCCAGCAGCGCCTTGTTGCGATTGACCTCGTCGGCAAATCCAAACAGGGACAAATCCTCCATGCGCATGGGATAGAGAATACCGTCCAGATGGTCGCATTCATGCTGCACGGCGCGGGCGTGGAAGCCGCTTGCTTCGCGCTCCATGGTCTCACCGTCCAGGGTTTGCCAGCGATAGCGGATGGTACCATGGCGCGCAACGGCGCCCATCATGTCGGGCACCGACAGACAGGCCTCCCAACCCAGGTCCATCTCGCCGCCGACGGGAACGATTTCCGGGTTGATCATGATGGTCAGATCAATGCCGCCATCATCTGCATCACCTTCATCGTCGTCGCCGTCGCCGTCGCCCGCATCGCCTTCATCGCCATCGCCTTCTTCAGCATCGGGATGGGCGCGGGCGCCGGGAATGAAGAATATGACAATGCGTTTCGGGATATGCACCTGCGGCGCGGCCAGCCCGATACCGCCGGCATCATCCAGGGTTTCGATCATATCGCGCACAATCGCCGACACTTCGGGCGCCGCCGGATCATCGACGGGTTCGGCCACTTGGTGCAAAACCGGGTGCCCCATACGGGCGATTTTCAAAATTGCCATGGCCTGACTATGTCGCAATTGCAGATTTCGTCAATCCAAAGAATGGCCACCGGGCCAGAAAATTACACCAATACCCTTCCCAAGAGCGATCATTCGTGGTAAAAACTGCGGCCTTGATCGAAAACCTCAAATTTTATGGAGCAGGTACCGACCGTGCATGTAACCGTTCGCGACAACAATGTTGACCAGGCGCTGAAAGCGCTGAAAAAGAAGATGCAGCGCGAAGGCGTTTTCCGCGAAATGAAATTGCGGCGCGCCTACGAAAAGCCATCAGAAAAACGGGCCCGGGAAAAAGCCGAAGCCGTGCGCCGGGCGCGCAAATTGGAACGCAAGCGCATGGAGCGCGAAGGCTTCTAATTTAGAATTTTCTCGTTTTATCAACGGAAGATATTTGCGCCGTCCCGATGGCTATCGGGGCGCGTTTGCAATTGCGCTTTTGAGCGCGTCTTCCCAACTGCCGCGGCTGAACGCCATAATGCGCACCGCTTCGCCTTGGTTCCAGGATATTTCCAGCACGTTCAGCGGCGCCATGACTTTCAATGTGCAGGCGCCTTCCCATTCGGGCGTCAGGCGCACAGTCTCCGGCGTGCAGACATCTGCCGATATTTCCGGCGCCGGATCGGGTCCGGTATAGCGGATGGAAAATTCGGTTCCCAGCAGGGACGCTTGCCTGGTTTCGCCGCCGTCCAGCATCGCCAGCGCCAGATCGGCCAAATCCTTAACCGTGCTCACCGGAAACCCCTGACCCGGTCCCTGGTGTTTTCGCCGACACTGGCCGCGGCGCCGGACTTGGCGGTACCGAAGCCGGCCGCCTTGCGCTCGGCGAGAAAGG
>CAUZTZ010000365.1:0-4374 GCA_963582805.1 Alphaproteobacteria bacterium
CTGCATGCGCTGCAGGAACAGGCGCGCGTAGTTGGCGTCTTGATAGTCGGTCAAGCGCGCCAGGCAATGGCCGAACAAGGGGCGCAAAGCCTCATCGTAGGAGGCAAGCTCGGCCTCGAAGCCGTCGGGCGCCGGGCTATAGATTTTCCCATTGTCCGGCGTCGCTTCCTGGGCGGTGGCAATAAGGCCGATTTCGAAGCCGGCCAGGTTGGGGGCGACGGCAACGCCCTTGCCGGTGATGGCGGCGCGGAAATCATCGGCTGGGATCGGCAACACGCCGGACGCCGCGATGGCGCCCAACAGGATGGCGTTGGCCTGGTTGGCGGCGCCGTCCGAAAGGGAGCGCATGGGCAGGGCCATCAATTTTTGCGACGCCGCTTGCAGCGCATCCAACACCGGGCCGGTGGCAATGGTGCCGTCGCCGGCGGCGACTTTTTCAGCCGTTGAATAGAGCCGCTCGGTGGCCGTGATGACGGTGGTGCGTTTGGTGACGTACCCCCGGTCCAGAGCGCGCCCGGCTTCGGTCGGCTCCAACGCCGCCATCAGATCCACATCGTCGGCGGCCGGGAAGAGGGCGAACAATGGCAGTGCGGGTGGGTTCTTATCGGGGAACAGCTCGAAATAATAGCTGGTGGCGCCGGTGCGCTGGGCGACGCCGGGGGTCGAGGTGGATTGCGCCGGGAAGCCCGAAATGCGCGCCGCTTCGGTCAGCCAGTCGGCGAGCACGCCGCCGCCCTGTCCGCCAAGGGCGCCGATCAATACGCCGATGGGGCGCTCGGCGCTCATGACGCACCCAGTATTTTGAGGAGGCCTTGATTGATCGATGATGCCAGCCGGCGCCCAAAGCCGGGATTGCGCACCCCCTCGGCCCGGTAGAAGGACGGACAAAGCCCGGCCGCGTGGACCACTTCGCCGCAATGGCCGCAGGCGACGCAGGTGTCTTCCACATGGGCGATTGGGGTTTCCTTGAGCGGGTCCGGGCTGGCCTTGAGCGACAAGGACGGGCAGCCGGAAAGCCGCATGCAGGAATGATCGCCGGTGCAAACCTCCGCATCGACGCCGAATTTCTCATTGGTGACGGCGCTGCCCGCCTGCAACGCCTTGGCCTTTACCGTTCGTTCGCGCCGCTGCACCGCCAGCATGCATTCGTTGTTGGAGAGGATGACGCGCAGCTTCGGGCCGCGTGCATCCAGGGCTTTGCGCAAGGCCTGGATGGTGCCCGCCAAATCGTAGGAATCGACCCGCTCGATCCAGTCGACGCCGAGGCCCTTGAGGCTGCTTTCGATACTGATTTTGGATGCCATGCCCTTCGGCGTGACCCCCGACGAGGGCAGCTTGTGCTGGCCGGTGGCCGCCGCGTAGCCGTTATCGAGGATGATGAGGACCGCATCGTACTTGTTCCATTGGGCGTTGATGGCACCGGTGGTAAGCCCGTTGTGCCAAAAGCCGCCATCGCCCATAACCGCGACGACGGGCTGATCCAGGACCGGGCCGACGGCACCGCCGCTGGCCAGGCTGAGGCCGTAGCCGAGAACCGTGTTGCCCACATGGAACGGCGCCAGCGCGCCGAACAGGTTGCAGCCGATATCCATGGAAATATGTATTGGCCCGCGCTCGGCCATCAAAAGCTTGAGGGCGGCAAAGACCGGTCTTTCCGGGCAGCCGGTGCAGAACGTTGGCGGGCGCGGCGGCATCGGTTCGGGCAGGGCATCGCTCAGGCAGGCGCGGGCGGCGTCGCGGGCCCGCATGATGGCGGCTTCGTTGGCCTTGGCGGCGGCGGCCAATTGCCCGGGGCCGTCTTCGGCCAGATATTCCGCCAGCCCGGCGCGCACCACGTCGGTAACATATTCGCCGGCTATCGGCAGTATGTCCTTGCCGTGCACCCGGCAATCGATACGGCCCGCGTGGGCGATCTGGGCAATTTGGATTTCGATCAGGTTGGGGTTGCCTTCCTCGACCACCAGGACGCTGTCCTTATCGCTCATGAATTCTGAAATCTCTTCGGGCACCAGCGGATGGATGACGTTGAGCACCAGCATGGGCACGTCGGAATTGCCGTAGGCGTCGGCGGCGCCGAGCTGGCGCAAGGCGCGGGCCACCATACCGTGGGCGCCGCCCTGGGTGATGATGCCGTAGCGCCCGCCATCGCCGGCGAAAATCTCGTTGATGCCGTGCTCGGTTATGAAACGCTGCACCGCCGGCAGGCGTGTCGCGTATTTGTCCTGCTCTTGGTTATAGCTGGCCGGCGGAAGCACGATCTTGGTGACATCGTAGGCGGCTTCGGGAACCGGATTATTCAGGTTGAATTCCGGCACCTTGTTGTCCTTGGCGATGAACGAGCCGGTCATATGGCAGGCGCGAATGCGCAAGGTCATGAACACCGGCAGATGCGCCGCTTCCGACATCTCGAAGGCTTTTTCGGTCATCTCCACCAGCTTGGTCATGTCGTAGCGGGGATCGATCAGCGGCAGCGATGATTTCATGGCGAACGAATGGGTGCGCTCCTGCATGATCGAGGAGCCTTCGCCGTAATCCTCGCCGATGATCATCAGCGCGCCGCCGGTGACCCCGGTGGAGGCCAGGTTGGCGATGGCATCGGAGGCAACGTTGGTGCCGACCACCGACTTCCAGGTGACGGCGCCGCGCAAGGGATAATGGATCGACGCCGACAGCAACGCCGCGGCGCCGGCCTCGGACGCCGATTGTTCGAACTGGATGCCGAGGGGCTCGAGGATTTCTTCCGATGCGTCGGCCAGAACGTCGATCAGATGCGACATGGGCGCGCCCGGATAACCGCCCACATAGGAGACGCCCGCCTGTAGCAATGCTTTGGTCACCGCCAGGATGGCTTCGCCGTGAAAAACCTCGCCGTCGCCAAGTTGCAGCTTTTTCACTTCCTCGGTGAATGAGCGTTCGCCCGGGCGATGAATAAGTCCGACAGGTACGCTGGCACCATCCATGGCGTTGTCTCCTTAAAATGGGTTTGGCGCCGTTAGAATAGCAGCCGCTGCCGGGATCAGAAAGTCAGATGATAAATGCGGGTATTGGGGCAGGGTTGTTGAGCATAATCGTCCAAGCTGTATGATGCGGACAACGCGGACCAGGCGAGCATTGGTGGATGGCATTTTTCGATCATTTCGGCGTCGATTTTGAGGACATGAAGGTTCTGCTGGTCGAGGACAACCCGTTCGAGCTGAAGGTCGCCAAATCCGCGCTCAGAGAACTTGGTTTCGTTACCGTCATCATCGCCGCTGACGGCAAGGAAGCGGTTGCGATGATGGAAAGTATTCCGCGCATCAATCTGATCATCTCCGATTGGAACATGCCCCATGTGAGCGGTATCCAATTGTTGGATATCGCGCGCCGGCGCTGGCCCGGCGTGCCGTTCGTGATGATGACCGGCAACGATACCGTGGATCATGTGGCCGAGGCCATGCGGCTCGGCGTCTTCGCCTATATTCTGAAACCGTTCACCCTGGCCGGCCTTCGCCAAAAAATTGTCGCCGCGATCCGTCGCCATTTGGCCGGCGGCGGCGATCTTCAAGAAGAGGCCGATACCGAATTTCAGAACGCCATCGACCGCATCCAGGCGATCACCAAATTTACCGGCGATGACAAATCACAGGAGCTGTCGGCGGAGATTTCCCGGTTCGAAGACGCCTTGGAATCGATCTTGTTCTCCCACGAAAATCAGCAAGGCCAAAAGCAAGAGTTGGCGGCGGCCGGCTCGGCGGTCACCCAGCAATCCGGGCTCGATGGCTCGACGGTTGGATTCTTGAGCATGCTCGTCGATCAAACCTGCGACTTTATCGATAATGTCGGCCAGCCCAATGCGGTACAGCTGGAAGTGATCAAGCTGCACGCCGAGATCATTCGCTCGGTTGCCGCCGGGCGCCTGGGCGGCAAGTCCAAGAGCCTGGGGCCCGACCTGTTTCGCGCCTTGAGCATGATCGTCAGTAGAGCCCAGGCGGAATAGTAACCTGCCCAGCCGGTCTGGGGTTGGCAGGGCCCGGTCAGACCGGCGACCGTCTTGGCACCTCGGCATCTGGGATGCTCCCGCCGGCGCAGAAGAAATAGGATTCACCACGAGAGGCCGTGAGACGGTGAGATTTCACGATTCTCTACTATGGCGTGCAGCGCACTTATAATCTCGTGCGACATCGTCCGCACCCCCCTTACGATCATGACGGTTTATGACGGTTCCTTACGGTTTTAGGCACACAATACGGCTCACGAACGACGGCATTGCCGCGCGTGGCATCGAAAATTCCTATTCACAATGTTCAAGAGCACCGGCTCTCCCAAGAGCCCCTTACCTTAAATAGTCTGTGGAGCGGGCGGCGCAAGGGGCGGGTGCCGTTCCCGTAATATTTT
>CAUZTZ010000366.1:0-4362 GCA_963582805.1 Alphaproteobacteria bacterium
GGCGGCGGCGGTCGAAGACCGGCACTATCGCGGCCTGGCCGCGCCCAGAAAGCAGCAGATCTCGGAAACCCTGTGGATCACTTTCAAATTTACGGCCATCGGCATTGTCCTCAATATCCTGGCGCTGCCGTTCATCATTATTCTTATTTTCTTCCCGCCATTTAATCTTTTTGTCTTCTACGGCTTAAATGGCTATCTTCTTGGCCGTGAATATTTTGAATTGGTCGGCCATCGCCGGTTTGACCCCAGAACCGCCCGCCGGGTTCGGCGTCGCTTCCGGGGCCAGGTATTCGTGGCGGGGGTGCTGATCGCGATTATGTTGACGGTGCCGATTGTCAATCTGATTGCGCCGATCATCGCGACGGCGGCCATGGTGCATCTGCTGCATGGCTGGCGCGAACGGCTGGAACCGGCGAGCCAAGACCATAGTTTGGAGATCAGAGATTGAGTATGTTCACAAAGGACAACGACGAAAACTCCGCCAACGCCAAGGATGATGGCGGCGAGGCTGCGTCCGAAATGGCGGCGCCGCCGTTGAAGCCGTTTGCCAAAAGCGCCAGCCATGGGCCGGCGAAACCATTGAGCACGCCGTTCCGGCCCGAAATTCCACGCCGGGTCACGGAAATTCCGGGCGGCCCAAAACGCAACGACCGGGTGCTGGCGCTGGACGACGAAGCCAACCGGCTGACCGTGGGCCGCAATATCCGGCTGTCCGGTGACATCACGGCTTGCGAAAAACTTGTGGTCGAAGGCCAGGTGGAAGCCGCATTATCGGACGCGCACACCATCGTCATTTCGCCATACGGCTATTTCAAGGGCAACGCCACCGTCGCCGAGGCCGATATATCGGGCCGCTTCGAGGGCACGCTGGTGGCAACGGAAAAACTGACGATTCGCAAGGAAGGCAGTGTCGATGGCTCGATCCGCTACGGCAAGATCGTCATCGAATCCGGCGGCAAGATATCGGGCGATATGGCCTCGCTGGACAGCGACCAGGACGCCGAGCCGGACAAAGCGGCCGATTAGAGCGGTCCCGGAATGGCCGCGCGTTTCCTGTCCGCCAAGATTTTTTCCTGTCGCGCCGGTCCCGGCAAGCTGCCCGCTTTCCCCCTTTTGGCACTGCTGTTTCTTGCCGCCTGCGCCGCTGCGCCCGAGACCATAAAGCGCACCCCTAGGGTGGTCGAGGATGCGCGCGTCATCGCCGCCGATCAGGTCAATGCCGAGCCTTCCGAAGAAGACGGCGAAGACGACGATAAGCCGGGCGGCCAAGCCGAGGAAGAGGAAGAGGAAAAGAAGCCCGAGGAAACCGCCGCCCTACCCGTGGATTTGACCAATTTCAAGGACCGCTTGCTGGGCCTCGACAATGACGATCTGTCCGATCTTTTGGGCGCGCCGTCGTTGGAGCGCGAGGAGCCGCCGGCAACCTTCTGGCAGTACCGGACGCCGGCTTGCGTCGTTGATGTCTTCCTCTATTCGGACGGCGGCGATAACCAGGTAGATCATGTGGAGGTCCGCGGCCGCGAGACCGATGAAGTCGATGAGCCAAATTGCTTCGCCGCGATTATCAAGAACAAGGATAAACCGAAGGCCCCGGTTGAAGATTTACCGGCGCCCAAAAAACCCGCCGCCAAAGCGCCCGTCAAAGCACCGCCCGCCGCACCGCCCGCCGATGCCGCACCGCCGCCCGATGCGGACGCGCCGCCGCCGCCCGATGCCGCCCCGCCAGCCGAAGGCGATCAATTGCCGCCGCCGACCGATCAGGCGCCGGCCGATGGCGCCGCCCCGGCGGCCAAACCGGCGCCATTTATCAGCGACGATGATCCCCGCTCCGGTAATCGCGATCTGATGGGGTTCGACGAGAAGGGTTAGGGTTAGAGCTAGCCCATTTCCTTGGCTTTGTAGCCGCATTGGGCGCTGACCACGCAGGCGCCGCAATCGGGTTTACGGGCCTTGCACACATAACGGCCATGCAGGATCAGCCAATGATGGGCATGCCGGCGGTAGGCGTCCGGGGTGGCTTTTTCAAACTTCAGCTCCACCTCCAGCGGCGTCTTGCCGGGCGCCATGCCGGTGCGGTTGCCGAGCCGAAAGAGGTGCGTATCGACGGCAATGGTGGGCTCGCCAAAGGCGATGTTGAGGACCACGTTGGCGGTCTTGCGCCCGACGCCGGGCAGCTTTTGCAACGCATCCCGGTCCTTTGGAACCGCGCCGCCGAAATCTTCCAAAAGCATTTTCGATAGGCCGATGACGTTTTTCGCCTTGGTGTTAAAAAGCCCGATGGACTTGATGTAATCCTTCAAGCCCGCTTCGCCGAGGGCGAGCATCTGTTTCGGCGTCTTGACCTTTTTGAACAACGGCCCGGTGGCCTTGTTGACGCCCACGTCGGTCGCCTGCGCCGACAAAACCACGGCCACCAGCAGCGTATAGGAATTGATATAATCCAACTCGCCCTTGGGCTCCGGCATGGCCGCCGAGAGATTGGCGTAGAACGCTTCGATGTCGGCTTTTTTCATGCCGCCAGATTAATCGCCAAAGCCGAGCACGTCGAACATGTCGTATAAACCGGGCCCCTTGCCTTCGAGCCAGAGGGCAGCGCGCACCGCGCCGGCGGCGAAGATCACCCTCGACGCCGCCTTGTGGTGCAGCTCGATCCGCTCGCCGGCGCCGGCAAAGATCACCGAATGCTCGCCGACCACATCGCCGCCGCGCAGGCTCGCAAACCCAATATCGCCGGGCCGCCGTTGCTCGGAAATGCCGTCGCGGCCGGCCACGGATTTTGCGTCCAGATCAACGCCGCGCCCTTTGGCCGCCGCCTGGCCGAGGCCAATGGCGGTGCCCGACGGCGCGTCCACCTTGTGCTTGTGGTGCATCTCGACAATTTCGATGTCGAACGCTTCGTCCAAGGTAGCGGCCAGCCGTTCGGTCAGCGCGAACAACACATTGACGCCGGCCGAAAAATTCATCGCCTTGACGATGGCAGTTTGTTTGGCGGCGGCTTCGATCAGGCCCATCTGGGCCGCATCGTGGCCGGTGGTGCCGATCACCAGCGGTGTCGCGGACCCGGCGGCCAGTTCCAAATGGCGAGCCGTGGCGGCGGGCAAGCTGAACTCGATAGCCACGTCGGCAGCGGCGATAACTGCGCTCGCATCATCGGTGATTGTTAACCCGGCAGCTTCGAGCCCGGCGCTCAATCCAATGTCGGCGCCGAGGCTTGCATGGCCCGGTGCTTCCGTGCCGCCGGCCAATTCAGCGCCGGCGGTATCGGCTACCTGGCGCACCAGCATCTGCCCCATGCGCCCGGCGCTCCCGAGAATTCCGATTTTCATGGCAGTCCCCGTTTGTCTTTAGTCCTTCAGATCCTCCCACAGATCTTTGACCTTGGTGAAAAAACCTTCCGATTCCGGATTGTTTTTGGCGCCGCCGGATTCTTCATCAAATTCGCGCAGCAGCTCTTTCTGCCGCTTCGACAGATTGACCGGCGTCTCCACATTGGCTTGCACGAACATGTCGCCACGCTCGCGGGAACGCAATACCGACATGCCCTTGGATTTAAGCCGGAACTTGTGGCCCGACTGGGTGCCCGCCGGGATCGTGATGCGCGCCCGGGCGCCGTCCACGGTCGGCACTTCGATATGCCCGCCAAGCGCGGCAATGGTGATCGGGATCGGCACTTTGCAATATATGTTGGGGCCTTCGCGGTTGAAGATACGGTGATTGGACACCGAAATAAATATATATAGATCGCCCGCTGCGGCGCCGTGGATGCCGGCCTCGCCCTCGCCGGAAAGGCGGATGCGGGTGCCCTCCTCGACCCCGGGCGGAATGGTCACCGCCAGAGTTTTCTCCTGGCGGGTGCGGCCCGAACCTTGGCAGCTGGGACAGGCTTCCTTGATCACTTTGCCCTGACCCTGACAGGTGGGACAGGTTCGCTCGATGGTAAAAAAGCCCTGCTGGGCGCGCACCGAGCCGTGGCCGTTGCAGGCCGGGCAGGTATCGGGCTGCACGCCGCCCTTGGAGCCGATGCCGGAGCAATCGCCGCACTGCACCGACGACGGCACGCGAATATTGGTTTTGGCGCCGGCATAGGCCTGCGCCAGAGTGATCTCCATATTGTAGCGGAGATCGGCGCCCCGGCTTGCACGGCGGGCGCCGCGGCCACCACCGCCGCCGCCGCCGAAATTGCCGAACATTTCGTCGAAGATATCGGCGAAGCCGGAGCCGAAGCCCTGGCCGAAACCCTGGCCGCCGGCGGCGGCGCCGCCTTGCTCGAACGCCTCGTGGCCGAAGCGGTCATAGGCGGCGCGTTTTTGCTCGTCCGAGAGAACGTTGTTGGCTTCGTTCAGTTCCTTGAATTTCTTTTCG
>CAUZTZ010000367.1:0-4318 GCA_963582805.1 Alphaproteobacteria bacterium
ATGCCGCGAAATGAGATATTCGTGACAGCCGCCGATTTTACCCGGCGCGCGCAAATGCTACACTCCGCCGATCCACACAAATCGCGGGTTCAAAGGGGAGGCGGGCGATCCTTACACAGAATCTCATTGTGGCGCTCAGCGCCGCCGCCTTCGGCATCTATATCCTCTATGTCAGCGCCGCCCAGGTGCGCCGCATGGGCAGCGCCGAAGCTTGGCTGCGGCCCGCCGAGCCGGTCATCAAGGCGGGCTTCGGCCTCGGCGCGGCGGCCGCCCTTTATGGCGTCCTGGCGCTGTTCGTGATCCCCTGGATGGCGCGCGAAAGCGGGCTGGCGGCGCTCTATATGGCGCTTACCGCGATCGCCGCGCCGATGCTTAGCTTCGCCCTTGGCAAACGCTTCTGGATCGCCAAGGAACTGCTCGGCGCCCGCCGCCCGGCGGATATGCTGCGCGGCTATTTCGGGCGCGGGCTCAGCCCCGCCATCTGGGCGCTGGCGTCGTTAGGCGTCTTTGTGCCCCTATTGGCGCTGGCCATGAGCCTTGCCGGAAACTTCGCCGCCGCCATGACCGATGGCGCCATCAGCCGGCAGCTGGGCGCGGTTCTGCTGGCACTATTGCTGGCCCTCGGCACGGCGCCCGCCGGGCTGGCCGCCGGCGCCGCCATGGGCCGGGTGCATGGCATCATCATCATTGCCGGTATCGCCGCCATCGCCGGCATGGTGCTGGATGCCATTGGCGGCAGTGGCGGCAGCGGCGGCTTGGCCGCGGCGCTGGCCGAATTGCCAAACTTGCGGCCGTGGGGTTCCACTGGCGGGCGCGGCGGCGGAACTTTTAGCCAGGCCTATGCGGTGGCCGGCTTTATGCGGCCGTTTTCCGGATTGACCGCGGTCGCCGGGCAAGGCGCCCTTTGGACCGGCGCAGCGGTATTTTCCATGGCCGCCGCCTTCGCCGGATTATTGTTCCTGTTAGCGCTGCCCTGGCTGTTCGCCAATCCCGATCCCCGCCTTGTGTATCGCCACGGCATCGGGCCGGCCGGCTTGTGCATGGGATCGGCGCTGTTCGCGGCGGCGGCCTTGCTGGGCATCGGCGGATTGATTTTGCTGGAGCCCGCTGCGCTGCCCCTCGGGCTTGCCGAGACCGCCGGCGCTTTTACCGGTACGCCGATCAGCGCCGCCCTGGCCGCGCTGGCGGGCGGCAACGGCTGGAAGGCATCGATCATTGCGCTCACCGGTCTGGCGGCGCTGCACGCCTTCGCCGCCAATCTGGTGCTGGGACTGGTCGCCGCCTTAAGCGGATTTTGGACGCGGCGCGCCGCCAAGCCCGGCGGCGAAGCGCGGGAATTGGGGTTCAACCGCTTCGCCGCCCTCTTGGCTATCGCCGCCGCGCTGATAATCTCCCTCGGCGATCCCGGCGATCTGCCTCATTGGGGCGGGCTGGCCATGGCCCTGGGATTGCAGCTTTGCGTGCCCCTCGCCGCCGTTTGCTGCTGGCCGGCCCTTTCGGGGCGGGCGGCGAGCGCAGGATTGATCGCCGGATTGGCGGCGGTGCTGGCGGTAACGCCCTTGGGACATGGTCTGTTTACGGCTCTGGCCGGTGCGCCATGGCCGGTCTGGCCGTTAAGCATGCATCCGGCGCTTTGGGGTCTTGGCGTCAATCTGGCGGTCTGTTTCCTGATCACCCTGTTGCTGCGCGACCGCCATGGCCGCCCCGGCCGGGACGCGTTTCATCGCCGTATTTTGGAACTGGGCGCCAATCCGGAGCAGAGGCGCGCGCGCGCCGGCGGCGCCTGGTTCCTGGCTGCTTTGTGGATATTTTTCGCCCTCGGCCCGGGAACGGTGATCGGCAATGATATCTTCGGCAATCCCGGGCGGGCGCCTTCGCACTGGGATTTCGGCGTGCCCTCGATCCTCGCCTGGCAGCTTTTGGCCTGGGTTTCGGGATTGGCGCTGCTGGTCTATTTGAGCCGCCGTACCGGATTGGCGCAATTTAACGCCAAGCAGATCGCGGCCATAAAAAACGCCGGCCGCACTGGTGATTGACCAGCGCGGCCGGCATTTTTCAGATATTCAGATAGTCTGATCGGCGGTAACAGGCGCCGCTTACGCCACGCGGCGATTGTGATCGTTAGAGGCATCGCCGGGTACCGGCGTCCATTTGGCAAGGCCGATGATGTCGGCTCCGCCGGCGGCGGACATTTGGGCGAGGTCATGATCGCTGCCGGGCGCGGCTCCGTTGGCATCTTGATTGCCAGCCAGAATTTTGCGCAAACCGGCGCCCAACCGGCCAATAAATTCGGCAACGGCGCGGCCCTGTTCCACATGAGCCTGGATGCGGATGTGCTGGATATACGCGGCAGTCGACATGGTGCCGGGCAGATCGAAATTATCGATATTGTTGTTTTCGGTGTTCATTTTATTATTCTCCTTAATTGCGGCGCATTGATCGCCGGTCATTTCATGCGTTGTTCGTTACCTATGAATATAGTCCAATTGTCCGCCATTGGTTAGCCGGGCAGGCACATTTCAGCCATGCAAAAAATGCATATCTTTCATTATTCTAATGTTAATTCAATTGGTTATGAAGTTTCTTAAAACCGCTTCACTCGGAGGATTTGCCCCGAGATCAGTAGGAATTGCTTTGCCGGTCGGGGATCATGTGGAAAGCAAGGCCTTCGATCACCTCGGCCAGCAGGGGATCGGAGACGGACCCGGGGCGGGGCAAGGTGGCCCAAGCCTCGGCCCTTGCACGGCCAAAGCAAAAGATCATGCCGGCGCGCATTTTGGGGCCCTGATGGCGGTGTTTGGCCTCCAATGGCGCCCGGCACAATTCGCTGGCGATGGCGGTTGCCTCGGGATCGAACACCAGCAAGATTTTATCGGCCGCCGGAACCATGAGCTTGGTCGGGGCGAACGTGGTTTTCAGGCCGGCAAAATTGCTGTCCAGGGCGCGGACAAACATCGCCTCGATCGTATCCCGATTGGCGGGCAACGGATCGCCCAGAACCATCACCGCGAGGCGGCCGCTTTTGGTGGCATAATTCAGATGGCTGGCAAGGCTGACCGACTGGCCGCCGCTGGACGAATAGGTTACGCAGCCGGCCAGCAACAGGCTAACGGCAATTATAAGAGTGCGCGGCATGAATGACGCTCCTTGGCAGGCGTTCAAAGTCGCAGTCTAGCACCGGTCGGAGACGCCGCAAATCACGGCGACCGCAGTTCGGATTTGACCATCGGGTTTTTAAGCGACACTCTTGTTGGCAATCCAAATCGTCCTTGGCGTCAATCCAAATCGTCGCCAAAATGGCACCGCTGAAGGAAATTGGCCAATGGAAATGCTGCAACCACCGGGGTGGCCGCGCGCCAAGGGATACGCCAACGGCATCGCCGCCAAGGGAACCATGGTGTTTACCGCCGGCCTCGTCGGCTGGAACGAAAACGAAGAATTCGAGACCGATGATTTCGCCGGCCAGGCACGCCAGGCGTTCGCCAATATCGTCGCCGTGCTGGCCGAAGCCGGCGCCGGGCCCGAGCATATTGTGCGCATCACCTGGTATGTGGGCGACAAGGCGGAATATCTCGGCGCCCTGAAAGATGTGGGCGCCGCCTACCGGGACATCATCGGCCGCCACTACCCGGCGATGGCGGTGATTGAAGTCAAGGGCTTCGTCGAGGCAGGCGCCAAAATGGAAATGGAAGCCACCGCGGTCATACCGGATTAGGTCATGGACTGACCGCCAGCCAGGAGAAACCGAGATCACCGAAACATCGGCGGCGGCGGAAGACGAAGCCGGCATTCGCTTCTTCTCCAACCGCCAACTGCAACTCATCTGCGCCATATCGCTGACCACCATCGTCGGCCAATCGGTCATATCGCCGGCCCTGCCGACCATTCGCCATGCCCTTGGCGTGGCGCCGGAACAGATCGGGCTGGTGATCACCGCCTTTACCCTGCCGGGCATATTTTTCGTGCCGATCACCGGCGTGCTTGCCGACCGCTATGGCCGCCGCACGATCATCATTCCCTTGCTTTTTCTCTATGGCATCACCGGCGCCGCCTCAGGCCTGGCGCCCGATTTCGAAACCTTGCTTGCGTTGCGCTTCGCTACCGGCATCGCGGCGGGCTCGCTGGGCTCGCTCTCCATCGTCCTGGTCGCCGATTTTTTCGCCGACAAGCAGAGAGCGCGGGTGTTCGGCATCCGCATGGCCATCGGCCAGGTGGGCAACGCCACCATGCCGCTGGTGGCCGGCGGCCTTGCCGTCATCGGCTGGCAATATCCGTTCCTGTTATACGCCCTGGCCATGCCGGTGGGACTGTTTGCCTT
>CAUZTZ010000368.1:0-4317 GCA_963582805.1 Alphaproteobacteria bacterium
AGGCGCCGCGGATTTCCGCCGCCGTCGCCATGGTGACAGCTTCATCGCGGCCGTTGACCACGACGTTGACGCCGTTCATGGCCAGCGACATGGCGCAGCCCTTACCCAATCCGCGGCTGGATGCGCAGACGATAGCGGTGCGTCCCGATAAACCTAAGTCCATGATCAATCCTCCCCTTTTTATTATTGATATCGCCGGCTAATCGTATACGTCCTGGATTTCGATTTTGCCGTGCTGTTGTTGATGGAAATAATTGGCGCGATAGAACTCGTGCATCATATCCGCATAGAGGCGCGGTTCATACTTCGCCGGATGCGCCGCGTCGATACAGGCGGGTGCCACACGGATCATACGGTAAGGATTGGGGCTATGAAAATAGGCTATAGAATAGCGGTCCTGTTCCCCGTCCACGATGACGCCATGGGGCGTGGATAGAAATCTGTCGTTCGACATGCGCCGCAGCATATTTCCGATATTGACCAGAAACGTCCCCGGTATCAGCGGCGGCGGCAGCCATTCCCCCGAGGATAGGCGAAGCGCCAAGCCCGGCACCTCCATGCGCGCCAGTATGGTCATAAAGGAATTATCCGTGTGCGGCGCTGTGCCGAAATTGTTGTCCCGCACCTTAGTCGGCGGGTAATGCAGCAGCCGCAGGGTAGCGTTATTTTCGTCCGAGAAATCATCATCCAGGTAATCGGGCGGCATCCCCAGAGCCAGGGCGAAGGCCGGCAGCAAACGCTGTCCTAATTCATTCAGCGCGCGGAAATAGGCGATCACGCCGGCGCGGAAATTCGGCAGATTGTCCGGCCATTGATTGGCCCCGCGCAAGGGCGTCTGATTGACCACGTCCGGGTGGTCGGGACCGCGGTCGTGGGTTACAAAAAAAGATTCATTTTGATTCGGCGTAGTCGCCGTGTGCACCGTGGAATGAGCCTGCATTGAAGTGTTCATGGCCATATAGCCAATATTGTTCTGATCCAGAGGCAGGCCCTGCTTAACCGCCAGCGGCAGGGCGTGGAAGCATTTTGATTGTGCGAAGGCGCCCTCAATCAGGTCTTCGGGCACCCCATGGTTCGTGATGTAGAAAAAACCCACATCCGCGCAGGCGGCTGCCAAACCCGACGCCAGAATTTCCAGGGAGCCATCAGTGCCGCGGAAATACGGCCCCAGATCGATTATGGGTAGCCGCGCCAAGGCGGCGTCCATGTCCCGCGCCGCCTGTTTTTGAAACAAATGCATCGCGCATTCCTCCCGTGCCGCCAAAGTCCATGCACTTTTAACGTGCCGCCAGTATAACCCGAAGACGAAAAATTATCGCGCAAATCCCACCCTGCGCCGACGGCACTGACTGGCGCCAAATACCAATCCCAAGCCAATAATCAGTTGGTCACGACTAATAATGTTCACATTTTGGCAATTAGCCGCTACTGTTGCATATGAAACTAAGGCATTTCGAAAAATGCCAGTTGATAATTGACAGGCACACTGTCCTAACCGGGGGTTTTAAAATG
The DNA here is from genome assembly GCA_963582805.1 of Alphaproteobacteria bacterium. Classification (GTDB taxonomy): domain Bacteria; phylum Pseudomonadota; class Alphaproteobacteria; order Rhodospirillales; family UBA2165. The sequence goes on from CAUZTZ010000368.1 coordinate 1,513, forward strand.
CTGCGATTTGTACTTTGTGGCGCACTTGCGTTCACAGTTTTCCTTGCCGCGCCGAACGGCGTTCCGACGGCAGAAGCCAAGGTTTACGAGCTTCGTTATTCCGATATTGGTCCGCCACGCGGCCCGCGCGCCGAGGCTTTGAAATGGTGGGCCTCCGAGCTCGAGAAACGCTCCGGCGGTGATCTCAAGTTAAAATTTTTCTGGAGCCAGTCCCTGGTCAAAGGCAAGGCGACCATGAAGGCCGTGGGTTCCGGCCTGTCCGATACGGGCACAATCCTTGGCGTGTACACGCCAGCCGAATTGCCAATTTGGAATTATTCGAATACGCCGTTTTTGCACGCCGACGCCTAGATTGGCATGCGTACCTGGCACGAGCTGCGCCAGATCGCACCAGAATTGCGAAAGGAAACGGACCGGCACAAAGTAACCATCCTGTTCAACAACACCACCGGCCCGGTACAATTGTTAATGGCCAAGACACCGGTGACCTCGGTGGCGGATCTGGAAGGCAAGAAAATCCGCGCCACGGGCGGCTGGGTGCATTTGTTCAAGGCACTGGGCGCGGTGCCGGTAAAGATCGGCTTTGGTGAACTATATGCGGCCCTCGACCGGGGGACCATTGATGGCACGGTCAACTACACGCCCTTCGTCAAATCCTACAAACATTATGAAGTGGCGTCCCATTTAACCGAAGCCAGTATGGGCCAGTTATTGGGTTATGGCGGCGGCATCAACACCAAGTTGTTCAAAAGCATGCCGCAAAATCTACAGGATATCCTCGTGAAAACGTCTGATGAATATATGGATGTCTATGCCAGGTATTACATGGCCGCGGCGGAAGAAGCCAAGGCGTCCATGAGCAAGGGCATCGACGGCAGGAAGGTGACCTTCTATAAGTTGAGCAGCGGTGAACGCGCCAAGTGGGTCGCGGCAGCGGCTGGCTTCAAATCTGACTGGCTCGCCAAGATGAAGGCAAAGGGCGTCGACGGCGAGGCGTTCATCGCCAAATTCGAAACGGTCCACGCCAAGTATAAAAAGATAGTCGCTGAAAAAGGCTATCCCTGGGCGACGACGAATTAGCTTGACCGTTGAAGTGTAGAAGGGCGGGGTTCCGATCTGGGACTGGGCGGAACCCCGCGGTCCAACATTGAAATTATTGCAGTGGATTGAGCGTATCTCGGTTGTGATTGCCGTCGCCGCGCTGGTCGTCATGACGATCATGATTTGTGTCTCGGTGATCGGCCGTTATCTGTTCGCCGCACCCATTCCCGACGATTTGGTGTTCAGCGAGTTTCTGATGGTGTTCATCGTCTTTTTGCCGCTGGCATCCGTGCAAGCGGCGCGGGAACATGTCTTCGTCACCCTCTTCACGGAATGGATGCCTAACCGCAGGAAAGTCATCTTCGAGACCTTCGGCGTTATAATCGGCCTGATCGCTTTCATCATCGTAGGCACCGCCGTATTTTCGGACTTTAGGGAGTCCGTCGAGTACGGCTCCTACGTCGACGGACCATTGGAATTACAGGAATGGCCGGCGAAGTTCGCGGTCTTTTTCGGCATCGCCCTTTTCACGGTGCGTCTACTGGTCGATGCGGTGCAATCGGTACACGGCATTGTCACGGATACGGCGAGTGCCACAAGGCCCGAGGAAGAACGCATCCTCGGTGCGGATTTTTAGGCATTTAGATAAATCATGGATCCTTTTCTACTAGGCATACTTGGCCTCGGTGCGATGCTCACCTTGGTGGCGGTTCGGGTGCCCATCGCCTTTGGCATGGCCATCGTCGGCTTCATCGGCATGATATTCGCGGTGGGCTGGTCGCCGGGCAACGAATTCGATTTCGAACGGGGCTTTGACGCCTCCTTTGCTTACGCCTCGATCGAGCCATTTTCCTTTATCGCCAGCTTCCCCATCGTTGCCGTGCCGTTGTTTCTATTGATGGGCTATGTGGCGTTTCACGCCGGCTTTACCCGCGATATCTATGATACCGCACGAGTCTGGATGTCGAGGCTGCATGGCGGTCTGGCATTGGCCTCGGTGGCCGGTTGCGCCATGTTCGCCGCCGTCAGCGGCTCCTCCCTGGCGACGGCGGCGGCGATGGGTAAACTCGCCGTGCCGGAAATGCTGCGGCACAAATATGATCCCGGCCTGGCGACGGGCGTGGTCGCGGCCTCTGGCACCCTCGGGTCGCTCATCCCACCCTCTATTCTGATGATCCTCTATGGCATCTTCACCGAGGAGTCGGTCGGCCAATTGTTAATGGCGGGTCTGATCCCGGGCATTCTGTCCGCCCTGGTCTATATGGTCATGGTCTGGATCCGGGCCAAGCGAAACCCGGAATTCGCACCCCGGGGCGACGCCACGAACTGGAACCAGAAAGTCGTCGCGCTAAAGGGAACATGGTCGATCCTGGCTTTATTCACGATCGTCATGGGCGGCATCTATTCCGGCATCGTCACCCCGACAGAGGCCGCCGCCGCCGGCGCCGCCGGCGCCGTCATTCTTGGTTTTCTGGCCAAGCGGCTGGATTGGGACAAAACCCGCGACGCCCTGGTGGAAACGGCCCGGCAATCAGCCAATATTTTTGCCCTGGTGCTGGGAGCGAAGCTGTTCGTCGGCTTCATTGCACTGACCGGCGTTGCCGCCGAATTGACCATCTGGGCCGGCCACCTTGATGTGCCGCCGATCATGATCTTACTGTCCCTGTCGGTGATTTATATTATTCTCGGCACCTTCATGGACCCTTTGGGCATGATGCTGCTGACCCTGCCCGTGGTCACGCCGGTTATCCAGGATCTGGGTTA
>CAUZTZ010000369.1:0-4313 GCA_963582805.1 Alphaproteobacteria bacterium
CTGGCTGAAACAGTACAATCACATCCGCCCGCATCAGGCTCTGAACATGCGCCCACCGGTGCCTGAGACTCTATCAGGAAGTGGTACATAGAACGGGGGCTTTACAGGGTTGCTCCAAATTTTGCCAAGTACTGCCCGCGACCCCGGCTTTGGCGTGACTGGGCTGGAAGGAACTGATGAGGAGGTGGTGGCTCAGCTGGAAGACCCCGAAATTAATCGTCGCCTAGGCTCAGAATATCTGTCGGCACTACTCCACCGATATCATGGCGATACTGTTTTGGCATTGGTGGCATATAACGCTGGAAGTTCCAGAGCCGATAGAGCCGCAAAAGCTGAAAGACCTTTGGACAAAATTTGTGGAGTTGAATTCAAAAGCAGCGAAAGAGACTATCCCTTACATCAAGCGGGTGATGGAAAATGTTTAAAGATGTTATTTCACTGGGTGTGGCTGCCGGATTGTTGAACCTTAGCGAGCGCAGAATTCGTCAGTTGGTTAAAAATGGCAGCCTTGAGGTCCGGGGTAGAAGACTGATACGAATAGTAGCCTCCTCATTAAATAAATATATTTCCAATAGGTGGCCCGCGCTTGAAATACGTTGGAGCTAGATGTCGGGCCGATCAAGATAGGGCAAGCATGGCTCAATACATAAGGGCGCTTTGGCCCAGATTAGAGGTCGCCTGGGTTTAGATTCCAGCCTGAGAGTGGTGCGCGGGCACCGCTATGAACGGTTTGTCGGCGCATATTTTCAGTATTTTCTAATACGACTTTTGAGCGGGAGAGGAACATGCAAATCAGCGGAGACGAATATCTTGAATCTCTTCGCGATGGACGGGTCGTCTATCTCGGCGGGGAACGCATTGACGACGTCACCACCCACCCGGCCTTTCGCAATGCCGCGCATTCCTTTGCCATGATTTACGATCTAAAACGGGAGGCCGCCAATCAAGAACTTCTGACCTATGAAGACGCGGGCGAGCGCCACGCCCTTTATTGGTTGATGCCGCGCAGCCGCAAAGATTTGATCCGCCGCTTGAAGTGCCACCAATATATAGCCGATCAAACATACGGCATGATGGGCCGGACTCAAGATTTCTACGCCGGTTTTGTTGTTGCTTTAGCGATGCATCCTGAAATTTTTGATACCGATAAATACAAATTCTCTAAAAATGTTGTGGAATACTATAAGTTACTTCGGGACAAAGATCTTTTCATTTGCAACGCGGTGACGCCGCCGCCGGGGATTCGCCAGCGGGAATCATTTGTCGAGCGTGGAAAAACTCTGCCGGCTCTTCGCGTGTCGAAAGAGGACGACTCAGGTGTGATTGTAGACGGCGTCAAAATGCTGGCCACGGCCGCGCCGTTTTCGCATGAGATATGGCTGGGAAATATTCAAAGACTGGCGCCAGAATTTAACAAAGAGGCCATCACCTGTGGCATCCCAATCGATACGCCCGGCCTCAGTCTATGGGCCCGCAAATCGTTCGAAATGCATGCGGTAAGTGAGTTCGACAATCCCTTGTCCTATCGATTCGATGAATCCGACTGCATCGTTATCTGTGAAAACGTCCATGTGCCGTGGGAGCGGGTGTTCGTTCACGATGACGTCGAATTGTCGGTCGATATTTACTACGACACCGCGGCCCATAGTTTGGGCAATCACCAATCGACGGTGCGGTACCATTCCAAGCTAAGGTTTCTTGCAGGAATTGCGCGCCGTATCGCAGAGGTCACCGGCTCGATAAAAATACCGGCGGTTCAGGACACGCTCGGCCATATCGCGGCGATGGAAAGCATGATCGACGGCATGGTGCAGGGCCAAGTGCATGATCACGAAACACTGGCCAACGGATATGTGAACATAAACCGGCGGCTGATGTATGGCGCGATTTACTGGTGCTATACCCATTACGACGAATTATGCACCACACTTCGTGAGCTTATGGGCGGCGGCGCAATGCAAATGCCTTCGGACATGTCGGTTCTCGAAAACCCGGAAATGCGCGAGAAGTTTGAAACCTACTGGTCCACACCCGAGCACAGCGCGGAGCATCGGTTTAAGCTATTTAAAGCGGCTTGGGACGCCGTCGGGACCGAATTTGCCGGCCGTCACATGCTCTATGAGCGCTTCTATATCGGCCCCGCGTTCATCGCCCGCATGCACTCGTTTCGCGAGGCCGATTGGGAAGGCATGTGCGGGATGACAGATCGGCTCATGTCCGGTTACGACGCGACGGGTGATTCGGAATAAGATCCTTCAACCATCGCGCTGGCCTCAGTTGCTTGCGTTCATGGGTGGTGGCGGAGGGAGAAGAGAGGCGCCGACACCCAAAGGCGATTAAGCGGGTAGCTCAGGTGTTGGCCCCGACACCCAATACCCCTAGCGCCTCGACTCCCCATCGGCCCCTAATTCAATTAGACTTTCCCGCATGAAACAGCTGGTCGCCACACTCGCCGTTGCGCTTCTCTTTAGCGCTGGGTCTGCTTGGGCTGATTGGGGTGATGGCGTGGCAGCGTGGGAGCGTAGTGATTACGCCACGGCCTTCCGAGAATGGCTGCCGCTCGCCGAGCAGGGTAATGCAAGGGCCCAGTACAACCTCGACTTCATGTACGAAAACAGCTATGGCGTCGCCAAGAACCGCGGCATCATGGAGGGTGGTATGTCCGATGTGCAACTGGCACAGGCGCAAAAACTGGCCCGCGAATGGAAACCGGAATGACGCAGGGAATTGGCCGATGACGTTGAGGGAACAGGATATAGAATTCGAAGGCACGTCCGTCCATTTCTGGGAAGGCGGTTCCGGATTTCCGATCCTGATGCTGCACGGCTCTGGTCCCGGCGCCGGGACCATGGGCAATTGGCGCTTCGTGCTCGAGCCGCTCGCCTCGTCTTATCATGTCTTCGCCACCGACCTCATCGGCTTCGGCGAATCGGGGCGCAAACAGCAAGAGCCCTATTTCGATATCGGCCTGTGGCGCCGTCAGGCGCAATTCATGCTTGATCGTTTGCCTGCCGGGCCGGTCGGTATTATTGGCCATTCGCTGTCGGCATCGTTGGCGCTTGGTCTCGCCGCCGCCAATGAACGAGTGACCAAGGTGCTGACCACCGGCGCGATGGGCGGACATTTCGAGGTCAACGAATCGACCAATTTGTGCTGGACCTTCCCCGAGACGCGGGCGCAATTACGCGAAGCGGTTGAATGCCTGGTTTATGATCAGTCGGTGGTAACCGACGCGCTATTGGACAGCCGCATGAAAATTCTTCATGACGGCGAATACGGGCCTTATTTTCGTTCCATGTTCGCCGGCGGCAAGCAGCAATATGTCGACGCCGCGGTGCTGCCGGTGGAAATTCTGAGCGCGCTCTCCTCCGATGTAGTGATGATGCATGGACGCAACGACCAGCCCTTTCCCTACGCCGAAAACAGCCTCGCGCTGAGCGCCGCCATTCCCCATGCCGACGTCATTTTAGTCGGCCGTTGCGGCCATTCGCCGGCGCTGGAACATCCGCAAAAATTTCTGAGTGCGGCGAATTTTCTGTTCGGCTGAGGCCGAAGCAGAGACGTCGGCGCTCTATAAATCGCCGTTACAGTCCAGCAATCGAAGATTTTCGACGGGCCGGCATCGTCACGGAAGTGCCTGGATTGGATCTGATGGAATCCAATTTCTGCGCCGCCGAAAACCTGTGCTCACGGATAGGATTAGTGACGACGCGCGGAATTTAAACGCCCATCTGTCAGATTATCTCGACGGCTCGACCATTTCTTAGCGGCGATTGTTCAGCGCAGAGCTAACGTCTGGGGGGCTCCCGGACGACATCAAAGCGGCGATCAAGCATAGCGGCGCCGATATGAATCAGATAGACCGATCAATCTCAGTATTCTCCACCAGAATATTTCCAGTAGGTGTCTTTGCGGATAACCTTACTGTCGGCGTTCAACTCCCAAAGGTCGCAGCCAAGCCAGTTCAAGCTGTTTCCGTTGGCCTCCGTTCCCGTTACCCGCCATTCAGAACAACCCCTGTTTCCGCCAACCCAATGGCTGCTGATATTCCAAGCCATGTCGGGGATCGAGCCAAACCTTTGGTGCAGCATATCGCGGATCGCGCTTTTGCCGATCAATGTCTGACCGTCAGGCGGCACACCACGCGATAAGAGCCAAGCGGCGTCTTCCACGAAATGGTCAAGGATACCTTCGGCGTCATGTCTGTTGAAGGCGTCACAGACTTCCGTAATGACGGCCAAGTTTTTTATCTCCAATGCACCCATAATTATCAATCTTTCTTGATATAAGAGTTGTAAGAAAAACTCACCAAT
>CAUZTZ010000370.1:0-4287 GCA_963582805.1 Alphaproteobacteria bacterium
ATCTCCTCCACATCCATCAACTCAAACAACTTCGACGAATACTCCTGCTCCAACGAGAGCATGAAAATCGCCGCCTTGTCAGCGCCCGATAAATTCCGGTACGTGTCTTTCGAACGAGCCATGGGGCAATAGTTCCTTTAGGCTTCTTGATACAACCAATTGCGAATGATCGAAAGCGCTTCCTCGGGATGCTTTTCGACAATTTCGCCGACCTTCTTCACCGACGACGCGCGCACGCGGCCCTCGACCCGGTCGATATCGATCAATTCCTCGAACTGATGTTCGGCCTCGGTCGAGGCAGCTTCGGGCGGCGCCAAGGCCGCGGTTGCGGCTGCCCGCTGCTCCAGGAGCTTCTGCTCGGCCGCCGCCGTCGCCGCCGGCAGCGCTTCAAAGGCGCGCGATACCAAAGGCCGTACAACAAGCAGTATGACTAATATGGCAAGGATTGAGAGGACAACAACCTCGGCAATCTTCAAAAGGTCATTTTTCTGCAACCCGAAAAACAAATCCAAGGGCACATCGGGTTCGATCGGGATGGCGGCGAAGCGCATATTGATCACTTCGACCGTATCTCCGCGTCCCTCGTTGAAGCCGATCGCCGTGGATACCAGCTTGGCCAAATTGTCCATATCGGGCTTGGTGCGTTCCGCGTAGACCGGATCGCCGTCGTCGTTGATGGTGGTGATGCCATCGACCAGAACGGCGACAGACAGACGTTTGATCAGGCCGATTTCGCGGACATGATTGATGATTCGTTTGGATATTTCGAAGTTGACGGTTTCTTCGGTCCGCGATTCCTGGTTGGTTGATGATTGGCCGCCTTCATCGGCGCCGGCGCCGTCGGGCAGATTGGTGCCCACGGTAACCGGATCGCCGCCTTCGGCATCCCGGCTTTGGGCGCTCTCTTCGACCGAGTTGGTTGAGCGGACAACCTGACCATCTGGATCAAAGGTCTCTTCGGTTGTCGAAATCCGGTCATAGTCCAAATCGGCATTTATGGTGACCTTGGCGTTGCCAAGGCCGACCGATTTTTCCAAAAGCGCCGTCACTTCGCCTGCCATGCGCCGCTGGAACGCCAGGCGCCGGTCTTCGAACTCTCCCGCCCGCGATTGATCGGTATTTTCGTCATCGCCGCGTGCCAGCAAATTACCGCGGTCGTCAATCAGCGATACCTTGCCAGGCTCAAGATCGGGAACCCCGGCGGCGACGAGATGCTGAATGGCTGCGATTTGTTCGTTGGCGAGACGCTGGGCGCCGCGCATTTTTATGACCACCGAGGCGCTGGCGGTTTGTTTTTCGCGGGAAAACAATTCCCGTTTGGCCAGCACCAAATGCACCCGGGCGGCCTGAACGATTTTGAGCGAACGTATGGTGCGCGCCAACTCTCCTTCGAGGGCACGAATTAAATTTATATTCTGCAAAAAGTTTGTCGTGCCGATGGCGCTGACATCATCAAAAATTTCGTAACCAATGGTGCTGGCGCCGGGCAATCCCTCGCCGGCGAGCATGAGCCGCAGCCGCGCGACATCGTCGGCCGGGACCAAAATTTGTGAGCCCTCGGCGTCAACGCGAAAGGGAACCGACTGCGATTCCAGCTGGCGAAGGATCTGATTGGAATCCGAAGGTTCGAGATTCGAATATAACAGTTCCATATCGGTGCCGGTAAAGCGCTGGGTTACGAATACGAAAAACAACGCCATCGCCAAAAAGACCAAGCCCATTACGCCCAGGCGAACGGCTCCGAGACTTCTCAGAAATTCAAAGAGGGTGCCCACGTTTATGTTCCTTATTTTTTAATGTCCCGCTTTATTCGGCATGCGGGATTGAATGCATCTCAGATTTCCTAAAAATTAAGACTTCTTGTGTCAAAAATTGGTTAACACCCGGCAATTATTGCCTATTTAAATGTTTGCCGGGACCAAAATTGAAAGCCGCAAATGGCAAAATGGGATTTGGCGGGTGTGACGATGACTTGGGGTGGGCCTTGCGCAGCCCTTGGCGGGCCATGGCAATCCATTGATCAGGACGCCTGCAATGGCTGATGCCGCGCCAAACATTTTGGCCGATGCGTTGGCTGCCCATGGCAACGGCGACTTGAACAAGGCCGAAACGTTGTACCGGCGCGTCTTGGCGCTGGAGCCCGCCAATGCCGAGGCGCTCCACAATCTGGGCGCAGTTGGTCTGCAAAGCGGGCATCCGGCCGCCGCCGCCGGTTTGTTCCGCCAGACATTGGTTGCCGATCCCGGCTACAACGACGCCTATTGCAATCTGGGGCTGGCGCTCAGGGCGCAAGGTTTACTCGGCGAGGCGGCCGAGGCTTACGGTCAGGCCATCAATGCCGATCCGGACATGGCCGAAGCTCATTCCAATCTGGGTGTGGTTCGACAAGAACAAGGCGCGCTTGATGCCGCCGCCGACAGCTACCGCGAGGCGATCAGGATCGCGCCGGATCTGGCCGACGCCCATTGCAACCTGGGAATTTTGCTGCACGAGCAAGGCGCGCTGCAGGAGGCCGCGGATTGCTTGCAGACGGCCTTGGAGGCGGCGCCCGGAAACCCCGTCGTCGAGGCCAATCTGGGCGCCGTGATGGCCGGTCTCGAGCGTCATGAGGATGCCGAGCTTCATTTGAAGAGGGCGCTGCGCGGCCAGCCGCAAAATCCGGATATTCTGTTCAATATCGGGCGCGCCGCCTATGCCGGAGGACGCTTGGACCGCGCCGTCAAATTCTACCGGCTGGCCATCGAATTTGCGCCCGATTTCGCCGCCGCCCATCACAGCCTGGCGCACGCGCTATTGGCGCGCGGCGAGCTGGCCGAGGGGTGGCGCGAATATGATTGGCGCTGGCGGGCAAAGAATTTTACCGAACCGCCCCAAATTCCCCGTTTTCCCAAATGGGATGGATCGCCGCCCGCCGGCAAACGCATGCTGATCTGGGACGAGCAGGGCGTCGGCGATAAATTGTTGTTTGCCGGATTGATACCGGAATTGCTGGCAGCCGGCGCCGAATGCGTCATCAAAACGGACCCGCGCCTGGTCGGCCTGTTCCAGCGTTCGTTCGAAGTCGCTTCAGTGGTTCCGTCCGAGCGCGGCCAGAAGGCGGTTGGCGAAGCGGGGGATTTCGACTTCCAACTTCCCATCGGAGACTTACCGCGATGGTTGCGGCCCGATTTGAGGTCGTTCCGCCCTTTGGGACGCTACCTCCGCGTCGATGACGGATTGCGGGACGCCATGGATAAGCGTTACCGGGATATGGACGGTGAATTCGTTGTCGGCATATCCTGGGCCAGCAATCCGCCGAAAGGCGTTTCGCTGGAGGCGTTGCTACCGGTGTTAAGCTTGCCCGGCATCACCTGGGTCAATCTGCAATATGGTGACCACGCAAGCAAGATCGAAACATTGCGCGCCCAAAGCGGTATTGAAATCCATAGCGATCCGGGCATTGATCCGATCAAGAATCTGGACGGATTTGCCGCGCAGGTGGCCGCTATGGACGCGGTCGTAACGATCCAGAATACGGCGCTCTACGTCGCCGGCGGGGTTGGTGTGCCGACGTTCGCGCTGACGGCGCCGGCGCCCGACTGGCGCTGGTTCGGCGGCGCCGGGCGGCTGGGCGAAACCCCTCAGCAAGACCCGTGGCACGAAAATGTGACGCTGTTCAAGCGTCGGCCCGGCGAGGCGCCGGATGCGGCAGTTGCCGATATCGCCGACCATTTGCGCCGGATTACGACGCCTCCCGCCCGGTAACGGGCTAATTTTCCCGGTAGCCCCCGGTTTCGATCCAGGTGTGCCACATGTCCCGGAAAGCCGCTTCGACGCTCCGCGCATAGGGTTCCGAATCACAGATATCCGATTGGTGCAACGCATCGCGCATGCCTTGACGGAGCGTATTGAGCTTTACCGGATCGCTGGCCATTTCCACCGCGAGGCCAACATAGTCGTCTTCGGATTTGGCAATGAATTCCGGGAATCCGGCATGGGTGGCGATGGATGCCGCCACCCGGTCGACAAAATTTTTGCCCAGCAGGGTAATCACCGGCATCCCCATGGTCATCGCCTCAAAGGTGGTCGTGGCACCGTTGAAGGGGAACGGGTCCAGCGCAATATCCATGGCGCTATACAACTCTAGGTGGCTGGCACGATCATCCATGCCGCTGTTGAATATCAGCCGGTCAGGCCCGATGCCATTGTCGGCGAACTTATCTTCCCAGCGTTTGCGCATGGATTCCTGGCTGTAATGATTGAAATATTTTAAATAGAGCCGGCTATCGGGCACGGCTTTCAATACCC
>CAUZTZ010000371.1:0-4259 GCA_963582805.1 Alphaproteobacteria bacterium
GCGCGGCAGTGATCATCAACGCCATCCTGCCGGATTAAAGAAATGGGCTAAACGGTTGCAATCATTTGTTTCGTTCCCATATGCAGGGGATGGAAAAAATCGTTGAAATGCCGGAGCCGTCGAACGACGACAAGCTGGCCAAAGTCGACGCCGAACGCCGGGTTGAGAGCGACCGGCGCTCGGACCAGCGGCGCAACATGGCGGCGTCCCAGTTGGAAGAAGGCATGCTGGTTTTCGCGCAAGGCGACTTGGGCGATCAGGCCTATATCGTGAAGTCCGGCATCATCGAAATATTCACCACCGCCGATGATCAGGATACCATCCTCGGCAGCCTCGAAGAAGGCGAACTGTTCGGCGAAATGGCTTTGATCGATAATTCGGTGCGCATGGCCACGGCGCGCGCCGCCGGCGGCACGGCGGAGATTTATACCATCACCCGCCAGCGCTTCGAAGAACAGCTGGAGGGCACCAATCCGTTTATCGCCAAACTGCTGGGCATCCTCGCCGCCAATTTGCGCGCCAATAGCGCGCTGATCGCAGGCTCAGGCGTGTAGTCGTATTTCGGCGGTAACCTTACGGCCAGTGCCAGCCAATGATTTCCAGCAGGATATCCGGCATCGGCACATTTGCGGCCACGAAATCGGCGCTGATCGATAGGGTGAAGGCGCCGAGTACCGAGATGGCGATACCGGCCAAAGTCCAAAAGCTGTAATCCTCATGATCCCGGTTGAGGAACCAGCCGAAGATCACACGGAATATTATCAGCGTCTGCAATAGCGGCGCCACCACCGTCACCGGGGCGATGGCCAGGGCCATGAAACGAAACACATGGGAGAGGCATACCAGCACGCCGGAAAAAGCAAACCAGCGCAAGGAACGCGCATCGACGGCCAGTACTTGGTCGCGGCGGCGGCGGCCAAGCAGCAAGACCGCGATAATCAGGCTCGCCGCTACGTAAGAGACCACGCCGCCCGGCAGCCCGGCGCCGGGGCTGGTGCCTTGCAGGGCGGCGCGGACGAAAATCGACGACGAGCCGAAGCCGAGGACCGAAAGCGCAGCGAACACATAGCCTTGCAGATATTTGGGCTCGAACCCATTGGTGGTTTTTGCTTTGGGCGGCGGCGCGGCTGCCCGCGCATTTCGGGTTTTCAAGATGGCCAGCGAGCCCAACAGGATCAGACCGATGCCGACCAGGCGGAGCGGCGTCAGCACTTCGTCCAAAAACAACACCGCGCCGCCGAGCGATACGATTAGCGTGGTTTGCTGGACCGGCCCGGCGAGGTTGGTGCCCAAGGCGCGGATGGCGCTGTAATTCCAATAGCGGCCCCAGACAAAATGCACGATACCGCCGAGCGACAGGAACAAATAGGCCGCCGGCGAAAACGTGAACATCATTGCCGCCGTCCCGGCAATCAACGCGCCGATCAGAAATACCAGCACCCCCACCGGCACCGAGATTGCCATCGCCTGAAACGGCGTGCCGGTGAGCACGCCGCGGCGGATCGAAACATCGTTCAGCCCAAAGCTGGCCGCCGACAATAGTGCAAGAATACCGCCTAACATAGCAGCGCTTAAGCGTCCGGGTTGGCAAAGGCGAAGGCTTCGATGACACCGGCGCGCGCCTGCATATTCTGCCACCAGGCGCCGAGCCGCGGCCGCACCGAGAAATCGGCCAGCGCATCGAGACCGTTGGCCGCCATGCGCTCCATAAACGGCGCGATGGAAATATCGGCAAGGCTAAACGCGCCCAAAAGCCAGTCGCGCCCTTCCAGCATGGCTTCCATTTCGTCCAGGATATCGGCGAGGCGCGCCTCGGCGCGGGCTTCGGCCTCGGCCGTGACGCCAGCGCTTAGGCGCTCCAGCATGCGTTGGCGGCGGTCGGGATTGCCGATGCGCAGGATCAGATCCCGTTGCGCGTCCTCGGAAAGATGGCTGACCCTCGGCACGTGGCGGCGGTTATAGCTGATGGTATTGATGTTGGCGTGCACCACATGCTCGAACTTATCGAGCATCTCGCGCATCTTGGCGCGCTTGAGCGGGTCTTGTGGGGTCAGCTGAGGGCCCGCAAACGCATCGTCCAGATATTGGATTATGACGTTGCTTTCGATCACCACATTGCCGTCATGATCCAAGGCCGGCACCACCCCGTTGGGGTTGAGCGCCAGATACCACGGTTCCAGATTGTCCATCTTTTTGGTGATATCAATATGATGGCTTTGCCATTCGATGGCTTTCTCGGCGAGGCAGATACGCACCCGCCGCGAGCAGGTGGAGCTCCAAAAGTGATACAACGTCAGCATCGAAATATTTTAAGCGCCGGGCACGCTCCAACTGGCATAGCGGAGCGCGTCGATATCGATGGTGGTGCCATGCCCCTGCGCCACGCCGCGCGGCAGATCCGCGGCACCTTCGAACCCTTTTTCGCAAAACAGCTCTATCACATTGCCCGACGGATCGCGGAAGAACATCAAGGTTTCGATCCCCTGGCGGGTCCAAAAATTCGAGCTGGGCACGCCGCAAGCGGCCAGCCATTCTTTCGTATGGGTCATCGTTTCGGCGCCCGCGAGGAATGCGAAATGCGGATACTCGGCGTGTTCCTCCATAAAGGAACAGCCCGCCGATCCTATACCGATGCGCGTTCCGGCGATGTTGAAAAGGGCAAAGGCCGCCTCCTGCACCACAAGTTCGCCGCCCAGGACATCGCGGTAAAAGCGGATGCCTTCTTCCAGATCGCGGCAGGGTACGCTGAGATGGTCGACGGATTTGAATTTCGGCGGGCCGCTGACACTGGTTTCCGCCTGGGTTATTGTATCGGGTCCTGGCATGACTACCTCCTTAAGGGTTCACTCGGCCGCTGGCAGATGATAGCCGGGCGTCGATTGAGAAGTTTCCCGCTCCTTATCATTCATGTCGGTTTCGATTTCGGCAAATAGCGGCGTCGACAAATAGCGCTCGCCGGTGTCGGGCAGCATGCAGAGAATATTGGCGCCGTCGGCGGCTTCTTTGCAAACTTGAAGCGCGCCGGCCAAGGTGGCGCCCGCCGAGATGCCGACGAAAATGCCCTCTTGCGTCGCCAAATCGCGGCTGCATTTCATGGCGTCGGGACCGGCAATGGTGATCAGCTTGTCGATCACGTTCATACCGATCACATCGCCGGTGATCTTCGGAACGAAGTCCGGGCTCCAGCCCTGCATCGGGTGCGGCTTGAAGGCGGGATGGCCGGCCGCAGGCGAGCCGTCGGCGTTGCGCTCCTGCGGCGAGCCGTCGGTGAGCATGGCGGCGTCGGCGGGCTCGCAGACCATGATTTTGGTATCGGGGCTTTCCTTTTTGAGCACCCGCGCGACGCCCTTCAGGGTGCCGCCGGTGCCAAACCCGGTCACCCAGTAATCGAGCTTGGTGTCATCGAAATCGGCTAAGATTTCCACCGCAGTCGTTTTCGAATGGATGTCCGGGTTGGCTTCGTTTTCGAACTGGCGGGTCAGGTACCAGCCATGAGCCTTGGCCAGCTCGGCCGCCTTGTTGACCATGCCGGTGCCTTTTTCGACGGCCGGCGTCAGCACCACCTGGGCGCCCAGAAAACGCATCAGCCGGCGCCGCTCGACAGAGAAACTCTCAGCCATGGTCACTACCAGCGGATAGCCTTTCTGCGCACAGACCATGGCAAGACCGATGCCGGTGTTGCCGCTGGTCGCCTCGACCACGGTCTGGCCCGGCTTGAGATCGCCCGAATTCTCGGCGGCCTCGATCACACCAAGGGCCAGGCGGTCCTTGACCGAGCCCAAGGGATTAAAGGCTTCGATCTTGACGAAAAGGTTCACATTGGCGGGCGCCAGCTTGTTGATCCTGACCACCGGCGTGTTGCCGATGGTGCTGAGAATACTGTCGTGTCTTTGTCCCATGATTGGATTGCTCCGCTGATTATTGGATTAATGGTTTTAGGTTTTAGGCCCGCCCACTTCTATCAATTCGATAGTGACGCCGTCGGGATCGTCGAAAAATATCTGCCGAACCGAAAATTTTTCATTGGCATTGAGGTGGTGTTCAATGCCCAGATTTTCGATGCGCTCCCTGGCCGCGTCCATGTCTGTGACGCGGAAGGCGACATGCTGAAATATCTCGCTGTCCTTGGGAGCATCGCCCTTATCGGCGCCCCCTTGCGAGATATGAATGATCGGAGTTTCGCCGGCATAGACCCAGCGCAAGGGCCGATGTGACTTGGGCACCGGGCCATCTTTCAGACCCAGCACCTCTTCATAGAA
>CAUZTZ010000372.1:0-4195 GCA_963582805.1 Alphaproteobacteria bacterium
CCTGGTTCTGGTCGGAAATGCCGGTTTGTTTGACGAAAGCAGCGTGGCGACCATGGCCGACACGATCAAGCTGGCCCTTGCCACTGGGCTTGGCGCGCCCGACCGGCCGACCGGCCAGCCCCATGATTTGGGATTGCCGCCCCGCCCCATCCACAGTCTCAACAATCCTGGCGCGCGGCTTTTGCCGGACTGGCCTTGTACCGAATTTCCGCTTAGCGTGACCGAAGCCTCGGTCTCGGAACGGTTCGGACAAATCGCCGCTCAATATCCCGAACATACCGCCATCGACGATGGCGGCCATAGGATCCGTTATGACGAATTAAGCCGGCTGATATCGAACGCCGCCGGCAATATCTATAATTTCAGCCCGGGCGCCGGACCGGTCATGTTGTTGTTCGGCCATGGCGCGGAAATGATCGTCGCCATGCTGTCGGTATTGCGCGCCGGGGCGGCTTATCTGCCCCTCGATCCGTCCCATTCCCTGCAAAGGTTGCGCGCCATTACCGATAGCGCTCAGCCGGCGCTGGTTATCTCGGATCGGGCTAACCGCGAATTCGGCCAAGAGATCGCCGAAATCGCCGGCGCCCCGGCGGTACTGTGGGAGCAATTGATCGCGCCCGCGCCTGAGGCGGCGCCGATCCCGTACCCGGCGGCGGACGATCTCGCCTATATTGTGTTCACATCGGGCTCCACCGGCAAACCGCTCGGCGTCACCCACAGCCACCGGACCCTCTTGGGCAAGATGCACGCCTATACCAACGCCGAGCGTTATGCCGCGGACGAGAAAATCGCGCTGGTTTCGTCCTACTCCGTCGGCGCCTCGCAACCGATCATTTATGGCGCGTTATTGAACGGCGGCGCGCTTCTGCCCTTCGATATCAAGGAATATGCGCCCCAAGACCTGCTGCGCTGGATGGAGACCAAGGGCATTACCCGGTTCCGAACCTTGCCCGGCTATTTCCGCCTCTTCGTGCGCTCCATCGAAACCGCCAAACATCTTGCCTTGCGCACCATGCGCGTTGGCTCCGACACCTGTCTGGTATCGGATTTCGAATTGTTCCGCGGCAAGTTTCCGCCCGATTGCCTGTTCGTCAACTGCCTGAGCAGCACCGAAGTTCTGGTCACCTTCAATTTTTTGAGCGCCGATACCGTGGTGGACGGAAATATTATTCCGGTCGGCTTCCCGGCAGAAAGCACCGAGATCGTGCTTTTGAGCGAGGAAGGATTTCCGACGCTGGGGCGGGAAGGGGAGATCGGCATCATCTCACCGTTCCTGTTCGCCGGCTATTGGCGCGAGCCCGAGCTTACCGCCGCCCGCTATATCGACGGTGCCGATGGCCGCCCCATTTACCGCACCGGCGATTTCGGCAGGATCGGGGCCTCGGGCGCCCTGGAATATTTGGGGCGCCGGGATTTGCAGGTGAAAATAAACGGCTACCGGGTCAACGTCGCCGAGGTCGAGACGTCGATCCAGCGCGTCCCGTACGTCGCCGAGGCGGTGATCCTGCCCGTCGGCAGCGGCGGCAATTTTATCCTCACCGCGTTCGTTACGTTCGATGCGAAGACGCCGCGCAGCGTCCCCGATAATGACGTTGCCACGGATATTCAGAGCCGAATTTTGGCCTGGGTCCCGGACTATATGGTCCCCAAACACATCGTCATCCTGGACGAAATTCCGAAAACCGATGCGCAAAAGCCGGACCGGCGCAAATTGGCCGACCTGGCGCCCACGGAAATCTTGCGAAAATCGGAGTATGTCAGCCCGGTTACTGAGCCTGAAAAGGCGATCGCGGCCATCTGGGCGGAATTGCTCGGCGAAGCCAAGATCGGCCGCCGCGACACGTTCTCGGAATTCGGAGGCGATTCCCTTTTGGCCACATTGGTGTCGGCACGCATCCGAGGCGCCGGCTATTCAATTAAACCAGTAGATATCATCCGCTACCAATCCATCGAAAAGATCGCATCCCGCGCCACGCCGATTGTTCCGCCAGTTGGCGAAGACGCAGCGCTGCCGGCATCGGCCGATATACCGATTTCCCCAACCCAAGCCTGGTTCTTCAGCCAGAAGTTCACCCACCAGAACCACTGGAATGTGGGCACCTTGCTTGGCCTCGCGGTCCCGGTGGACGCGAGCGTGCTTGGCGAGGCCGTCGATGCGGTCATCAATCATCACGGCGCCTTCCGCCACCGCTTCGTGCAATCCGGCGGCGTCTGGCGCCAGAGGGCCTCGGACCAACCCCATGGGCCGGCCTTTTTCTATCACGACCTCACCGCCACGCCGACAAGTGAGCTCGATACCGTCACCAAAGAATTGCTGGTGGATCTGCACAGCCATTTCGATGTAACCACCGGGCCGCTGGCGCGCGTCTATTTACTGGATTTCGGCGGCCGGCGCGCATCGCACATCTGCATCGCCGCCCATCACCTGGTCTTCGACGGATTCTCGTTGCGCATTTTCGTCAAGGATTTGGAGACGGCTTATTTCCAAATACTGGATGAGGGCGCGTTTCAGCCCGCCGCCAAGACCGCCAGCGGTGCGGAATGGGCCGATGCCCTGGTTGCGTACGCCGGATCGGACGAGCTGCGCGCCGAAATCCCCTATTGGCAAAGCCAGGTCGCCGCTAACCCGGGCCCGCTTTTGACCGACAAAGAATGCGAACTTAACACCGACGGCCAGTTCGACGTCCATGTGATCTGGCTCGATCCAACCCAGACCGAGAAGCTGTTGCGCATTGCCACCCTGGGCAGCGGCTTGGAGACCGAGCCGGTGCTGCTGACCGCCTATTACTACGCGCTCCGGGACTGGCTGCCGGACGGCGAGACCTTGTCCATTTCCATGCTGCACCATGGCCGCCACAATCCCGCCGCGCCGATCGATGTGAGCGCCACCACCGGCTTTTTCATGGCCTTTTACCCGCTGATCCTGCGCTGCCCCCCGGGCGCGAGCCTGGCCGAGAATATCCGCACCATCGGCGATGCCCGCGCCCAAGTGCCGAACAACGGTTTCGGTTACGGCGCGCTTCGCTATCTGACCGAGGCCGGGGCCAATTGGCCGGACTATCCGCCCCCCAACGTGACCTTCAACTATCAGGGCCAATATGATCAGATGTTCCGGGGCTCCAAATTGATCCAGGCGCCGGACCTGCCGTTTCCAAGATCACGGGGGCCCGAAAACCCGCAAAACAATTTGGTCATGAATTTCCTCATGCGCGTCACCGGCGGCCGCTTCCGGCTGACCATCCGCCACAACCGGGACCTTTATACTAAAGAGTCTCTCGAAAAAATGGGCGAAAATTTCCGCAATATTATCGAACAGGTGATCGAATGAAGCGCCCGCGCCCGGAGGCGGAAATGCATGTCTGGTATTGCCGGGGCCCAAGGCTGACATCCGAAGCGCTGATCGCCAGGACGCTGGCCAATTACCGGGATTGGGATGCGGGGGCCCACCGGCTGGTCCGCTCCGCCAATCGCAAAATCCATGTGCTGGACGCGTCAGGCGCCAGCCCGTTCCATGTCAATGTCTCCCGCTCCGGTGCGTTGGCCATATGCGCGGTGTCCAGCGCCGGCCCCATAGGCGCCGACATCGAAAGCCTGGCCCGCGCCGAGCTGATGGAGGCGCATGAGGATTTGCTGCCCATAGCCGGCGATTGGGTTGGGCCCGGCGGGCGGCGCGGAATATCGCTGTTGTCGAACTGGGTAACCGTGGGTGATAACGCCAACACTCAATCCCGAGCGGCTCTGGTTTCCACCGACAGAAGAAATGATCTTGCTCTCCTGAAACTCGGCTCACTCGAAATGGCATCTGCCGAGACAAAATCCCTAATCAAGAAGCTTGGCATCAGGGTAGTTCCGCTTGTCGCCCACGGACTACTACGATCAGGGGACGTTGAGTTGGGCGAGAGTGTGTTGGTCGCGGGCTTTCCCTACGGAGAATTGTACAGCAATACCATCAAGGTGACCGGTGGCATGGTCAGTGCCGTTCGTGGTATTGGTGACGACAGCGGTCAGTTCCAAATGGACGCAGCCGCGCAGTCCGGTAACAGTGGTGGACCGATCTATGACGAGAACGGCAACATCGTTAGCGTGGTTGTCGCGCAACTGAACAAGTTCAAAGTAGCCAAGGCCACGGGTTCACTTCCTGAGAACGTGAACTTCGGTATCAAGGCCTCAACGGTCCGCCAATCTCTAACCTCAA
>CAUZTZ010000373.1:0-4187 GCA_963582805.1 Alphaproteobacteria bacterium
CTTCTGCAAGTATGTGGACCAAGAGGAACTGGCCGACGATGCGCGCTTTCAGACCAATTCCGACCGCGTGCAGAACCGAGGCGCTCTTGCCGATATCATGCAGGGCCATATCGAAAAGCGCGCCAGCCATCACTGGATGGAGGAATTGCCCAAAATCGCGGTGCCCTGCGGGCCCATCAACACCATGGATCAGGTGTTTGCCGAGCCGCAAGTGGTGGCCCGCGAAATGAAGGCGGAGTTGGCGCATCCTTTGGCCGGGACCATGGCGGTGGTTGCCAATCCGCTCAAATTCTCCAAAACCCAAATCGAATATGACAAGGCGCCGCCCACATTGGGCCAGCATACAGACGCGGTCTTAAGCCGCATTCTGGGGCTAAGCGGAGAAGAAATAGCGCGCCTGCGCAAATCGGAAATAATTTGATCCGCTAAAGGGAGTTGCTAGGCACTTCGCGCCCGCTTACATTTTGGCGGCGAAGGATCCCGCTTAGGAGAATTGATGTGCGATTTGCAGTTGGACAGCCGGTACCGAGGACCGAAGATCCGCGTCTATTGACCGGCAACGGCCAATACACCGATGATTTCAACCTGCCGTTTCAAGCCTATTGCCATATTCTGCGCTCGCCCCACGCCCATGCCCTCATTCGCAGCATCGATGCCTCCAAGGCCGAAGCCATGCCAGGCGTCGAGGCGGTTTTGACCGGCGCCGATTATGCCCAAGACGGCATCGGCGAGATCACCGGCGCATCGCCGCGCAATCGCCGCGACGGCTCGGTCATGTACCGCCCGCCGCGCCCGGCTTTGACCGAAGATGCCGCCCGCCATGTGGGCCAGGCGGTGGCCCTGGTTATCGCCGATAGCCTGGAAGCGGCCAAGGACGCCGCCGAAGCGATCGAGATCGATTATGAGCCGTTGCCGTTCAACACCGATACCGAGGCCGCCAACAAACCCGGCGCGCCGACCATTTGGGAGGATTGCGTGGACAACGAGGCCTTTTACTTCGATGCCGGCGACGCCGAGGCCACCGAAGCCGCCATCGCCGGCGCCGCCCACGTGGCGCGCCAGAAATTCGTTATCAACCGGGTTACCGCCAACACCATGGAGCCGCGCGGCGCCCTCGGCCATTATCAGCCGGGCGAAGACCGCTACGTCATCTATGTGGGCCACCAGCGCCCCTATGCGTGGCGCACCAATTTGTCCAAGAACGTCTTTCACATCAACGAGAACCAGATCACCCTGATCACCGGCGACGTGGGCGGCTCGTTCGGCATGAAGGGCGCCATCTATCCGGAAGTGATCCTGATGGCCTGGGCATCGAGGCGGGTGGGAAGGCCGGTGAAATGGACCTGCGAGCGATCCGAAGGGCTGATGGCCGACGACCACGCCCGCGACAATGTCTCCGAGGCCGAGCTGGCCCTCGATGAAGACGGCAAATTTCTGGCCTTAAGGGTCACCACCAACGCCAATCTCGGCGCCTATGTGTCGTTCCTGGGTGCCGGTCCGCCGACCGGCAACACCGGCGGTCTGGCCGGGCTTTACACCACGCCGGCGATCAATGTGCGGGTCTCGGGCGTGCTGTCCAACACCTCGCCTTTGTCGCCCTACCGGGGCGCCGGGCGGCCCGAGGCTTCCTATGTGTTGGAGCGCATGATCCATGTGGCGGCCCGGGATTTAGGGTTGGACCCGGCGGAACTGCGCCGCCGGAATTTCATCGCCCCCGATCAAATGCCCTACAAGACGCCGCTCACCTTCACCTATGACTGCGGTGAGTTCGAAGCCTTGATGGATAAAGCCCTGGAGAATTCCGACTATCACGGGTTCGCGGCGCGCCGGGATGAAGCGGCGGCGCGCGGGCGCCTGCGCGGCATTGGCCTCTCCAGCACCATCGAGCAGGCGGCGGCGCCGCAGACCGAAACCGCCGAAATCCGGTTCGATCCGTCGGGCACGGTGACGTTGTTGGTCGGCACCACGCCGCACGGCCAGGGCCACGAGACCATCTATAAGCAACTGGTTTGCGAGAAGCTGGGATTGGCGCCCGAGGATATCCGCGTTGTCGAGGGCGATACCGACAAGGTTGCCTTCGGCACCGGCACCGGCGGCTCGCGCTCCGCCTCCATCGGCACCTCGGCGGTGTTCGAGGCGGTCGGCAAGGTCATCGAAAAAGGGCGCGTCATTGCCGCCCATATGCTGGAAGCCGCCGAAGCCGATATGGAATTTGAAGACGGCGAATTTACCGTGTCGGGCACCGATAAAAAGATCAGCTTTACCGAGGTCGCCAAGACGGCGTTCGTGTCGGCAAAATTACCCGATGGGGTTGAGCCGGGGCTCTACGAGATCGCCACCTATGATCCCAAAAAAGCCAACTTCCCCAACGGCTGTCATATCTGCGAGGTTGAGATTGAGCCGGAAACCGGCGCTATTGAAATCGCCCGCTACACCGTCGTCGATGATGTCGGCTACGAGTTGAACCCATTGTTGGTCCATGGCCAGATCATGGGCGGCGTCGCCCAGGGCGCCGGGCAAATCTTGATGGAAGATATCGTCTACGATGCCGACAGTGGCCAGCTGATCTCGGGCTCGTTCCTGGACTACGCCATGCCGCGCGCCGATGACTTATGCGCCATCGATGTGGAGGGACGCCCGGTGCCGACGGAGACCAATCCCTTGGGCGTCAAGGGCGCCGGCGAATGCGGGACGGTCGGCGCCATGCCCGCCGTCATGAACGCCATTGTCGATGCCCTCGGCCAGGTGGGGGTCGCCCATATCGATATGCCGGCGACGCCGGAACGGGTCTGGCGGGCAATCAGGGGGGCCGCCGGCGGCTGACCGGCCAGGCGGCATTTAAAATACGAAGTTCAACAAACTTAACTCAAAGAGGATCACCTATCATGGCAAAACGCGAACCCATTTCGGCCCCGGATATCATCGAGCATCCGCAACCGTTTCCGACCGCCGTTAAAGTCGGCAATGTTGTCTTTTCCTCGGCCATCGGCGGCCACGATCCCCAGTCCCACGAGATGCCGGAAGATATCGAAAGCCAGGTCGCCAACGCCTTTCGTTGCGCCCGGCGGATCATGGAAGAGGCCGGCGGCTCGACCGACGATATCGGCAAGATCGTGGTGTTCATGGGCGACCGCGAAAACCGGAAATTCGTGAACCCGGTCTGGTTGGAGATGTTCCCCGACGAAGAAAACCGGCCCGTCCGCCACACCGTGCCGGCCACCCTGCCGCCCGGCTATCTGATCCAGATCGAGTTTATTGCTGTCATCTGAGCTTCCATCGCCAGAGAAACGGACCCAAGGAGACGCCTATGACCGGCGCTGATGCCATCGCGGAAATATTGCGCCGCGAAAACACCGAGTTCATCGCCTGTTATCCGCGCAACGGCGTTATCGAAGCCTGCGCGCGGATCGGCATCAGACCGATATTGTGCCGCCAGGAACGGGTCGGCGTCGGCATGGCCGAAGGCTATAGCCGCGTCCACCTTGGTGCGCGGATCGGCGTCTTTGCTGCACAAGCGGGACCCGGCATCGAAAACAGTTTTCCAGGCGTCGCCCAGGCCTATTCCGACGGCATGCCGATCCTCATTGTCGCCGGCGCCGCGGCTGCCGGGCGGGAGCATATATCCCCGGATTTCAACGCCGTCGATAATTTTCGCAATATCACCAAATGGGCGACCAAGATCACCGACGCCGGACAGATACCGGATGTTTTCCGGCGCGCCTATCATTTGATGCGCAACGGCCGCCCCGGCCCGGTCCTGATTGAAGTGCCGAACGACGTCTGGGCCCAGGAAATCGCTGATGATTTCGTCTATCAGCCCCGCGCGCGGCTGCTGTCGGCGCCCGACCCGGAGGTCATCAACGAAGCCGTGGCTACGTTAATGGCCGCCGAGGCGCCGATCATTTGGGCGGGGCAGGGGATTCTTCGCGCCGGTGCCACATCTGAACTAATCGAGCTGGCCGAATGGCTCAATCTGCCGGTGATGACCACCAACCCCGGCAAGAGCGGTTTTCCCGAGACCCATCCCTTGTCGCTCGGCGGCTCCGTGGTTTCCTCGCCGCAGCCCTTGAAGGATTATCTGGGCGCTGCCGATTGGGTGTTCGCCATTGGCTCCAGCCTCTCCACCTCGCCGTTCAATCCGAACATGCCGGCGGGCAAATCGGTGATCCATGCCACCAATCATTCCG
>CAUZTZ010000374.1:0-4163 GCA_963582805.1 Alphaproteobacteria bacterium
AAACGATCTCGATACAGTTTCCAAAATCGATGTAGCTAATGCTCTAGATCAAGCGACCCGTCGCGCCACGCCAAAGTGGAAAATAGAATTTAATAACACCCGCAGAGTTTCGAAAAATAAAATAAATACCGGGACACAATTACGGACTCACATCACTTAATCTCCCCGCTTTGGCCTGGATTTCTGTTATTTCATTGGCCGGGCGGAGCATCAAATTTCCCCTTAATTTTGCGCGCCCGGGCTTGCAATCGCCAGCGCCTGGACTAC
The DNA here is from genome assembly GCA_963582805.1 of Alphaproteobacteria bacterium. Classification (GTDB taxonomy): domain Bacteria; phylum Pseudomonadota; class Alphaproteobacteria; order Rhodospirillales; family UBA2165. The sequence goes on from CAUZTZ010000374.1 coordinate 268, forward strand.
TTAAGTCTAGAGCCCTGGAAACGGGCTGTGCTCTTGAACATTGTGAATAGGAAGACTTGACCCCACGCCGGGCAGTGCCTCGGGTTACGTGGAAGTTTTCGTTCGTGCGGAAATATGCCGCGCGAACAAGAAGAAGAATTACCACAGAGTCAGTGAGACCTTGTGAAGAAAAGGAAGAATAATTAACACAGAGCTCACAGAGGACACAGAGGATGAAGAAAGAAAATGCGCTGCGCGCGGCTGTTTTACCTCTGTAGTATTCTTCTCTGTGTCCTCTGTGAGCTCTGTGTTTCAAACCACTTTTTCTCTTTTTTTTTCTCACCGTCTCAACGTCTCTTGTAGTGAGAAAAACCGTAAGGTTCCGTTAGGAACCGTAAGGAAAGCACGTGAACCGGTATGGTCGTTTTGGCCAAAATATGTCGCAGCCATGTGTCCCAGGAGCGAGCCGCATACCGGGGGTGGTAGGTGGTGCTCCGAGCACAAACCGGTGCCAAGTACGACGCCGGTCTGGCCGACCCGACTTCGCCGAAGGGGCTACGACGGGCAGGCCCGGCCATCCCAGACCGGCTGGGCCATTTGCGTCATAAACCGTCACAAACCGTCATAAACCGTCATAACCGTAAGGGGGGTCAAAAAAGATGTCGCACGAGCTTTGCCAACTTATACACGCATTTGTATTAAATTGGTGGCCGCCTTGGGACTGGCGCAAGGCCCGGATCGTTCAGCGCTTATTCGCCTGCATGCGGCGGCGGATCTCGGCGGCGATATCCTCGGAGGGGTTGAGGATTGGAGGCTCCCACGCCTCGAAGCTGTTGCCAAGTGGACGGGCGTAGCCCTTGGCGAACAGATCGGCATGAAAGCGGGCGTGCTTGGCGACGACAAATCCGGTTGGCGCATAAATATAAACAGGCTTGGCCGCCGCGCAGGCCTCGGTGCACATGGAAACCGAATCGCCCGTGACCACCAGCAGATCGGCCAACGCCAGAATACCAAGATAGGGGTTGTCCCCTTGCAGAGCCCAATGGTGCACCAATTGCGGCGCTGCGCCGGCGGCGGCGGCGGCGGCCACATGATCGGCGGCCGCACCGGTGCGCGGGCTGGTGGTGATAACCAGACTGCCGCCGGCAGCCGCCGTTAATTTGCCGATCCGGGCGCCCAGCTCGGCCGCATCGGCATCCCGAAACGGTTTTTGCCGGGTCGCGCCGCCGAGCAGCAAGCCGACCAGCGGGCGGGCAAATTCATCGAACCTCGCTTGCCATTCCGAATGCGCGGCGGCCAGCGCGTCCCGGTTCACCCGGTGCGCAGCGCCGGTGACGGGAAAGAGATTTTCGCCTTTGCCGGCGCGATCATGGCGCGGCACGGCGATCAAATCGAAGCCAGTCGCGCCGGCGCCTGGGCCCGGATGCATGATATGAGCAAGGAAGCTGGGTCTGACGCCCGCCAAGCGGGACTGGCGTTTGATATAGCGGGCGATGGGCGCCCCCCGGCGGCCGCCGGAGATGACGAGATCGGGCCAGGGCGGCCGGATTTGATCGCGAAGATCGCGCTTTAAGCCGGCCAGGCCGCTGCCCAAAAACAGGTTCGGCAATCCGGCCAGGGCGGAATGGCGGATTGTTTTGGTCTCAAAGTTGCCGCCCATGGCATCGACAATGGCATCGGCAACGCCGAGACACTGATTGGCGGTGCCTTGGCGCTGGTCGGCCAGGACCCAAATCAGCGGCGGGCTGGGATCGGCCTTGGGGTTGGCTGGCGGAGATTCTTCGGACAATGTTCCGGGCTTTGTCGGTTAATGGGATCGGCGCGTATTTACCGCCGATGGCCATGATAAAGCGTGAAAAATCGTGGTAATTCAATTTTTAACTGGATTCGGGCCGAGAAAAATCACACCTTTACGGCAGGCGCCCGAGATGCCCCGGCGCCGCCATCCAGGAGAGAGATCGTGGCCACAACGATTGCGAAATATACGGTCGGACAGGTTATCCACCATCGCCGGTTTGACTATCGGGGGGTGGTCATCGATGTCGACCACCGGTTTCACGGCACCGACACCTGGTACAAACAGATGGCGACGTCCAGCCCGCCGCGCGACCGGCCTTGGTATCACGTGCTCGTCGACGATAGCGATCTGCGCACCTATGTTGCGGAGCGAAACCTTGAACTGGATCACACCGGGGCGCCGGTCAATCATCCGGAAATCGCCAGCTATTTCTCGGATCTGACGCCGGAAGGCTACGTGGTCCGCGATAAAGCCAATTGACCGGGCCGCCTATTTACCGCCAACGGCCTTCGCATCCGCATCCGTTTTTTGAAGCGTTTTGGCGCCGGTTTTGGCGGCGTTTTCGGCGGCGTTTTCGGCCGCATCTTTGCTGCCGGGTCCGGTTTCTTGTTTCATGCCGGAGCGAACATTATCGATGCTGCGGCCGGCCGAATGCTTGGTTAACACCGGCGCAACGACGCGCAATCCCGATCGGCCCGACTGTGCTTGGGCCCCGATTGGCGCGGCAATCATCAGCGCCGCCCCGACACCGGCCAGCCAGATCGGCAATTTATAACCCATGTTATAACCCATGACTTGCTCCATAGTTCATCAATCAGGTGTTAGGCTTTATCATACAGGATTTCACCGCTTCCGTTAATACCGGCAATGCGATTATTGGTGCCTGCGAATGCTTGATCCAGAAAACGGACATGATCCCGAAACGCCGGCGGCCCGTAGCGATGTGTTGGCGAGGGCGCTGTTGCGGGCCCTGGCGGCTGCCTCGCCGCTGGTGATATTTTTGGCCTTGCCGCCATTTTACAACGGCATATGGGTACAGGTTGAAGGCGCCATGCCGTGGCTGCATTTGTTGTCGGCGGCGGCGGCCACCGCCCTCGCCTGGCTGGCGGCGCGCGGCGACGAAAATGTTTTGGCCTCCATCCGCCACCCCTTGTTTCTGATCCCGGTCGCGACGGCGGTTTTGTCGCTGGCGTTGCTGCCCTGGACGACGCTCTGGGGGCTGTCCTTATTGGGCTCCCCCGAACATGGCTTTGGCGCGCTTGCCTTCCTTGATGCCGCCGTATTGACCGCCGCCATGATGTCCGCCTGGCGCCGCAGCGGATGGCGCCTCGTCATCGTCATCAGCGTCACCGCCACCACCGCCGCCGCCTTTATCCTGGATGGATTGTTTCGCGGCGAGAGAAGCTGGGCGCCGTTTTTCTTCGCCGATTACCTGGCCTTTTACGCAATTTATGCCTTCGTGGTGATCGCCGCATGGATGCCGGGGCGGGAAATTGTCTTTGCCAGAACCCGCTTTATCGTCCTCGCGCTGCTGTTTATCGGCCTCATATTGTTGTCCGGAAACAAAGCCGCTTTGTTGTCGGGCGTGATCGCGACGGCAGCGTTGATGCTGTTTTGGAAGCTCGGCCACGATTGGCGTTTGTGGCTAATGGTGGCTTTGTTCCCGGTTCTTATCGGCGCCGCCACTTTGGTAATCGGCCCGCTTTGGGAAGAAAGTTTCCGGCGCACATTGACGGCGGATATCGGCATCCGCCCGCTCGCCGATTTGATCATCTCGTCCTGGCCGAGCCTTTGGTCGCGCGCCATGCTGCTGACCGTCGGCGCGCAATCGCTGATCGACGCGCCGTCCAGGTTGCTGGTCGGCATCGGCTGGGGCCATTATTCCGAAGCGTTGCTGAGCAACCTGACCATTGTCGACGGCCGTCTGCAGGAGTTTATCGGCCAATCCAGAACCTATTGGGACGCCATCCGGCGCTCCGATTTTCACAGCCACAACAATTACCTGGAACAGCTGCTGTCGCTGGGCATCGCCGGTTTGTTTCTCGCCGTCTATTACCTCTATGCGATGCTGCGCGCGGCGCCTGGCGAAACCAGAAAGTTGGCGCTATTTTTTGTTTTG
>CAUZTZ010000375.1:0-4156 GCA_963582805.1 Alphaproteobacteria bacterium
TGAACGAATATTCCCGCCCATATGCCGAAAAAACGTTCCGGCTGAAGCCTTGTTGGCACTTTATTTATTATTGCTACTTACTTAGGTTATCCAAGTATCCTTTGGTGAATACTGAAATTTTTTAATTTTTACTGAATTTACGGAACCTCAAAAGCCCTGTGTGAATACTTTACAAGTCATGCGTTGTCCGAAATCTTTGAATTTTCATTGCCGCGCGACACCAAGAATTTACTCGGCAATAAATTTTGATTCAACAGGACCGAAAAGAGAACGTCTAAAATAATCTTCTTGACAGTCTAGCCAATTTCGAATCGCGCCAATTTTTGGCCAAATTGGAAGCGCCCATCAAAAAAGCCGCATGAATGACATGCGGCTTCAAGACGTCTTCCGGCGGCGAAGAAATCAGGCTTGGATGGCTTTGACCCGGGCCGACAGACGCGACAGGGTGCGGGACGCTTTGTTGCGGTGCATGATGCCTTTCTGGGCGCCACGCATAATCATCGGCTGGGCGTCTTGAAAGGCAGACTTGGCCGCTGCCGCGTCACCCTCAAGGATCGCCTGCTCGACCTTTTTGATCGACGTGCGAACACCGCCGACGCGGTTTCTATTGACGACGACCTGGCGCGATGTGCGCCGGATACGCTTCTTTGCCGAACGAATGTTGGCCATTGATATTCTTCCGTAAGTCAGGGGGCGAAGGGCGGGTTTATATAAGGGGGCCGGGGGCGCGTCAAGCCCCGGAAACGAACGTCAGGCTTTAAAAACACCGGGTAGCGGGGGTTGCCTTCAAGGCGGGGAGCCGGAGACTGGCGCAAGACGGATGCCAAGCCGAATGCGATTGCCTTGCAAGGGCGATATGCGCAAGCGCAGACTTTCGCCTTCACGGCGGAAATGACCCGCCGCCAGCTTGCGCCATCCGAGCTGCACCAGCGTCGCACCATAGAAATCGCGAACCGCATTTTCAGCAACGGCGCCGGTGAGGCTGGTGGTCACGATCCGGCCTTCGGGGGTATCGAACACCACCGGTCCCTCGGGCTCAGGCGTCAGTCCCGCCAGCACCGGCAGTTCGGCGATGCCGGGAACGAATTGCGCCGCCGCCGGCTTAAGTGCACCCAAACCGGCCAGCAGTAATGCGGCTAGCGCTGCCGCCTGGAACAATAAAATGTGGACCGGCCAGCCTGGACCAGCCTTTGGATTCCACCGGTTTTTTCGATATCGCAGGTACATCCCGGACAGGCCTCCCCTTGGCGCCCATAGACGCTGAATTGATGTTGAAAATAGCCGAGCGTGCCGTCCGGCGAAACATGGTCGCGAAGGCTGGTGCCGCCGGCGGCGATGGCGTCGGAAAGGACGCCGCGGATTGCGGCGCACAAGGCCTCGGCGCGCTTGCCCTGCACGGTTCCCGATTTGCGTTTCGGCGATATGGCGGACCGGAACAAGCTCTCGCACACATAGATATTACCGAGCCCGGCGACGATACGCTGATCCATGAGCGCCGCCTTGATCGGGCTCGAACGGCCCTTGAGACGGCGCGCCAGTTCGCCGGCGTTGAACTGGTTGGACAAGGGGTCGGGCCCCAGCTTGGAAAGCAGTTTGTGGTCATCGATGGTATCGGCGTGATCCAACAGCACGGCGCCAAATCGGCGCGGATCGGTAAAGCGGATTACCGCGCCGGCGTCGGTCACAAAATCGATGTGATCGTGGCGGCCGGGGGTTGGCGCGTCCTTGGGCCACACGGTCATATGGCCGCTCATGCCCAAATGAATAATCACGACGCAGCCATCGCTCATATGGACCAGCAAATATTTGGCCCGCCGGGTGAGCCGCTCGACGCGGTTGCCGACCAGCCGTTCGGCCAGATCGGGCGGCAGCGGCCAACGGAGTTTGGGGATGCGCACCTCGACCGCGGTCAGGGTGGCGTTTTCCAGTGCCGGCGCCAAGCCACGGCGCACGGTTTCGACTTCGGGCAATTCGGGCATGGCAACAAAGTAGCGGTTTTGGAAGTCTTCGGCTATGGTCCTGCGATGTCTGAAGATACAAACCAGGTAACCGGCGCCGTGCCGCCGCCAACGCCGCCGCCGGGCAGTGCATCAAAGGTAAATTTCGGCCGCCAAAGCGTGTCGCCGGAGGAAAAAACACGGCTGGTGCGGGACGTGTTCGACAGCGTCGCCGGGCGCTACGATTTGATGAACGATTTGATGAGCGCCGGCGTGCACCGCGCCTGGAAGGCCGAGCTGGTGCGCCGCCTCAGGCCAACGCGCGACGACCGGATTATCGATGTCGGCGGCGGCACCGGCGACATTGCCTTTCGCATGATGAATGCCGGCGCCGGTGATGTCCGCATCTGCGATATCAATCTGGAGATGCTGGAAACCGGGCGCGGGCGCGCCGCCGACAAGGGCATGGCGGCGGGTCCGGGCTGGATTTGCGGCAACGCCGAAGCCCTGCCGTTTGCCGATTCCAGCGCCGATGTCTATGTCACCGCCTTTTGCCTTCGCAATGTCACCCAACTGGGCGCGGCGCTTAGCGAAGCCCGGCGGGTGTTGCGTCCGGGCGGGCGCTTCTTCTGCCTCGAATTCAGCCATGTGGCGATCCCGGCCCTGGCCGCCCTTTATGACCGCTATTCCTTTAATGTGTTGCCCTGGCTGGGCCAGATCGTGGCCCAGGACCGGGGCTCCTATCTGTACCTCGCCGAAAGCATCCGCCGCTTTCCGGACCAGGAAAGCTTTGCAGATATGATCGGGCGAGCCGGATTGCACGCGCCGAAGTTCCAGAATTTGAGCGCCGGCATCGCCGCCATTCATTGGGCGCGGCGTATCTGAGGATGTTTTCGTCGGTCCGCAATATTTATCGTCTGTTCGGCATCGCCCGCACGCTGGCCAGGCACGATGCCCTGTTTCCCTTGGAAACCGCCGAGATCGCACCCGGCCTGGTGCGCGCCGCCAAGCTGCTGGCGCGCAAGGAAACCGCCGGGCGGCCCGGAGAGCGATTGGCGGCGGCCTTGCAGGAATTGGGCCCCAGTTTCATCAAATTGGGTCAGGCGCTATCCACCCGGTCCGATTTTCTGGGCGACGAGGTGGCCGCCGATCTGTCGGAACTGCAGGACCATCTGCCGCCATTTTCGGGCGCCGAGGCGCGCGCCACCATCGCCCGCGAGCTAGATGCGGATATGGACAGCCTGTTTCAGTCTTTTGACGATGCGCCGATCGCCGCCGCCTCCATCGCGCAGGTGCATTTCGCGGTCACCAGCGAGGCTGAAGAAGTGGCCGTCAAGGTGCTGCGCCCGGGCATCGAAGAGGCCTTCGCCAAGGATTTCGAATTGTTTCAGTGGCTGGCGGGCATGGCCGAACGCACCCGGCCCGAATTGCGCCGGCTGAAACCGTTGGAGATCATCCGCACCTTCAAAGAAACCGTGCGCATGGAAATGGACTTGCGCCTGGAAGCCGCCGCCGCCGGAGAATTGGCGGAAAATTTTTCCGGCGATGCCAGCTTTCGCGTGCCATCGGTGGATTGGAGCCGCACCGCCCGGAGGGTGATGACCCTGCAGCGGGTCGGCGGCATCCCCATCGATGAGCGCCAGGCTCTGATCGACGCCGGATTGCAACCCGACGAAATTTTAAAAAAATCTGCGGCGGCGTTTTTCAAACAAGTCTTCCGGGACGGCTATTTCCACGCCGATCAGCATCCCGGCAATCTGTTCGTGGGCGATGATGGCGGCATCATCGCCGTCGATTTCGGCATCATGGGCCGGCTGGACAAACCAACCCGCCGCTATCTCGGCGAAATGCTGATGAATTTCCTGAACCGGGATTACCGCCGGGTTGCCGAGATCCATTTCGAGGCTGGCTACGTTCCGGCCGACAAATCCGTTGAAGCCTTCGCCCAGGCCTGCCGGTCTATCGCCGAGCCGATCCTGGACCGGCCGCAAAACGAGATTTCCATCGCGCGGCTGTTGTCACAACTGTTCCAGGTCACCGAAACCTTCGAGATGGAAACCCAGCCGCAGCTATTGCTGCTGCAAAAAACCATGCTGGTGGCCGAAGGGGTGGGGCGCAAGATTTATCCCGAGGCCAATATGTGGTTCCTCGCGCAACCGCTGGTCGAGAGCTGGATGGAAGACAATATGGGTCCCGAAGCGGTCATCGCCGAGGCCGTC
>CAUZTZ010000376.1:0-4106 GCA_963582805.1 Alphaproteobacteria bacterium
AATCCGCGACTATATGATGGCTCTATTCAAACCAAACAATCCTCGGAAACCGTTGATAGAGTTGGTGTTTTGAAAAGAGTCGGGTACTGTGGTGTTCGAGTAGTAAGAATTCAAGATAACCGAGGTTTGCGTAATTAATTCCAAGTTCACGATGAAAATATTGGGGATTTGTATTTAAAAATTTTTCATTAATTTCTATCGCTTCGAGCAAAATTGTTCTTGAATTTTCGAACTCACCGGACTCGCGGTATGCAAATGAGAGATTATTGAGGAACGGTGATTTCTCAATATCATCTTCGGTATATTCTGCTAACGTTTTCCAAATACAGACATCCAGATTGCGCAATACAATCGGTAATCTTCCGTCCAGCATAAATGGCCTAGCCTGAAGGCAACGCCTGGGATTATTTTCAAACACTTTGGTAATCCAGCTGCTTATCTCTCCGCTGTCATAGTCAAGTGCTACTATCGCATCGTCAGCGAGCCTCCCAAATCTTTCAATTCCCTCGCCAATATTTTCCTTTATGCCAATCCAAATGCATTCTGGAACGTGAACGTTCATTTCTCCGAAAACAGATACTGCTAGGGCCGCAGCGATGATGTCAGGCGTTGGAGGCAACAATCGGTCTTGATCCATAAAACCGCTAGGTCGAACCGAGGCGATGATCCGGCTTTTTGGCGGCAAGCCCAATTCCAGATCCGCATCGGCCAGATCGCGCAGTTCTTCGACAGTGAAACCACCGGATATTGCGGCAATGGCGAGAATTCGGGCCAAACCGTTTTCATCGGGGAAGTTTTGGTCCTTGGCTATTCCGCGTAGGCGCGATAATTCTCGGCGGACAAGGGCAGCAACCACATCGCGGCTCGAATATTCCAGCGTATTTTCATCTGGAAAAAAAGCACTGTGGACCGCTGCCGCAATGACCAATAGCGACCTTTTGTTTTCGGAAGCCATCTCGCTCCAATTTTCAAACAATTCCAAGGAAAATGGCCTCGGCACGGTATCCAGAAGCCTCGAAACTTTTTCTTGTGCTGAGCAGAATATTTCGTAGGCGGATACAGTTTGAAGCATTTCCAGCATTAAGGGCCGCGTTGTCTGGACGATTCCACTCGCTTTGCTGTCGTCTACTACAGGCAGCCAATAATCCATCGGGTTTCTGGTTAGAAACAAAATGCGCAAGCGGCTGGATGGGACATTGGTTTGGGCTACTGTTCGTAAGAATTCGCTGACTTGGCTTAGTTGTTCTTCTGGATAATCGACAATCAGCAACGTTCCAGATTTTCGCATCTGAAACGCATTTGGCTCTCTTAGGTCGATGAAACCGCAGGCCCAGTCGTGCTTCAATCGTAATTTATGCCCAAATTCAGCAGCCAAACGTGTTTTCCCGATGCCGCCACCGGCGATAATGAATTTGGCGGAAATATTCTGATGGCCGCCCGCCCATTCCGATAATTCTTCGATTTCGGTCTCGCGGCCTTCGAACTTGGATAGTTCGGATCGCCACCGTAAAAGAGAAAATATATCCTCGGGATCTTGGATTTCGTCGTATGGGATACTCAGGTGCGGAACTTCTGCCGTGGAACCAGCATAATTCTGCGCATCCTTTGTTGTGCCGGTGACGCCGATGCCCGTCACCGAAGTCCCGTATTTAAATGCGATTATATTGACGTTGAAAAAATTAAACACGCGCTACCGAACTCCCGCTATAACGGGAGCAAGCATATCAGATTCTAGCGCAACAAGAGAGCCCCCCCCCCTCACGCGTTATAATCCAGCCCCCAATCCCTATACCGCTCGGGATCGTCGCCCCAATTGCTGCGTACCTTGACGAACAGAAACAAGTGCACCCGGCGGTCCAGCAGCTCTTCCAGCTCCAACCGCGCATCGGCGCCGATGGATTTGATGCGGGCGCCCTTTTTGCCCAATACAATGGCTTTTTGGGTGTCGCGCTGGACATAGATCACCTGCTCGATGCGGGCGCTGCCGTCGTCCATTTCGGTCCACGCCTCGGTCTCGACGGTGGCCGAATAGGGCAATTCCTGGCGCAATTGCAGATACAGTTTTTCGCGGGTGATTTCGGCGGCCAGAAGGCGTTCCGGCATGTCCGATATTTGGTCTTCGGGGAACATCCAGGGGCCTTCGGTTGCGGCCCCGGCCAGATGCGCCATCAGATCATCGACGCCGTCGCCGCGCTCCGCCGAAATCATAAAAATATCGTCGAACAGTCCATCCTGATTGAGCCGGTCGGCCAGATCCAGGAGCACGGTTTTTTTTACCAGATCGATCTTGTTGAGCACCAGATCGGCGCGCTTGCCTTGCTTCGCCAGCCGTTTGACGATGGCGCTGGTGTCCCGGTCGATGCCCTTGGCGGCGTCCACCAGCAAACAGATGCGGTCGGCGTCGGCGGCGCCGGTCCAGGCGGCGGCAACCATCGCCCGGTCGAGCCGGCGCTTCGGCTCGAACACGCCGGGGGTGTCGATGAAAACGATTTGCGCCGTATCGGCAATGGTGATGCCCAGCACCCGGGCGCGGGTGGTCTGCACCTTCGGCGAGACAATGGATACCTTGGTGCCCACCAAGCGGTTGATTAGCGTCGATTTGCCCACATTGGGGGCGCCTAGCACAGCAACGAAGGCAAAACGATTGGGCACGGCCGCATCAGCCATGATTTTCGCCCGGATCTTCGCCCAGTTTGATCAGCAATGCCTGCGCCGCTTGCTGTTCGGCGGCCTGCTTGGAGGCGCCGCTGCCGGCCATGGGCGGGTAGCCGTCGACCATCGCCTCGATGGTGAATTGGGGGTTGTGGGCCGGCCCCTGGCGCCCGGTTTCGGCGTAGCTGGGCAGTTTGAGGCCGCGCCCTTGGGCCCATTCCTGCAGGTGGGTTTTGGCGTCCACCGGCGGCTCCGGCGCCTCGGCGATCATTTCCGCCCAGGCATTTCGAATAAACGCTACTGCGGCGTCGAGCCCGCCATCCAGATACAAAGCGGCAATGACCGCCTCGCAGGCATCGGCGATAAGCGCCGGATTTTGGCGCCCGCCGGCCTCGTCTTCGCCGTGCGACAAGCTTAAGTACGATGCCAGATCGATGTCGCCGCCGGCCCGGGCCAGGGCATCCCGGCGCACCAGATCGGCGTGGCGGCGCGCGATCTCGCCCTCGGCCTCGCCCGGGTAGCGCTCGAGCAACCATTCGGCGATCACCAGTCCCAGCACCCGGTCGCCGAGGAATTCCAGGCGCTGGTTGGAGGCGGCGCGGCCCTGGTTCACATCGGGGTCGCTGGAATGGCGCAAGGCTTCACTCAGCAGTCCGGCGTCGCCGAAGCTGTGGCCGAGTTTTTCCATGAGGTCCTGCATGCGGCTTTCGGGGTCGTGCTCGCTAGCCATGAATTTACGTGACGCCTTGGAAAAAACGCTTGAAACGCATGGCCACCGGCCATTTCCAGAACTGATACCAGCGCGCCGCACCGTTCGTGGAATAAAACAGAACCTCGGCGCGGCCGACCAGATTGGCCTTGGGGATGAAGCCGACCACGGAACGCACGCGGCTGTCCTGGGAATTGTCGCGGTTGTCGCCCATGGCGAAATAATGTTCTTTCGGCACAATATAGAGATCGGTGTTGTCGAGGGGGCCGTTGTCGGTCAGCTCCAAAATCTCATGCTTGCGGCCGCCGGGCAGGGTTTCTTCGAAGCGGGCGACGCGCACCACATTGCCGTACTGGTTGGTCTCGACGAAATCGCTGATGCGCTTGCGCAGTACCGGCGCCCCGTTGATATGCAGGATGCCGCGGCGCACCTGGATGCGGTCGCCGGGCAGCCCGATGATGCGCTTGATGTAGTCGGTTTTGTTGTCGGTGGGTAGTTTGAACACGGCGACGTCGCCGCGCACCGGCTCGGTGAACATCACCCGTCCCGGGATCAGCGGCAAGCCGAAGGGCAGCGAATAGCGGGAATAGCCGTAGGAATATTTGGAAACGAACAAATAGTCGCCGACCAAAAGCGTCGGGATCATGGAGCCCGACGGGATATTGAACGGCTCGAAGCCGACGGTGCGCACCACCAGCGCGATCAACACCGCGTAAACAACGGTTTTGATGGTGTCTTTAAGGCT
>CAUZTZ010000377.1:0-4103 GCA_963582805.1 Alphaproteobacteria bacterium
ACCCATGGCGCCTATGATTAATAACCGCATTTTTTTATTATCTCCGAAGAAAGTTAATTATTCGAAAAAGCGAATGCGTTCCGAAGGCGGCAATGTCGAATTCAACAGCATTTCCAATCGCCGCGGGTTTTCCTGCCGGCCGATGGAGGCGGCGCCCATCACGTAAACATTGTTGACTACCTCTTCGAGGCTGGAGTTGCGCTCCAGCTTCGATGCCAAGGGAACGAAGACCAGGTTGGCAAGGACTGCGCCGTAAAATGTGGTCAACAGCGCCACCGCCATGGACGGGCCGATGGCGGTCGGATCATCCAGATTGCCGAGCATTTGAACCAAACCGATCAAGGTTCCGATCAATCCCATTGCCGGTGCAAAATCCGCGGCGCGGCGCAGAACGCTGGCGCATTTCGCGTGCCGCTGGACCATGGAATTCAGCTCGCGGCGGAGGATGTTTTCGACCTGGCCGCCGGGGACGCCATCGGCCACAAGCGAGACCGCTTTGTGCAGAAAGGGCTCGTTCTTGACCGAATCGAGAATTTGTTGAAGCGACAGGACGCCGTTTTTGCGCGCCATCTGGGATATTTGCATGACCTGTAGCGCGGCGTCGGACGGCTCGCGAATGCTGTGGAATATGGTTTTCGATACGACGCCGAATGTTTTGCTGACCTCGTTGATCGAAAAGCAAATCGTGGTTACCGCGAGGGTGCCGCCGATGACGATAAAAATGGCCGGCAGGTTGATGAACGAGCCCGGCGATCCACCCAAAATAATGGCCGCCACGATCAACCCAAATGCCGCGAGCAACCCTAGTAATGTGGCGAGATCGAGCGATTTCCCGACAGGAGCGATTCTGACTTCGTCGTCCGCCATGGATAAAACCTAGCTACGATCGGTTTTAATGATTTCTGTCATGGTAATGCCCAGCCGGTCCTCCAGCACCACGACTTCGCCGCGCGCAACGAGGCGATTGTTCACATAGATATCGATCGCCTCGCCGACTTTCCGGTCCAGCTCGACCACCGCGCCGCGTCCCAGTTTCAACAGCTTTTGAACTTCCAAGGTGGATTTGCCAAGGACCGCCGAAACCTGCACTGGAATATCATAGACCGCCTCCAAATCCTGTGCGTTGCGTGGTATGTCCGGAACATCGGGCATCACCTCTTCGGCGGGAACGGCACTGGCGCCGGCTTCGGGCGGGCCCTCATCGGCGAGTTCTGAAAGTTCCAAATTGTCATCGGCCATGATCTGCTCCTAGTTCGAAGATTGATCGCCGTTCGTGGGCGCTGCATCCGCTGGCGGCATCGCTTGATCCATTTGGGCGGCCAAATTGTCTACTGTCTCGCCGTCCGCCGGCGCTTCGGTCCCGGTTTGGCTTGCGGCGGCTGCGGCGGTCTCGGGTGGCTCGTCGCCCTGTATTTCCGCCTCGGCCGGCAGGTCTGCATCCCCTGCGCCTATCGCTTCGGGCGGCGCCGCGATTGTATCATTTTCGCTTGCTTCATCCACCGGCAATTCTTGGCGCTGTTCGGGCGCGTCTATGGTTTCGGGCTGGGCAGTTTCCACCGCCGCCGGCACCTCTGAATTCAGATTATGCGCGATCACATCCTGGGTGGCCTCCAAAATCATCGCCGAAGACCGTTCTGCCGAGCCGGTCGCCCATTCGATGCGGCAATCGCCCGCCGCCATATCGCCGCCGCCGGTCACGCTGAATTTGCCCTGAAAATCGCGGCGGTGCAAATATTCCCCGAGGCGTTTCTCCATCTGGTCCGCAAAGGCGTCATTAACATGAATGACGATCGCCGGCTCGCGCAGCAATTCGTCCAAAGTTTCTTCGGTCATCTTGATAACTTCGCCGAAACCATGCTCCGCATCGAGGCTGGAAAACAGTTTCCCAACGACTGCCGAGGCGACGGATATCGCTTCTTTACGGTTAAGCTCGTTTTCTTCCCGTTGAATTTCAAATAATCCTGACATTGTTTTGTCGATTTTGCTTAAAACATTGGCGATATTATTTTCGATACCGTCCAAGGTTTCCGCTGCGCCTTGCTGCCTTCCTTCTTCCAGCGCCTGTTGGCGCTGGTTATTCATCTCTTCTTCGGTGAACGTGATCACCTCTTCTTCGGGTTCGGCCTCTTCGCTCTCGGCGGTCTCATCAATCACCACTTCCTGTTCAGAAATCTCTTTCAGAATTTCGAGATCATCGAAATCCGTGTCGAATAAGAATTTGTCGCCGGCTTGCATATCAAACCCTATATTCTAAAAGACCAGCTCGTCTTCTTCGCCGCCGCCGGAGATGACGATCTCGCCGGCATCGGCGAGGGTTTTGGCGGTCTGCACCACGTTGCCCTGGGCCTCGTCGACCTCTTTCAAGCGCACCGGACCCATGGCCTCCATATCTTCCTGCATCATCTTGGCGGCGCGCTCCGACATGTTATTGAAGAACAGATCCTTGATGTCGTCCGAGCCGCCCTTCAGGGCCATGGCCAGCTGGTCTTTCTCCACCTGGCGCAGCAGCGCCTGCACGCCCGAGGGATCGATGCGCGCCAAATCTTCGAAGGTGAACATCAAGCCCTTGATACGCTCGGCGCTTTCCCGGTTGCGTTCTTCCAGGGCGCCCATGAAACGGCTCTCGGTGGAGCGGTCGAGATTGTTGAAGATATCGGCCATCTGCTCGTGGCTGTCCCGGCGGTGGGTCGAGGCCAGGTTCGACATAAACTCGGTGCGCAAGGTTTTCTCGACGCCGTCCAGGATTTCCTTTTGCACCGTTTCCATGCGCAGCAGCCGCATAATCACTTCCATGGAAAAGTTCTCCGGCAACACCGCCAGAACCCGGGCCGCGTGATCGGACTTGATCTTCGACAAGACCACGGCCACGGTCTGTGGATATTCGTTCTTCAGATAGTTGGCCAGAACCTGCTCGTTCACATTGGCCAGCTTGTCCCACATGGTGCGCCCGGCGGGACCACGGATTTCCTCCATGATCATGTCCACCTTCTCCTGCTCCATGGTCTGCAGCAACAGGCGCTCGGTGGAAGCGGAACTGCCGATCAAAGAGCTGCTGCCCGAGGACAATTGGTCGGCAAACTCCATAAACAGGCGCTCCACAATTTCCGCATCAATGTTGCCCAGGTTGGCCATCGTCATCGACAGCTCTTTGATCTCCTCCACATCCATCAACTCAAACAACTTCGACGAATACTCCTGCTCCAACGAGAGCATGAAAATCGCCGCCTTGTCGGCGCCCGATAAATTCCGGTAGGTGTCTTTCGAACGGGCCATTCTGTTCGCCTGAAATTTGGTTCCGTGACGACTTTGCAAATATTGCAGAACCCTGCCCTATCAAAGCCGGACAATGTCTTGGCAGGGTAACGCAACCTGGGAAGCGGCCAGTCTATTGCACCACCAGCCCACCAGCGCGGGCTGAAACGTATATACTGGTATACCCTGATTAACAAATAATTAAATAGGGTAAATACGTATTTGATAATTTTTCTTGGTAAGAAGTTTTTTGCGCGCCAAATGGCAATAATGACCCACCGGGAACCGACGCCGATTTGAAGCCGGCGGCACGTGGAAAACCAGCATTCAGCGGATTTCGCCTGAATGATTGCCAACCCTGGCGACTACTCTAGAATATGCGCGCAGGTAAAGAGCCGGAGCGTTGGGAAGATATGGCAAACACCGATACATTCTTGATCGCCGGTGGCGGCATCGGCGGGCTGACAACGGCGCTCGGCCTGGCGCAAAAGGGCATTGCTTCGGTGGTTCTTGAAAAAGCCGATGCGCTGGGGGAGATCGGCGCGGGCATCCAGTTGGGTCCCAACGCTTTTCATGCCTTCGACTATTTGGGCGTTGGCGACGCCGCGCGCAAGATGGCGGTTTATGTGGACGAGTTGCTTCTGATGGATGCGGTATCGGGCGCCCCGATCACCCGGCTGCCTTTGGATGAGCCGTTTCGGAGGCGCTTCAATAACCCCTATGCGGTGGTTCACCGGGGCGATCTGCATGGCGTATTTCTTCAAGCCTGCCGCGAAAGCCCATTGGTCGAGCTGCGAACCAGCTCGGAGGTTATCGGCTATGCGCAGTCCGGTGGCTCCGTAGAGGCAAAA
>CAUZTZ010000378.1:0-4098 GCA_963582805.1 Alphaproteobacteria bacterium
TTCCAATAGCCGCGCATCAGGCCGGGACCGGCGATCAGAATCTCACCGGTCTCCTCCGGCTCACAATCGCTGCCGTCGCCGCGCACAACGCGCAGCTTAAAGCCGCTCGCCGCCTGGCCGGCCGACGACAGGCGCCGCTGCTGGTCGGGCGTGCCGTCCAGGACATGGTCGTGCGCGTGCAGGATCGAGCCGGAACCGGTCTCGGTCATCCCGTACACCTGGGTAAATATTTTGCCGTAGACCGCAATCGCACGCCGCAATTGGGCGGCGGCCATGGGCCCGGACGCATATTGGACGCCTTTCAAACCGCGATGGTCGAAGCGGTCCAAATCAGGCAAGTCCAAGAGATCCTGAACCATGATGGGGGCGAGATGCGCGTCGGTCGCCCGGTCCTGTTGCAATGATCGGGCGACGGCGCGGATATCATAGGTGCGGTGCAGAATGATCGAGGCCCCGACCAGGGAATAGACCAGCTGATTGCTCTTGGCGCCGATGTGATAGAACGGCATGACCAGCAGGATGCGGTCCGTGGGCCTGGCCGCAAACTCCAGCGCGTTGGACCGGATGAAACCGATTTGCCCCTGGTGGTCAAGCATGGCGCCCTTGGGCCGGCCCGTGGTGCCGCTGGTGTAAATTATGTAGGCGATATCATCGGCGCGGGCACGAATGGGCGGCGGCTCAGGGGGCGCCGATTGCAGAAATTGCTCATAGTCCTCGGCCCAGTCGAGCGGGCTGGCGCCGATGGCCACCAGCAATTCGAGCCCCGGTATCTGATCCTTGATTTCGGCCACCAGATCGGCGTATTCGGCGTCGAAGATGAGCACCGAGGGCGCCGCGTCGCCTAAGATGAATTGTATCTCCGGCGCCGCTAGCCGGTAATTGATGGCGACGGTGACATAGCCCGCCACTTCGCCGGCGGCGTAGGTTTCGGCGTAAGCGTTTGAATTCTGTGCCAAAATGGCGACGCGCTGCTGGCGTCTGAGGCCATGGGCGTAGAGCGCTCCGGCGAGCCGATAAGCGCGGCCAGCGAATTCCCCGTAGTTAAAGACGCGGCCGTCATAAAGGATCGCTTCCTTGTCCGGGTGAAGCTCGAAATTACGGGTGACAATATCGCCCAGCGTCTCGGCGGCAATCGGCGCGCTCATGACATCCATTGTCCAGGATATTGGCCGGCTTGGCGTTCGGTCGCCCCGAAGGTCATTTTTTCGAGCCCACTTCCTCGTTTCCTTGCAGGCCGGGCTTGTATTTGCCTTGCACGAAATCGCCGATGCCGTTTTCAATCCAAGCGCCATTCTGCGCCAAGTAGACCTCGTCCTCTTTGGCCGCCGTGTAGTTGACCGAGGCGTCCCAGGTCATATCGAACGCGTAGCGATAGCCGTCCTTGCATGCCCTGAGGGCGGCCGGGTCCTTGGCCGCGATTTCTCGCGCCAGCGCCATGGTTTCCCGTTCCAGTTCCGCCAGCGGCACAGCGGCGTTGACGAACTTGATCTCTGCCGCCTTGCGGCCGTCGAAGGTCCGTCCGGTCATGGCGTAAAGCAGCGCATCGCGCGGGTGCATGATGTTGGCCAGTGACTTGGAAACCGGCCCGCCCGGGAAGCCCTGGAAATTAATCTCGGACAGCCCGAACGTTGCCTCTTCCGCCGCCAGCGCCAGATCGCAACCCTCGACAATGGAAAACGCGCCGCCAAAGCAGAAGCCGTTCACCATTGCAATTGTCGGCTTGGGATATTGGCGCAATGTGCGCCCCCGCCATTCAACGGCCATCCTGAAGACGCGGCGAAATTCCTTGGGGTTCTTCACCTTGAGGTCGTGAAAAAATTCTTTGAGGTCCATGCCGGCGCAAAACGCGTTGCCGGCGCCGGTGAGAACCACCACCTTCACGTCGTCTTCTTCGCGAAGCTGCTCCAGAAGATCCGTCATTTCGACGTGCAGCAGGGGGTTCATCGCGTTCTTCTTGTCGGGCCGATTGAGGGTGATCGTTGCGATGTGATCAATGACATCGACCTTCAAGGTTTCGAATTTACCTTCCGTTGCGTCAGCGCTAATCATGCCAGTGCATCTCCCCCTGGGCGCCACTGGTTGAGAGGCGCCGTTTACCTGTTGCCGAAATTGCGGCGGTGTTCTTGCCGCTTGTATTTTTTATCCCTATTCGCGGATCGGCCAGTCGGTCAATCCCATCTCCGTCGCCTTTCGGCGCCGCCAATCGACGAACGGCTCGCAATAGTCTTCGCTGTGAACTAGCTTGTCGGTGAAGGCGTAAATCTCCTCATCGGATTGGCTGAAATCGATTTCGGCGACATAGGGCTGGGTTACCTGCCATGGCGTATCGGTATAGATTTCCAGCCGGTTGCCCTCGGGATCGCGGAAATAGACGCTCCAGGCGTTGCCGTGGGTGATCGTTCTATCGATTTCGGCCTCGGGCTCAGCGACGCATGCGCGCCAGAATTCCTTGACCGATGCGAGGTTGTCGGTGCGGAACGATATTTGCGTAACCGGGTTATACGCCGCGTCTTTCGGCCGGCCCGAGCCGAGGACAAACTGGTGGTGGTCGTTGGGATCGCGGGTCAGAAAGGCGATCTTGCGGCCATCGGGACGGGTCTGTTGATCGGAGATATGGTAATCGAATAGGCGCAAATAGAAATCCAGCATTTTGTCGAAATCGTACACCGCCAATCCGAGATGGCTCATTTGAGCATAGGGTTTCATTGGCATGGTTCTCGCCCTTTCAAAGCGGCAATGAAGCAGTCGGCGCCAAGGTCTTGACCAGTTCCGCCCGGCGCAGTTCGGGTACCACCTCTTCGCCAAACAGGGTAATCAATTCGGCGCGCCTGGAGCCGGCGCCGCGTCCCAGCATGGCCAGGAAATGGCCGGCGCCCGTGGCGCGGCATTGCTCGATAATTTGTTCGGCGACCTGAACCGGCGTTCCGGAAATATATTCATCCGCGTGGACGGTGAATCCAGAGCCGGCGGTTGGCGCGTCCAGCAAGGGCGAGTTCTCCTGGCCGACACGAGAATCGCCGGCGAGTATTTTGCGGCTCAGATCGGCCGCGGTTATGGCCGCCGCATGCGCCCGGGCTTCATCCCGATCGATCGAGACACTGCGCCGGAGCGCGATGTCATCGGGTCCCACCGCCATGTTCAGCCTATCGCTTTCATCCCGGTAGACATCGAAGATCTCCGTTATCAGAGCCGTCGATTGGAACCCGGTGCAGATCTTGGAGCCGCGCCCGGCGGACTTCTTGGCCGATCCCTTGCTCACGATGGTGGTCCATTTCGGCGGCGATGGCTGCTGGCGGGGCCGTGGCAGGATATTCAGATCGTCAAAGTTCCAATATTTGCCGTGATAGGAGATGACCGGCTCAGCCAGAGCGGCATCGACGATATCCAGCGCTTCGTTAAACCGTTCGCGCGCTTCTTCCGGGCCCATCCCGACGCGCTCCAATTCCTGCGGCACGCCGTTGGCGCAGCCGATCTCCAAGCGCCCGTTGGTCAAGTGATCGAGCATGGCGATTTCCTCGGCGATACGCCACGGCGCATAGAACGGCAGCACCATACCCATGGTGCCGAGCCGCATGCGGGTTGTGCGCTGTGCAATAGCGGCGATCAGCAAATTGGGAGACGGGCTATAGGCGTGGCCAAAATGATGTTCGCTGAAGAATACTCCTTCGAAGCCCTGTTCTTCCATCCGCTCCCAAATTTTCAAACTGTCATCGAACATCTCGGTGACGTCGCCGGGCCCGAGCTTGTCGGCGGGACGGTCCAACGCATGCATAAATTCGAATACCCAAGGCTTGATCATGCAAACTCCTTAACGGC
Source organism: Alphaproteobacteria bacterium (assembly GCA_963582805.1). GTDB lineage: Bacteria > Pseudomonadota > Alphaproteobacteria > Rhodospirillales > UBA2165. The sequence continues at coordinate 3,817 of CAUZTZ010000378.1, forward strand.
GCACCCCGGCAACGCGCGGCGGGTGAAGCGAACGGATAGTACAGCCACAACCGCGCTCTAGCTAGCGCTAGACCTATGGAAATATTCAGCGCCGCCCAATTGTGCCAGATCGCCGCATCGGTATGGCTGGGCGCGCGGCGGCGGTGATGCGGGCTTTTTCGGATCAGCCCCTACCAATGTTTGTAGGTAGGCTAGGCGACCGAAGCTGTTCTATCGTTTGCAAATGGAGCGTTGGGGCGTAGATCAAGGCAAACCTGGGATTGTCGGCGATGCGCGCGGCCT
>CAUZTZ010000379.1:0-4097 GCA_963582805.1 Alphaproteobacteria bacterium
CTGAAATGGAAATCCGCGACTATATGATGGCTCTATTCAAACCAAACAATCCTCGGAAACCGTTGATAGAGTTGGTGTTTTGAAAAGAGTCGGGTACTGTGTTACCAGCCAATGGGCGCGCACCTGCCCGCTCCCAAATTTAACATATTCCTATGCCGACAAGGTTTGGCTATACTCATCCGTGATAAAAACCCATACGGGAATTTTCAGTTCAAACGGGAGGGTACAGACAATGATACATCTGCGTTTAAAACCTTTGGGACTTGCCGCCATGTTGTTGGCGGCAACCGCGATTTCGGCGCCGGCGTTCGCCGCCGGCATGCCTCCGTCGATGGGACCAATTCTGAAAAAGTTGAATATTGATGCCTCGGTGCTCAAAAATTCAGCCAAGGAGCTTGCGGTTCCCCCCGCCTGGGTCGCCGCCGCCAAAAAGGAAGGCACGTTGCGGGTGCGCTTGAACCTGGCCGAGAGAAATTTCAAAAAACTGGTGAAGCCGTTCCACGAACGCTATCCGTTCATCAAGACCGAATTTACCCGCGCCGTCGGTGCCGACCGGGCGGTGAAACCGCTGCTGGCGTTCAGATCGGGGCGCTACATCGCCGATATTACGATGGGTATTTCCGGCAAGTTCAGCGATTATCTGTCCTCCAATGCGATGGAAGATTTGCGTGGCCTGCCCGCCTGGAACACAATTCCGGATGCGCTGCGCCATCCCGACGGCCATTTCGGCGCCTATGGCATCGTCAACTGGTGCACGTCCTACAACACCAAGAAGGTCAAAAAATCGGAGCTTCCGAAGACCTGGTCGGAAATGATCCATGATCCCAAATGGGCCGGCGGGCGGGTTGGTTCGGCCAACCGGCCGCAGCTTTGGCTGATCAATATTTGGGGCGTGAAAGGCGAAAAATACGCCAAGGATCTGATGGCCGATTTCTTCTCGGTGCTGAAGCCGCAACTGCGCAAAGAAGCCATCAACGGCATGATGAAATTGGCGTCCATCGGCGAGGTTGATTTGGCCATGCCGTCGGCCGGTTACCGCGTCAAATTGCAAGTCGCAAATGGCGCGCCGATTGCCTTCCATTGCCCGGAGCCGATCCCCACGTCGGGCGCCGATGTGGTAATTTTCAAGGGCGGCCCGCGCGTCAACAGCGCCAAGATATTCGTCAACTGGCTGATGAGCATCGAAGGCCAGGTGGCGCTGCACGCCGCCGACGGAACCCGGCCCAGCCATAAGGACCTGGCGGCGTTGTCATCGGTGATGCCTTATCCCGATGCGGTGATCGGCAAAAAGCTTGCCTATCGGACACTTGATTTGACCCTCAACACCATGAAGCCCATGTTCGCGGCATGGAACAAGTCTTGGCAAGCGGCTGGCGGTCCGGCCCGCAAAAAGCGCAAAAAGCGTTAGGCTGCATAGACAATCTGTAATGTCAGGGGTGGGCCGCAGGCGCGGTCCACACCTGATTTCCTTTGTTATCAAGCGGCTTTCCCTGGGCAGCTAAAGTGTGAAATCGGTCATGGTAACCAGAACCTTCGATTTGCCGATCATCAATATCGACCGGCGCACGCTAAATCCCTGGCACGTGCTGATATTCTTCGTGGTGGCGGTGCTGGTCGCGGTGCCGCTGACGGTCTTGATCCTGGGCAGTTTTTCCAACGCCAAGATGCCCACCGATTTTTCTCTGGCGACGCTGACCTTCGACAACTATCCGGAAGTCTGGCTCGATCCAGGTACCTTCAATATCCTCTACAACACCGTCGTATATGTGGTTGGCGCGACCTGCGTCGGCGTGTCCTTCGCCGCCATCCTCGCCTGGCTGGTGGAACGGACAACGATCCCCGGAAAAATCTGGATATATGCCGGCGTTCCCCTGGCCCTCGCCGTGCCGGGCCTGTTGCAGGCCATGGCCTGGGTCATTCTGGCCAGCCCCCGGTCCGGCTTTATCAACAAGTTCGGCACCGATGTCCTCGGTTTTGACGGCCCGATCATCAATATCTACACCCTCGGCGGCATGATCTTTGTCGAAGGGCTGCGGCTGGTGCCGACCGCGTTTTTGATGCTGGTGCCGCTCTTGCGCTCGATGGATCCGGCGCTGGAAGAGGCCGCCTACACCTCCGGCGGCAGGCCGCTTTCGACGGCGCGCAAGATCACGCTGATGCTGATGGCGCCGGGCTTCGTTGCGGTGACCATCTATCAGGCGATCATCGCGCTGGAAGTCTTTGAGGTCCCCGGCGTACTTGGCATGCCCGCCGATATTCATGTGTTTTCGACGCGCGTCTATATGCTGGTTGCCGAGGCCGAGTTCCTGCCCACCTACGGCCAGGCCAACGCGCTAGCGATGCTCTATCTCGGCGTCGCGGTTGTTGCATCGTACTTCTATTGGCGGCTGATCCGGCGCTCGGAGCGGTTTACGGTGGTGACCGGCAAGGGCTACCGGCCGAAGCTGAACGAGCTTGGCAATTGGCACTACCCGGCCATCGGGTTTGTCTTATTGTTCATGTTCCTGGCCATTATCCTGCCGTTCTTGGTGCTGCTTTACACCTCCTTGGTCAAGGTTTTGCAGCCGCCGTCGGCGGAAGTCTTCGCGACCATGTCGTTCAAGTGGTATTCGTGGGTGTTCGATTACGGGCGCTTCGGCTCGACCCTTTCCAATACCTTCAAGATGGTCTTCGCGACGGCGAGCATCGTCACCGTATTGTCGTTCCTGATTTCGCTGGTGGTGGTGCGCTCCAAGTTCGTCGCCCGCCGGGCGCTCGATCAGATGTCCTTCATGCCCCATGCGATCCCCGGCGTGGTGATGGGTTTGGCGTTTTTGTGGGTGTTCCTGCAATACGACAAGGTCACCGGTTCCGAAATTTTCGGCAGCATCTGGTCCATCGTGGTGGTCTTCGTGGTCGCCTTCATCGCCTACGGTACGCGCACCATGAACGCCGCCATTCTGCAAATACACAAAGACTTGGAGGAAGCCTCCAGCGTTTCGGGGGCGCCGCCGTGGCGCACCCTTTGGCGCATCTTCGTGCCCTTGATGATGCCCTCGCTGGTCGGTATTTGGGTCTATGTGGTGTTGCTGTCGGTACGCCTCGCGGGCGCGCCGCTGATCCTCTATGAGGGCCGCCGTACCGAGGTTCTGGCGGTCCTGTTGTGGTATCTCTGGGATGACGGCGAGTGGGAGGCGGTGGCCGCCATGGGCGTCATGATGATGCTGGGATTGTTCGCGCTGGTGCTTTTGCTGCGCGGCCTCGGCTTCGGCAAATCCATGGCCCAGGCGCGTTGATGGAAAAGACTTAGATGGCCATGATCAAAATCGAAAACCTGAACATGCACTACCAGACCGACGAGGGTAGCGTGCATGCGGTGCGCGGCGTCAATTTCAACATCGCCGAGGGTGAGTTCTTCACGCTGCTGGGACCATCGGGCTGCGGCAAGACAACCACGTTGCGCGCCCTCGCCGGGTTGGAGCGCCCCACCGGCGGCACCATCTCCATCGATGGCAAGACCATGTTTTCCGAAGACCGGCGGATCAACGTGCCCGCCCACCGGCGCGACATCGGCATGGTGTTCCAATCCTACGCCATCTGGCCGCATATGGATGTGTTCGAGAACGTCGCCTTCCCGCTCCGCGAGATGCGCGGTCGCATGTCCAAATCGGCGTTGCGCGAAAAAGTGCTGGGCGCCTTGTCGCTGGTGCAATTGGACGGCTACGAAGACCGCCCGGCGCCATTCCTGTCCGGCGGTCAGCAGCAACGGCTCGCCCTGGCAAGGGCTTTGGTCAAGGAGCCCAAGGTTTTGCTGCTCGACGAGCCCTTAAGCAATCTCGATGCCAAGCTGCGCGAAGAAATGCGCGGCGAGCTGCGCGATCTGGTCAAACGGCTCGGCATCACCACCGTCTATGTCACCCACGACCAGTTGGAGGCGCTGACCATGTCGGACGTGGTCGCGGTGATGAGCGAGGGCGAGGTGATGCAGGAAAGCACCCCGTTCGATATCTACGAGGCGCCGGCCAACCGATTTGTCGCCGGCTTTATCGGCACCACCAATTTTCTGGATGGCAGGATCGAAGCTGCGGTCAACGGCCACGTCACGGTATCGACAAGTT
>CAUZTZ010000380.1:0-4074 GCA_963582805.1 Alphaproteobacteria bacterium
TCGGGGACATAAGCCGGCTAACGGATTGAGATAAAAGCAAAGGTGTCATGATGAACAAGATTACGCCCCTTACAGAAATCGAAGACGCGTATATGTCCCGCGCCGATGAAGCCAAGCTGGTCGAAGACCGCCTGCAGTTGGAAGACGAAGCCTATGCCCGCAAGCGGCGCATCCGCAACCGCGCCCAGCGGCAAGCGAAATTGAACGCCCTTCGCCGCCTAAAGCGCCGCAACCGGGTGATAAAATTGTCCCTCTTTTGGACCGGCGCCATTGCGCTTGGCGCTTTCACCGTTATCTGGAATGCCGACGCCATCGTCGCCGCCCTCAGCCACGCCCTCCGGATGGTGTAGCCCGGCCCCTAAATCGTCCGCTCCGTCCCCGCCCAATACTGCTCGCGTATAATATTTTTCTGTATCTTGCCGACGGCGGTCTTCGGCAATTCCTCGACAAACTTGATCATGCGCGGGCGCTTGTGGCGGGCCAGCCGCTCGATGCAAAATTCCATCAGTTCGTCTTCCCCGGCTTTTTGCCCGGCTTCGAGGACAATATGGGCAGCCGGCAATTCGCCCCAATACTCATCGGGAATTCCGAATACGGCGCACTCTTGCACCGCCGCGTGTCTGTATAGGACGTTCTCGATCTCGGATGGATAGATATTTTCGCCGCCCGAGATAATCAAATCTTTCGAGCGGTCAACCAGGAACAGGAACCCGTCCGCGTCGATATAGCCGACGTCGCCGGTCTTGATCCAGCCGTCGCCGTTGATGGTCTCCGCCGTTTGCTCCGGGTTCTTGTAATAGCCGATCATCACGTGCGTCCCCCGCGTCACCAACTCGCCGATCTCGCCGGGCGGCAGCGGATTGTCATCAGCGTCGAAGATTGCCATCTCCAGATCCTGAAAAGCGCGCCCGGCGCTGGCCATTTTGGCGCGGCAGAACTCGGGCGGGCGCACCGTCAAGTTGCCCGATTCCGATTGCCCGTACTGCTCCACCCAGATCACGTCCGGCAAAACATCCAGCATATTTTCCATCTGCGCCACCGGCATCGGGGCACCGCCGAAATTGCCGTAGCGCCAGCCTTTGAGCCTATCGGCAGAGAAATTTGGATGGCTGATGATGCCTTTGATTTGGGTGGGTATCATAAAGGAAGCGGTGACGCCCTCTTCTTCGACCAGATACATAAATTCGTCGGCGTCCCAGTTCGGCATGAGCACCAGCGTGTTGCCGATCAGGATGCCGGTTTGAAACCAGACAAACAATCCGGCGATATGGAATAGCGGCGTCGAACAGCAGAACACATCGTCTTCCAGGATGCCGAATTCCCGCGCCGCGCGCTGGCATCCGATCACCCGCGACTGATGGCTGGCGACGACGCCCTTGGGAAATCCCGTGGTGCCGCCCGTATAGGTGATGGCGAAGGCGTCATCGTCGCTCAAGTCCACATTGGGCGGGGCGCTGGGCGCATCGCCGATGAAATCGGATAGGCTTTCCGTGCCCGACGGCGCATCGCCGCCAATGACGACGATCCGTTTCAGCCCGGGAAGATCGTCTCCAATTTCGACAAGCATTTCGGCCAGCCGGGCACCGACAAAAATGGCTTCGATATCGGTGCCGACGATCACATGGCGCAACTCGTCCGAAGAGAACCGCGTCGACAGGTGGGCCAGGAGAGCGCCCGAGCGGGCCGTACCGAAATAGATGGAAGCGTAATTGGGCTGATTGAGAGAATAGATGGCGATGTTGTGGCCCTTGCCCATTCCTTCGCGCAGCAAGGCCTGGGCAAACTGGTTCGCGGCCCGGTCCAGCTCCGCATAGGTTTGCGAAAAGCCGCCCATGACAATGGCCGCCTTGTCCGGCAATCTGGCCGCCGTATTCGATAGAAGCTCGCCGATCAGCATTTCCTGTCCTCGAATAAATTGCGGCGGCGGCTTTCTGGACATCCCAGGGCCGAGCCTATATTGAAGGCGATCAATAGCCGAACTTCGCGCCCGGGTCAAAACGCCGATATGAGCTATAAAATTTCGCTGAAAATGACCGATGCCGCCGCTACCGGTCCAATCGAGAACCCCATGGGGCGCACCATATTGGAAAGCGTGCTGGCGGCAGGCGCCGACTATCCGCACGGCTGCCGGGCGGGCAATTGCGGCGCCTGCAAATCCCACCTGATCTCGGGCGAGGTGGAAATGTCGCCTTATTCGGAGTTTGCGCTTTCGGTTGAAGAAAAAGCGCGCGGCCTGATCCTCGCCTGCCGCGCCGTCCCCTGGTCGGACTGCGAGATCCAGCCCGCGGAGGTGGAAGACGCCGCCGTCCACGCCAGCCGCCGCCTTGAATGCCGCGTTGCCAAAATCGAAGCCGCAACCCACGATATCCGCATTCTCAGGCTTGATATAATGGACGGCGGGCGCCTCGATTATACGGCGGGCCAGTATGCGCAACTGACATTCGATGATTTGCCGGCCCGGGATTTCTCCATGGCCTCGGCGCCGGTTGCCGATCACCTGGAATTCCATATTCGCTACGTGGCTGGCGGCGCCGTCACCAGCCACATCTTGGAAAACCTGGCGCTGGGTGATCCGGTTGAGGTGCGCGGGCCCATGGGCACCGCCCACTACCGTGCCGGCCACAAGGGGCCTATGCTGCTGGTCGCCGGCGGCTCGGGCCTTGCGCCCATCAAGGCGATCACCGAAGCGGCGCTCAGCGCGGGCCGCGATATGTTCGTCTATTTCGGCGCCCGCACCGAGCGGGACATTTACCTTGAAAACCACTTCCAGGATTTGGCGGCGCGCCACGCCAACGTCCATTTCACCGTTGTCCTGTCGGAACCGGATGCGCCGACCAAGCGCCGCACGGGATTTTTGGCCGATGCGGTGGCCGCCGATTTTACCGATTTGGGCGGCTTCAAAGCCTATCTCGCCGGCCCGCCGGTGATGGTGGAAGGCGCCACCGGGGCGCTGACCGGTTTGGGTCTCGCCAGGCGGGACTGCCACGCCGATGCGTTCTATACTGAGGCCGAGAAGAACAACCCCTAGCGTTTGGAAGGTGCGAAACCGATGAGCAATCATCATCTGGAGGGGCGCGGCGCCATCGTCACCGGCGCCGGGCGCGGCATCGGCGAAGCCATTGCCGGCGCCCTCTATCAGACCGGCGCCTCGGTCATCATCGCCGATAATGGCGGTGCCATTGACGGCAGCGGGGTTGATGCGTCCGTTGCGGAAGCGGTTGCGCACAATCTCGGCAGTCGCGCCATCGCCTTTACCGGCAGCGTCGCCGAGCCGGACGCGGCGGCGGCCATGGTTGCCTTGGCGGCATCGGAGTTTGGCGGCATCGATATCATCGTCAACTGCGCCGCCATATTGCGCGACGGGCTGGTGTTCAAGGGCCCGCCCGCCGATTGGGATGCGGTGCTGCGCAACAATCTGTCGGCGGCTTATTACCTGACCCATGCGGCGACGCCGCTCATGCGCCAGCAATTCAAGGACGGGCGCGGCACGATTGGAGAAACCGGCGAGCGCTATGATTGGGGGCGCATCATCAATATCGGCTCCACCGCCGGTCTCTACGGCAATTTCGGCCAGGCCAATTACGGCAGCGCCAAGGCCGGGCTCATGGGCCTTTCCCGCATCACCGCCATGGAGATGATCCGCTCGGCCGTCACCTGCAATCTGGTGGCGCCCTTTGCCCACTCCAGGGTCACCGACATGATCCAGCCGGCCAACGATGCCCAAGCCGAATATAAAGAGCGCGCCATGAAGGTCTCGCCCAACCACGTGGCCAATCTGGTAAGCTATCTGGCGGGCCATCATGGCGCCGATATTACCGGCCAGATATTCGGCGTGCGCGGGCGCGAAGTTTTCCTGTTCAGCCAGCCGCGCCCCATCGCCACCCTGGTCAGCGAAGGCGGTGCGTGGCAGCCGGCGGAGCTTGCGGCGGCCATGGACGATGATTTCCGGGATAAATTCACCAGCCTGGAGACCGACCTGGAAGCCTTCGATACGGAACCAATTGTCTAGGGGTAAGAGGATCGTTTTATGAGCGCAGCCGAGCAGATCGAAACCATGGATGCCTTTCGGAGAGC
>CAUZTZ010000381.1:0-4058 GCA_963582805.1 Alphaproteobacteria bacterium
CAGACAAAAAACAATAAAAAACACCGGCAAACCGCCGGACCAAACGACGATGTCCGCTACTGACTATAGCGGACACGGAAATCTCATAAAAATCGGAGTTCTTCAACAGCCTCGGGATAATAGCGGACATACGCAAGGGGGTACAGAAAACACACGGTTTTTCTGATCTCGCCGGACACGCCCTGCCATCGGATTTCGCCATCGCCAGGCTCCGGCTATACCGGGACTGGTCCCAGCCGGGCTGGGCCGTTGCGCCTCATCTTGTAACGCCACCCACCCCATGGCAGATTAAATCCGCAAAATTATCCAACCAGGCTGGGATCGAAACGCGACATGGCAGGTATTATCGGATTTTGTGGATTGGGCGATATGGGCGCCGTTATTGTGCCCAGGCTGCTGGACGCCGGCTACGATGTGGTCGGCTGGAACCGGACGGCGGCCAAGGCGAAACCGCTGCTGGATTCCGGTATGCGCTGGGCCGATACACCGCGCCAGGTGGCCGAAGAAGCAGAAATGGTGTTCTCGGTTCTGACCGATGGCGCCGCCGTCATTGCGGTTGCTCTCGGCCCCGACGGCATTATATCGGGGCTGCAAAAGGACGCCGTGTTTGTGGATATGAGCACCATCTCGCCGGAGGTGTCGCGAGGCGTCTCGGCGGAATTCACCGGTGCCGGTCTGACCATGCTCGATGGCCCGCTATCGGGCAGCCCGATCACCGTTGCCGCAGGCACGGCCTCGATCATGCTGGGCGGCGATGAGGCGGCGTGCGAACGGGTGCGAACGGGTGCGCCCGGTGTGCGAGGCGATCGGGCCAAAGGTGACGCGCATCGGCGAAGCCGGGCTGGCCTGCCAGATGAAGATCGCCGTCAATCTTTTGCTGATGGTTGAAGTGATCGCCTTCGGCGAGGCGGTGGCGCTCGCCGAAAAGGGCGGCGTCGAGCGCGGCGTCGCCTTGCAAGCGGTGCTCAACAGCGTCGCCGCGTCGCCGGTGCTCGGCTACCGGGGGCCCTATATTCTGGAAGGCGAAATGCCGGCAAAACCATTGGCCGACGTGACCTTGCAGCAAAAGGACATGCAGTTGGCGTTGGGTTTGGCGCGCACCCTCGGCAGCCCGGCGCCGCTGGCGGCGGCGGCCAATGAAATGATGAACGCCTGCCGGGGATTGGGGATAGATAACCGGGACTTCGTCACCGCCCATGAAGTCTACTTGCGCCTTGGAGGGCAAAAGGTATGAGCGCGGCGAAACCCTACCGCACCAATCTGGCCGACGTGCCGCTTGTTGAAGGCCTCAAAAAAGACGAGGGCTGGATCGACATGCAGGTGCAGTTCCTGATCGATCAAAAAACCGCCGGCGCCGAAAATTCCGTGGTCGGCTGGACCGTCTTGAAGCCGGGCGCCGCCCACGAGCGCCATCTGCATAGAAATTGCGACGAGTTTTTTATCGTCCTCAAGGGCAGCGGCCATCTCTATGTGGAAGACCGCGAAGAGGCGGCGAAAGAGGGCGATGTGGTTTATTCGCCGCGCGGCTGTCCGCACGGTTTCAAGAACACATCGGACCAAGACGTGGTGCTGGTTTGGGGCTGGAACGGGGCGGGCTCGCTGGAAGCCAGCGGCTATGAGGTTGTCGCCGACGGCGATTGAGCTACAGGAGAGGTGAGAGCGATGGATGAAATTTCTGCGGTAACCAAGGGCATGCAGCGCCAGCTCGAAGCGCGCGCGGCGTTGCTGGCTGCGGGCGCCAAGGCGCTGGGCTGGAAAGTAGGCTTCGGCGCAACCGCGGCTCTTGAGATGCTCGGCATCGACGGCCCGCTGGTTGGCTTTCTTGTGGACGGCGGGCTGATCGGGGCGGGCGAGACGGTATCGCTGGCCGGCTGGACAAAGCCAGTGGCGGAGCCCGAAATTGCCATCTATATGGGTAGCGATCTGGCCGGCGGCGCCGGGCCGGAGGCGGCAGCGGCGGCCATCGCCGGGCTTGGGCCGGCCATCGAGCTTGCCGACATGGATGCGCCGCCAAAGGACGCCGAGGCGATTTTGGCCGGCAATATCTACCATCGCCGGGTGGCGCTTGGGCCGATGGATGAAAGCCGCGCCGGGGCCCGCTTGGACGGCCTCTCGGGGCGCGTCTTCCGCCATGGCGGCGAGTTTGCCTTTACCGAGGAATTGGAAGCCAACACCGGCAAGCTGATCGAAATCACCGCCCATGTGGCCGATACCCTGGCGGCCTGCGGCGAGACCCTGCGCGCCGGTGAAGTGATTATTCCGGGATCGGTGACGCCGCCCATATTCCTGGACGCCGACGATGCCGAGGTGCGCTTCGAGCTGGAACCGGCCGGCAGCGTTTCGGTGCGCCTGGTTTAAGCGCCCGAACCGCCGGCGAGATATTCTTCGACGAAATCCAGCCGGTCGTTGCCCCACCACATTTCTTCGCCGATGATCATGGTCGGCACGCCGAATACGCCGCGCTCATGGGCGGCTTTGGTGGCAGCCTGGTAGCGCGCCTCGGCTTGCACCGAGACTGTGAAGGCGAGATAGTCGTCCGCGTCCCAGCCCATATCGGCCGCCACGGCGCGCATTAAATCGTCGCTGGCCATGTCGCCGCCCTCGCCCCAGACCCGGCGCCAGACATTGGTGACATAGTCCGCCATCACGCCCCGGTCATCCGCCAGAAAGGCGCCCTTGTTGAGGCGGTCCGGCTGATGGCTTGTGGGCCGCTTGATCACGGTGCCATAGCGCGCCGCCCAACGCTGCATATCGGTTCCCGAATATTTGTATTTGAGCGGCATCTCCCGGGTGGTCGGCCCGGTATTGCCGCCTTCCAGTTTGAGCGCCGCAAGATTGACCACGTGATAAGCAAGCTTGCGGTCATGGCGGGCCGCCAAATCGGCCACCTGAGCATGGGCCAGATAGCTGAACGGGCTGATGAAATCGAAATAAAATTCAAGGACGCCGGACATAGATGGTACCTCTCCAACAATTTATGGCCAACATAACGCGCGCCGGTCGGCCATGCCATCCCAGGCTAGCCGGTCGGTTACACCACATTGAACAAAAGCGCATCCACCGGAATATCCGCCGGCCCGGCAGCCGGCACTTGGAGGTGGCCCCAAAAGGTGGGCTGCTGCTAGCCATACTGCAATAGCCAAACATCATTTTCGCAGACGATTTGCGTCTGCTTCGCAAAGTCTGAATGATCTTATTTTAGGTGGTCGCGCACGTGGAATTTATCCCCCAGGTGATGAATATTGGATATGATCGAATGGAAAGATTGTATCTACCTGGGACATGCCGATTTATGAGGAGCAATTCCGATGGTTCACAATAATTCCGTTCGCCTCGTGCTTATGCTGATGATCGTATTCGCCCTGGCGGCCTGCAAGCATACCGGTTCACCCGGCTCTCCGCAAAAACCGCCAAATTATTTTTCTTCGCTCAAATAGAATTATTTGGTCCAGCTTCGTTGATGATCGCTTGCGTTATCAGGAACTCGCCCTCGGTGTGGCTAGGCCGCGTCGTCCCCGTCATACTTCGAAACCCGGCACAGGAGCGAGCGTAATTGGTGGGTGCCCATCTGCGGATCATCACATTGGTCTTGGCCCAGGTCTCGTCGATGAACACGAGACGTTCGGGGCGTTCCTCAAGAAGACCGCCGCGCGAACTGTCGACGATCTCTGGGACGCAACCGCAACAGGAATCGATACCCTCACCCTACGGAATGCCAAAAATTCTTCGCCGCCGCAGGATATGACCGTAAACCATCGGAATATGCTCTAATGGTGAGTTGGTTGAATTGACTCAATTGAAAAAGAGGTATTTCCTCAACGGGATATTGAAGTCGCCAAAGAAATTGATTGGATTTAACTGTGAATATAATTGGCGATATCTTGGCAGTGCGTGGCGGATTTGTGGTCATCGGCCAGATATATGCTTTTATCCTTGCCTATCCGCTTGACGCACACACCCACTAGGGATAGATTATGTGTGTAAAATGGATAGTGAGCCATGGACGTCCTTCAACGTGACGACTTGCCGTTTCCGCAGTCTCTTCCGGAGTTTCAGCA
>CAUZTZ010000382.1:0-4016 GCA_963582805.1 Alphaproteobacteria bacterium
CCGAAATTCGCCTCAAGGGACAGGAGCCCCTTGAAAACGTACCGGATTCCGTCGCGGAGTTGGGCCATGACGTGCTGAACATCCAGCCAGAAGGTGACGGCACCCAAACCGATGTTCATTGCATTTTGATTCGCAAGAATTAAAGTCCGGGATTACCCGCTATTCTCCCTGCGCATCGGCCATGACTGGTAGCGCACATCGCATGGTGTAGGCGTTTGTCCGGCTTCCATCGGCGTTTTCATAGTAGTCGAGGCGCTGGCCTACGCCGGTTAATTCATAGTTTTTGTACAGCCGTAGAGCGGATTTGTTATCCTCGGCCACCTCCAGTAAAAACCAGCGAGCCTTTTCCGTGGCCGCCCGGGACATTGCTGTGGAAAGCAGTTGAGCCCCGACGCCTTGTGAGCGGTAGTCCGGCTCAACGCCAAGCGACAACAGCTCGCATGTGTCAGCGGCTACACGGCCAAACGCAAATCCGATAACGGACCCATAGCCCGCTCGCCGGGCCACATATCCGAACGCCCCCGGCGTGCCCAATACCTGACGAAGCATCGGCGGCGCCCATGCATCGAAAAAACACTTGGCGTGCAATTTCGCGACGATCTCGATATCGGACGATCTTAAGGTTTCTATTTGGGCGTTGGTCATTGCCGCAGGCGCCCCCGTTTAACCGGTCGAATAGCGTCAGGCGCCCTTAGATATAAGAGCTCGTTAGAAAATGAGGTTTCCTTCACCGAACAGCTACTCCACCGCTTCGCCGCAACTTCAGCGACAAATTTTGCATCGGATGCACTCACCCTAAAACACGATACATCAGGACTATAGGACCCATCTTGAACAATATCCATAATCTGGCCAGTGGCGTCACCGGCAAAAATAACGCCGGTCTTGGATGCCGCGTGAGCTATTTCTTCGGGTAAGGCCGTAAAGGGTCGACCAACAGCCGTAAGGTCCGCGGTAAAATGCTGAACATAAAGATCATCGCGGCGTGAGTTTAAAACGACGGTTATCGGCCGCCTGAGATCAGAATCCGTCGCCAGACGGTAGGTCGCCAGGGAGATCGCCTCGGTGGTTGTCACGCCGATAAGAGGGAGTGCCCGCGCCAGGGCCAGCCCACGCGCGGCCGCAAGGCCGGTTCTTAGTCCGGTGAACGAGCCGGGCCCGATCGTGACCGCAATCAGATCGAGTGCCGCGAAATCAGCCCGCTCTTCAAGCATTACCTCGGCCACCATGGGCATCAGCGCTTCGGCCTGCCCGCGAACCATTTCACGAAACCGGGACGAAACGATATCGCCATCGATCCACAGTGCCGCCGAACAGGCTGCACAAGCCGTATCAATTGCTAACAGCTTAACCGCGCCTTGTGCAGATTGTGATAGAACGCTCATGAGCCAATGACAATTCGAGGTTGGTCCCGCAATGGAACTGATAGAACTAACGCCCCCGGAATACGATGTCGATGTCGAGTTGGCCTACGCAACCGAGGAAAATTTTACCACGGTCCCAGTATACCAGCAGGCCATTTGTTATCTCCATGCCGCGGCGGCCGAGAAATTGCGGGACGCGATCAAAGCCGCCCGAGCGATGGGGTACAAACTACGAATATTTGATGCTTTTCGGCCGTCTGAAGCGCAATGGATTTTATGGAATCATACGCCCGATCCGGATTTTCTCGCGGACCCAAGGCGTGGGTCACCGCACTCGCGCGGCGTCGCCGTCGATCTGACGTTGCTTGGCGCGGATGGGGCGCCGATAGACATGGGAACCGACTTCGATGCCTTTACGCCCCTGTCACATCACGGCAATACCGGCGTACCGAAAGAAGCGCAACGGAATCGTCTCCTGTTGCTCGGTCTCATGACACAGGCGGGGTGGAACTTTTACCGTAATGAATGGTGGCATTATCAGCTATTCAATTCGCGCGACTATCCTCTGATCAGCGACGCGGAACTCGACAAACCGATGCTGTAATTCTTGGGGACAAAATTGCCGGCCCTTGCAAAATGGTCACAAATACCGCACTAAATTAAAAATTTCTGGGGTTGGTTGGAGCACTACGATGAGGGTTAGAGCGGCTTGTCAATTGCGGCGCGCAATTGTCCTGCCAATAATTTTAATGCTCTTCGCCATTTTTATGGGCTCGGCAAGGGCTGCCGATTCTGCTGTCGTGCTCATGTATCACCGGTTCGGCGAAACCAACTATCCGTCAACCAATATCACAATCGAACAATTCGAAGCTCACATCCAAGAGCTGTCCAGGAACGAATATTCGGTCAAATCATTGCCTGAAATCATCACGGCGATACGGGCCGGCCGGTCTTTGCCGAAAAATACCGTGGGCATCAGCATCGATGATACCTATTTGTCGGTTTACCAAGAGGCCTGGCCGCGATTAAGACAGGCAAAATTTCCTTTTACGCTATTCGTAGCGACAGAGCCGGTCGACAATCGATCGCCGGGCCATATGTCCTGGACTCAACTGCGCGAACTAGCCGATGCCGGCGTGACCATTGGCAACCATACCGTGAACCATCCACACATGCCGCTGCTGAGTCCGTCGCGTAATTCAGCCGAGATAAATATTTCAACCGCGCGATTTAAGACCGAACTCGGGATTGTTCCAAACCTGATTGCCTATCCCTATGGCGAATACAGCCTGGCGGTTGGCAAGGTGACAAAACAGGCCGGATTTATCGTTGCATTTGGGCAACATTCGGGCGTCATACACATGGGCAGCGACTTTCTGAACCTACCCCGTTTTGCCTTTAACGAGGCCTATGGCGTCGTGCATCGGCTACGCACGGCGGCCCGCTCACTGCCCTTGCACGTGCGCGACGTGACCCCGGCGGACATGCTGTTGAAGAAATCCAACAATCCGCCGTTATTTGGGTTCACGGTCGACAATATCCCGCCACATCACCTTTCGCAGCTCGCCTGTTATGTGTCGGGTCAAGGCAAGGCCCAAATTGAACGGTTGGGCGAAAGGCGCATGGAAGTGCGCATGGCAAAGGCCTTTCGCACGGGCCGAACCCGGATAAACTGCACGTTCCCGGAAAAAGGCGGGCGGTGGCGGTGGTTTGGCAAGCAATTTTTCTTCCCGCCAGGTTAAGTCAACGCTAACCGCGCTACGCGTCCGGGCTGCCCAAATCGACGACACGCTGATCACTCAGCCGGGCCTTGTCGAACGCCTGCAAATTATTCACCCGGATCAGCATGCGAATGGATTCAATATAGGCGTCACCGCGCTCCGAATATCGCTTTAAATTGCCGACCAGATTATATCCGTCGAGCCCCCCGCCGAGACGCCGCTGCAGTTCTCGCGCTCGCCGAAATTCATCGTACGCGAAATGGCCATTTAGATTTCGGGTATAGGACATAATCCCGTCGATGAGACGGTGATAGGCACGGACCCTGAATGTCTCACCCGCTTCTCGGCGCGCCGGTTTTAAGCTCCTACCCCCACGCCAGGTGCGCTGGCCGAAAATCGAATTTCCCTCACGCGCAAACCGGGATGTTCCCCAACCGCTCTCTTCCGCTGCCTGGGCCAGCGCCAGAGATGGCGGAATCCCGTCTACCCGCCGCACCAACTCCGCCAAATTAAGTTCCGCCAAACCATATTCCTGCGCCTTTTTGTTAAGCCAGGCTTGTTCCCCGGAAGAGACGGTCTTTCCGACCCGTGATTTATCGAGCAATTTCAGAATTATTTTGCGATCCCACAGTATCATCTCGTTGGCATGCAGAATCAGCGGCAGCGCCATTTTAATAAACAGGATTTTGCGTTCCCGCGGCTGTTGTATTTCCTGCAAATCCGCCGGTAGGCTAGCCAGGAACAAGCGCGGCACGTCGCCGTAACGGCGCACGGTCTCCAAACGATAGCCCATTTTTTCAAACAGGAGCTGCAATTTTAGAGACGGCGTAATATACTGAACAGAAATGGGTTTTCGGAGTATCGCCGCTATGCGACCACCATAGCGCGCGCCACCGATCGTTTCGTCCGCAAACACTTTGGTTTCCAGAAT
>CAUZTZ010000383.1:0-4000 GCA_963582805.1 Alphaproteobacteria bacterium
AGGGATCACTTTGGATGCAGATCGACAATGCAGAGCACCAGATCAAATCGTCGGGCCATGTGATCCGCGATCCAGCCCTTAACAAATATGTGCGCGGTGTCGTCTGCAATATGGCGGGAAAATTCTGTCCCCATATTCGCACCTATATCGTGCGCGCGCCCAGCTTCAATGCCTCGATGTTTCCGAACGGCGTCATGCAGGTACATTCGGGCCTGTTGCTTCGGGTGCGTAACGAGGCCGAGCTGGCCGCAATCCTCGGCCATGAGATCGGCCATTACATCCGCCTCCATACCCGCGACAGGTGGCGGAAAATAATCGACACCACCAATGTGCTGATGTTCACCAAAATGGTATTTGCCGTTGCCGGCGTTCCCGGCACCACGGAATTAATCGATAATATGGCCCGCGGCTCGCTGGCGGCCTATAGCCGCGATCACGAGCGGGAATCGGACATGGTTGGCCTGCGCCTTCTGGTCAAGAACGGGTACGATCCGTGGGCGGCGCAGAAAGTCTGGGTGCAGATCGAACGCGAGCGGCAGTTCGAAAAGAAAAATCCGTTCCGGTCCAAATATCTGGACTCCCATCCATCGGGGGTTGAGCGGGCCGATAACCTTGGCGCCCTGGCCCGGTATGCGGAAAAGCACACCAAGAATAATGACCGGGGCAAACGGCGGTTTGAGGATGCCGTCATTCCGCTGCGCGCGATGATGCTCCGCGACGAGATGAACCTCCGCGACCACAAGCGGTTCCGGGGCTTGCTGGCCATGTTGATCAGGAATGGCCGGCATGTGGGCATTTTCCATTTCTTCCGCGGCGAGAATTATCGCCTTCAGGGCGGCGACGATAATCTGGACAAGGCCATGCTGTCATACCGGAACGCTGCGGCCCGCCGGGAGACTCCGGTTATAGTCTACCGGGCCATGGCGCGGGTATTGGCCAAGCAGGGCAAAAAGGCCGAGGCGAGGAAAGCCTATCGCCTCTATCTGGATAAAAGCCCGGACGCCGAAGACCGCGGAATCATCGAACAGATAATGGACGGATTGTCATGAGCGGGCGCTTGCGCATTGGGCCTCGCTGGCCGGCGTTGGCGTTGGCGGCTTTGCTGATCCTCGGCGCCTGCTCCAGATACGGGCTGGTATCCACCGAAAGGGTCGAGATTGGCGGCGCCTATTCGGTGCGCCCGGGCATCGAATGGAATTATCTGATCGGCCAGAATTTCGAATTGTGGACCGTCGATGGCCTGAACTTACAGAATTTGTATTTTTTCAACGGCATTGAAGATGGCGACACATTGCTGGTGGGCAAGCCCGAGTTCGATTTTTTCAACGAATCCAAAATTCCCGAATTTCAGGAAGGATTCTCGCTGCTCGATATCAGGGAATGGATCGAAGCCAGCTACGCCCAGGCCAAGGTTGCGCGCATGGAAACCCACGATTTCCGCCCCGCCGGGTTTGGCTCGAAAAAGGGGTTCCGCTTCGAGTTTTCTTTCGCCAACGAGGATGGTTTGAGCCAGAAGGGTTTTGTCGTCGGCGCGACCATCGACGAGGAATTGCATCTCATCATATTTACCGCCGCGGCGCTCCACTTCTACGACAAGTTCGCCCCCGAAGCCGAACGCATCATCCGCTCGATCCGCATCGAGGGCGACGACAAAGCGGCTTGATCGCCAGCCTCAAAAATAAAAGTGCCAGACGGCCTGTAAGCCGGGTTCTGTCCACGCTGCCGGCAAGCCGGCGGCGATGGATGGCCATTCATCTGGGACGCCCGTTACCGGACGCCTCGTGCAACCTACCCGGACAGCGGCGCGAAAACACGCTTGGCGGCCATCGCCCGAAGGCAATGCCGGCCCGGCCGTCCCTATTCGGTCTTGCTCCCGGTGGGGTTTACCATGCCGTCCCCGTTGCCGGGAACGCGGTGCGCTCTTACCGCACCCTTTCACCCTTGCCCGCGCCGGCTGGAATGCCGGGGCGTCGGCGGTTTACTTTCTGTGGCACTATCCCTGGGGTTGCCCCCGCCGGGCGTTACCCGGCACCGTGTTTCCGTGGAGCCCGGACTTTCCTCCCTTCGCGCCGAAACGCGAAAGGCAGCCATCCGACCGTCTGGCGGCGACAAGATAAGCCGAATGGCGGCGGTTGAACAAGCGCTTCGCCTCCATGCGAAACTCGGCGCAATAATAAGGGCGCCGAAGGATGCGGAAATCGCCATGGACAGGTGCGCTATTGGTTTTGCTGGCGGGCATCTATAAGGCACCTTGATCGGCAGTCCGCCTAAATAAGAAAACTGTCAACGAACTGGCAGACCCCCACCTAAACAGGTGCCTGGACGGACGCCCGGCTGGCCGACATCGGGGATGGGGGTGTCCCCCAAACCCCCTGGGCCATCCCCAGCCGGGCTAGGCCTATGTCTCCAAACTTATAACGACCCGGTTGCGCCCGGTTTCCTTGGCCCGGTAAAGGCACTTGTCGGCGGCTTCGATCAGATCGGCAAGGCCGGCGGCGCCATCTTCGGTACAGGCGGCGCCGATGCTTAACGTCACAAAGGCACCTGCACTGGCGTCCGCGTGGGCCAGCCCCAAACCCTCGACACCGGCGCGGATTTTTTCGGCCAGCATTTCGGCGGCGCCTAAGGGCGTATCGGGCAGGATGACGGCGAACTCCTCGCCGCCATAACGGGCCACCAGATCGGACGGGCGCCGGGAATGACCCTTGATTTCAACGGCGACGGCTTTCAGGCATTCGTCGCCTTTCTGGTGGCCGAAGCTGTCGTTGTAGATTTTGAACTCATCGATATCGAGCATCAGCAGGCTGACCGGGTATTCGTTGCGGGCGCCGCGCCGGAATTCCTGATCCAGATAATCATCAAAGCGGCGCCGGTTGGCGATGCCGGTCAGCCCGTCGATCATCGACATATTGGCCAGCTGATCCCGGTTTTTTTTGAGCAACAGATGATTGTGGATGCGCATCTTGACGATCCTGGGAATGATCGGTTTCGAAATATAGTCGATGGCGCCCAGCTCGAGGCCCATGAACTCGTCCTCGGTCTCGGTCTTGGCGGTCAGGAAGATCACCGGAATATCTTCGGTTTCGCTGCTGGCTTTCAGCAACTTCAAGGTCTCGTACCCGTCCATATCGGGCATGCGCACATCGAGGAGGATCAAATCAGGGGCGCCGGCCACCGCCGCGGCGATGCCGTCGGGGCCGCTGCGGGTACTGGTAACGCGCACTTCGCCGGCGAAGATGGTTTCCAAAATCTCGGCCACCACCGGATCGTCGTCGATGACCAATACGGATTGTGTTTCGGGCATTCAATAATATCCATGAAACGATTATTCCGCAAAGATAGCAGAAATCCGCCGCCGGTAAATTACGTGTTTACCGTTGTTCAATCACCGGGCGCATTTGTATCGCCCAGCCCAAGGGCGCGCTGCATCATCACCGAATCGACCCAGCGTTCGTGCTTGAAGCCGGTGGAGCCTAGCAGGCCGGCATGTTCGAAGCCCAATCTGAGATGCAGATTGATGGATTGATCGTTTGCCGAATCGCCGATCACCGCGATCATCTGGCGGTAGCCGAGCCCGGCGCAAAGTTCGATCAATTCGCCCAACAGCCCGCCGCCGAGGCCGAGGCCGAGAAAATCAGGCGACACATAGACCGAATCCTCGACCGTATAGCGATAGGCCGGGCGCTCGCGGAACCCCCCCGCATAGGCGTAACCGCCGATCTTGCCATCAATCTCGGCCACCAGATAGGGATAGCCGTGATCGCCCGCCGCCGTCCAGCGGCGTGTCATTTCAGCCAAATCGGGCGCCTTGGTTTCAAACGACGCCAGCCCGTTCAAGACATAGTGGGCATAGATATCGGCGATTTGGGTAAGATCGCCCACGGCGGCGGCGCGGATATGAAAAGCTTTCTCGGACATGGTCGTTCAATCGCATCTGATCCTTGGTATAAGGGCCGCCCTCTTGACACCATCGGGGCTAATAAATCAAGCGCGGCAACGA
>CAUZTZ010000384.1:0-3970 GCA_963582805.1 Alphaproteobacteria bacterium
GATTGCCCGGCGATAGCTGGCTGGGAAGCGAGAATTCAAGATATTTTTTGACGAAAGTCTCGCCCCAGACGGTCAGGAAAACGTCAAACCGCAAGGGACGCTAACCGGGGCTGGCCAGCGGATCGCTATCGTCGGGATCCAGGGGATCAAGCTCCGCTAGTTCAGCATCGGCCTCCATATCAAGCGCGTCATCCTCTTCGCCGTCTTCATCGGCATCCGCATCACCATCCTCTTCGCCGTCCGACGATACCGGGAACGCGGCGGCGTGGGTACCGAGGGTCTGAACGGCGGGCCGTTTGTCGAGAAGTCCGGCGGCTTTCAAATCATCGAGGCCGGGCAGATCGTCGAGCGCTTCCAGCCCGAACTGGCCGAGGAAGCTGTCGGTGGTGCCCCAGGTGACCGGTTTGCCAGGCGTCCGCCGGCGTCCCCTCGGCCGTATCCAGCCGGCCTCGAACAACACATCCATCGTTCCCTTGGACAGCCCGACGCCCCGGATGCCCTCGATCTCGGTGCGGGTCACCGGCTGGTGGTAGGCGATCACCGCCAAGGTCTCGACAGCGGCGCGCGACAGCTTACGCGTTACCGTGCGTTCGACCATCAACTGAGCGCCCAAATCCTCGGCCGTGCGAAACGCCCAGCCGCGTCCGATTTTGACCAGATTGACGCCGCGCTCCGCATAGTCCTGGCGGAGTTGGGCGACCAGCGCGGCAATCGGCGCGCCATCGGGCAATCGGTCGGCCATCACCGTTTCGGGTACCGGATCGGTGGAGGCGAATACCAGCGCCTCCAGCAGGCGCAGATGGTGCGGATCGATGGCTTCGGGGGTTGGGTCGGTCTCGTTCATGTCTTTTCCGTCAGTCGCTTTCCGTTGGCCGCACATAGATAGATTCGAACGCGCGGGTTTGGCGGAGGCGCAGCTTGCCTTCCTTGGCCAAATGCAGCGCCGCAACGAAGGTCGAGGCCAGCATCGAGCGGCTGACCAGATCGCCGCGCAATTCTTCGGGCAGGAACTGCATCAGATTGGACCAATCTGGCATGCGTCCCAGCATGTCGGTGAGCATCTTCATGGCTTCGTCCGGCGAATACAGCTCCGACGGCTCGATCCGCAAAGTGCGGATGTTGGAGCGGTGGGTATGCTCGCCATAGGCGCTCAGCAATTCGAACAAGCTCACTTCGTAGACCGATGTGGAGGCGTAGCCGAATTTTTCCGGCGTTCCGTTGGCGAAGAAATCCTGGCCCAGGCGGGGGCGCGCCATGATCCGCTCGCCGGCTTCCTGCATGGATTCCAGGCGGCGCATTTGAAAGGCGAGGGCGGCGGCCATCTCCTCGCCGGTCGGCTCGTCCTCGCCGTCGAGATCGGGCAGCAACAGGCGCGATTTCAAATAGGCCAGCCACGCCGCCATCACCAGATAGTCGGCGGCCAATTCCAGATTGGTGCTGCGCACGCGCGCCATCCAAGCCAGATACTGATCGGCAAGCTCCAAGATGGATATCTGGGTGACATCGACCTTCTGATTGCGGGCCAGGGTCAGCAAGACATCGAGCGGCCCCTCGAAGCCGCCGAGATCGACCACCAGCTCCTGGCCCGATCCGGCTACCGGCCGCTCCTGCATTTCAAAGTCGTCGAATTCGTCCGCCATGCTTTAGCGCAATCCCACCAGGTCCATCAGCGTGCTCACGGATAGCCGCGCCGGGCTACCGACGATCCACTGAAAAACATTCAAATCCATCCCCACAAAATCACCCAGCCAGGGCAAAAGAAACAACCCGCCCAGAATAATGGCAAAGCCCGCCCGTTCCAACCGGGACACCATGATGGCCAGCGAAGGCGGCAGTATGGCTACCAAAACGCGGCCTCCGTCGAGGGGCGGCAACGGGATCAAATTGAAAAAAAAGAGAATCATGTTGATCAGCATGGAAACAAAAAGGGTCGAAATCAGCCAGGCGCGCGCAATATCGGGAAACCAGTCGATGGTGTGCAGCAGTAGCGCCGAGACGAGTGCCAGGAATAAATTGGAAAATGGGCCGGCGATAGCAACCAGCACCATGTCGCGGCGGATGGACCCGAGGTTTAAGAAATTGACCGGCACCGGCTTGGCGAAACCAAAGGCCATGCTGCCGGCCGACGCAAACAACAGCATGGCGGGAAGAATAATTGTGCCGAAAGGATCGATATGCTTGAACGGATTGAAGGTGACGCGCCCTTCGAGATAGGCGGTATTGTCGCCAAGCTTGTAGGCGACCCAGCCATGGGCGGCCTCGTGCAGGGGCACCGCGAACAACAGCGGCACCACCCAGATCGATATGCGGAATATCAGCGAGTGTTCGTCCATCAAAGGCCCAAATATTCATCCAGCCGCGCGTATCCGGCGGCGGCATCGAAGTCTTGAAAATCCTTCACCGCTTGTATCCGATCAAGGGCGGATTGCAAGCGCATCGCCGCAACCGCGCTCAAATGTGAGACTGCGCCCGCAACCGCCTCCATTTCATCTGGCTGGCCATTGCAATGAAGGGCGATATCGCAGCCCGCTTCGATGGCGCGGGCGGCCCGTTCGCCAAGCCCGCCGGACAAAGCCTGCATGGACAAATCGTCGGACAGAAGCAGACCTTTAAAGCCGATGCGCGCGCGGATCAGCGTCTCAGTGGCCGCCGCCGATAGCGTCACCGGAGCGTCCCCGTCGACGGCGCTGAAAATCACATGAGCGGTCATCGCCAGGGGCATATGAGCGAGGGCGCGAAAGGGCGCGAAATCGGTGGCCTCCAATTCGGCCAGGGTTGTATCAACCCGGGGCAGGGCCTTGTGGCTGTCCACCAATGCTCGCCCGTGTCCCGGAATATGCTTGATCACCGGCAACACGCCGCCGGCCATCAGCCCGTCGCACATGGCGGCGCCCAGATCGGTAATCTGCTCGGGCGTTTGGCCGAGGGCGCGATCACCGATGATGGGATCGGCGCCGGCCACCGGGATATCGAGCACCGGCAGGCAATCCACATTGATGCCGAGCGCCGTCAATTCATGGGCAATCAGGCGCGCATTCAGAAACGCAGCGCGGTGGGCATCATCCGGGTTGGCGGCGTAAAGTTCGCCAATGCGGGCTGCGGCGGGCGGCGTCCGCCAGTGCGGTGGACCAAGGCGCGCGACGCGGCCGCCTTCCTGATCGATCAGGACCAGAGCGTCGGTGCCTCCGGCGCAACCCCGCATCGCATCGACAAGCCCGCGGAGTTGATCCGGGTCTTGGCAGTTGCGCTGGAACAGGATGAAGCCGGCCGGTTGCCTCTCGGCAAAAAACGACCGCTCCGAGGGGCTTAAAGTAAGTCCGGCGCAGCCGAATATGACGGCGCGCGGGCCGGGCGATCCTGCGCTATCGATTGGCGTCATCCGCCGGGCGGGATCACCAGGCAGCCGACTTTTTTCTTGGCCAGTGCCTGACAGAGGGTGATGGCGCGCACCTTGTCGGCCAGTACGCCGGCGCGCAGCCGGTAGAAGATGCCCTTAGGCCCCAAATCGGCGCGCACCACGTTCAAGGACAACGCACCCAAAAGATCGGCGTGGCGGCCGCGCAATCGCCGCCATTCGCCGCGCGCCGCGTTTTCATCGCGCACCGCCGCCAATTGCACGCTGTAGCCGCCGCCGGATGCCGCCGCCGCCGGTTTGGCAAGCAACCGTGGAGGCAGCGTTGGCTTCGCCGGTGTTGGCGCCAGGGCCGGCACCAAAACCTGTCTCCTAGTATCGGGGCTGGGCGGCGGCGCGGTTTCGCCCTTGACCGCCGGCGGCGGCGGTGGCGGCGGCGGTTCCTGCAAGGCCGCCACTTTTTCCGGTGACGGCTTCTGGGCCGGCGTCTCTTGCTTGGCTTCGGCCGCGGCAATCAGTTTCTCGGTGGCCTTGGGCTCCGGTTCCGCCGGGGCGGCGGCAGAGGGCGCCGGGGTGGGCAGGGGGGCTTCCGGTTTAGGCAACAGTTTTTCCGCTGTC
>CAUZTZ010000385.1:0-3964 GCA_963582805.1 Alphaproteobacteria bacterium
GCCCTGCCATTAATGTTGATGATCTTCGCACCAAATCTGCGCGCGGCGAATGCTGCCGACTCCGCCGTTGTGCTCATGTATCACCGGTTTGGCGAAGCTAGATTTCCGTCAACCAACGTTACCGTCAAACAATTCGAATCCCATATCGAAGAGCTGTCCAAGGAACAGTATTCGATCAGACCAGTGCCTGAAATTGTCGCGGCGATTCGCGCCGGGCAGTCTTTGCCGGACAATACTGTCGGCATCAGTATCGATGACGCCTATTTGTCGGTATATAAAGAAGCTTGGCCGCGACTACGCGAGGCAAATTTTCCTTTTACGCTATTCGTCGCGACAGACCCGGTCAACAATCGGTCACCCGGCCACATGTCCTGGTCTCAAATTCGCGAGCTGGCCGACGCAGGCGTGACCATCGCCAACCATTCCACAACACATCCGCACATGCCGTTCCTGAGCCCGTCCCGAAATTTTGCCGAATTCAAAAATTCAAACGCTCGATTTAAGGCGGAGCTCGGGAAGGTTCCGAGCCTCGTTGCCTATCCTTACGGCGAATACAGCCTTGCACTTGGCAAGGAGACAATTCGGGCAGGATTTGTCGCAGGATTTGGGCAACATTCGGGCGTCATACACAAAGGCAGCGACTTTTTTAATTTGCCGCGCTTTGTATTTAGTGAGGTCTATGGTGATCTGGGGCGGCTACGCACGGCGGCCCGCGCCCTGCCATTGCGCGCGCGCGACGTGACCCCTGCCGACATGCTGTTGAAAAAATCCAACAATCCACCCTTGCTCGGCTTCACGGTCGACAACATCCCGCCAAATCAGCTATCGCGGCTCGCCTGTTATGTGTCGGGTCAAGGCGCAGCCCAGATTGAACGGTTGGGCGAAAAACGGATCGAGGTGCGTATGGCGCAAGCCTTCCGCGCCGGACGAACCCGTATAAACTGCACGTTTCCGGAAAAAAGCGGGCGATGGCGGTGGTTTGGCAAGCAATTTCTCGTCCCGCCAAATTAATCCCAATACCAATATAGAGTATTATGCGTCGGGTCCGGCCAGATCGGCAGCATGCCGATCACTGAGCCGGGCCTTGTCAAAGGCCTGCAAGTTATTCACCCGGATTAGCATTCGAATGGTGTCTATATATGCATCACCCCGCTCTGAATATCGCTTCAACGCCGGCGCCAACGCCAGCCCGTCGAACCCGCCGCCGAGACGCCGCTGCGCTTCCCGCGCGCGCCGAAATTCTTCGTATGCGACATGACCATTCAGATTCCGGGTATAGGACATGACCCCGTCAATCAGCCGGTTAAAGGCGCGGACTTTGAATGTTTTCCCTTCTTCGCGACGCGCCGGTTCCATGCTGTTTTCCTTGCCCCACGTACGCTGACCATAGATCGCGTTTCCTTCACGCGCGAACCGGGATGTTCCCCAGCCACTTTCTTCCGCGGCCTGCGCCAACGCCAAAGAAGGCGGAATCACGTCGATCCGCCGCACTAATTCCGTCAAATCGGGTTCCGCCAAACCATATTCCCGCGCCTTTTTGTTGAGCCAGGCCTGTTCCCCGGACGCGATGGTTTTTCCTATCCGTAATTTTTCGAGCAGTTTCAGAATGATTTTGCGATCCCACAGGATCATTTCATTGGCATGCAAAATCAGCGGCAGCGCCATTTTAATGAATATGGCTTTGCGTTCCTGGGGGTGTTTTATTTCTTGCAAATTCGCCGGTAGGCTCGCTAAAAATAGGCGCGGCACGTTGCCGTAACGGCGCACATATTCCAATCGATAGCCAATTTGTTCAAACAACGGCTGCAGTTTCAGAGGTGGCGCAACATATTGAACGGCGACAGGCTTCCGAAGCACCGCCGCAATGCGGCCACCGTAGCGCGAGCCCAAAACTGTCTCATCCGCCGACACTACGGTATTCGGAATTTTGGCTGAAGGCGTGAAACGGCCTGTGGCCAGCACCGCAAAAAGCAGCACAACGCAAAGACCGGCGGCGGCTGTTGCCGTCCACATGAACGCTTGTTTTTCCGGCGCTGGTCTGGGCATTGCGTCTATTCCTGCGTCACTACCATAAAGTCGCGGTAAAAATTTAGATTGCCATAAGGCGTTTAGGGTGACTGGCCGATGCTGATTTATCGCCTATTTCACGAGCGAAACAAGATCCCTTTTCCTTCGATATCGATCCTGTGGAAGCTGCCGATTGCAGCCGACGAACGCCGGACCAGCCGGACCAGCCGGACTTGGCATCGCTTGGGTCGCCGAGATCTCCCGCGAGGCCGCAAACTGGTATCATTTGCTCTGAGCTAGGTCAACGCGTCTATCTGCTCAAGGGACAGATTGCCAGGGACAACCGTAATAGGGATCGGAAACTTTCCGGACAAATTTCCAGCCAGCGATGCGACCAGCGGCCCCGGTCCTTTTTTGCCCGTTCCGGCACCGAGAACCAATATTGAAATATCCGGCTCCTCTTCAACCAACTTGACGATCAGATCGCTCGCTTTTCCTTCGCGAAGATAAATAATGGGCATGCCGCCGGTCAGCGCGTTCACGTCAGCGGCGAGCACTTGCAAAGCGTGTTCGGCTTCCGCGCGTCGTTCCTCCCGCATCTTTTCCTCAACCGCCATCCAATGCTGGAAGTCCGCCGGCTCCATCACGTAAAGCAATGCGACCCGCCCATTCGTGTTTGCCGCACGGCGCGCGGCGAACCGCAACGCCACACTCATTTCTTCGGTCGAGTCCACAACGACCAGGAATATACGATTGGATTTGTGCTGGGCTTTATCGGTAGCGCCCGACGATTGGGTCGTTTGTTCACCTGTGTCAGACATGGTCGTCACACCTTTCTGAAGATCACGCCGGCGAGCCAGCCGGCGAATAGCGCAACCGCAATGGCAAAAATACCGTAAATAGCCGAATGCTGGTGTGCAAATTCGAAAATGGTGGCCTCTACGCCAGCCTTCCTTACAGCAAGCGTTTTGCGGGCGATACTCACCGCGCGACCCTTTTGAAACAAATATATTTCCGCCACATAGAGTCCGGTCGGCACGTTGGATGGAAAAACCAGTTCGACCCGAAAAAGCCGCCCACCCATAATTTCTATCGGGTTCGATGCAGGTAAATAAAGACTGTGGGCCTGTTTCAACCGAAGCAATGCGGATCGGTAACCCTTAACAAGAGCGGCAGGCGTCCCGGCGAGCGGCTTTAGCGGCAGCCGTGTCGTCCCGATGCGATGCTCGGCAAGGGCTTTTTTATCCGCGATTTCCGACAGCGGCCGCGTACTAGCCTGAAAATAGTATCCTGGAACGTCCTCAAAGGTCACGGATTCGCGATTGACCCAGATTCCCACAATTCTTTCCTTTTTGCGGACCACTTCGCGGCGATTAGGACCGCGTACGACAACAACAACGTCCCCAACGCCTTCCGTCGCGCCGAATAGAAGCAGCCTGGTCCCGGAAAAACTGGTGGTGATTTCGATGTGATCGCGCGACAGATCTGCGATCAAGGCAGGCGCGGCCATCACCGGCGTTGCATTCGTCCTTGCCAGGACCAGGGCGATCAGGAAAACAAAGAGGGCAATTTTTGGGGTGAGGCGCATCAGTGCCCGCCCGAAACCGCTAATGAAAAAAGTTCCGTGGGCGTAACCACCAGATCGTAGGCCACCCTCAGCCCCACGCCGAGCACCATCAACCCCAGAAGCGCGCGCAACTGCTCTCCCCGCAACCGGGCGCCCATAGCCGTCCCAATCTGTGCGCCGATGACACTGCCAATCACGAGCAACAGGGCCAGCATGATATCAACAGTCTGGTTTTGAACCGACTGCAGAAACGTGACGTTGGCGGTCACGAAAATTATTTGAAAAAGCGAAGTCCCGACAACAACGGATGTGGGCATGCCGAGCAAATAAATCATCGCCGGCACCATGATAAAACCACCGCCCACACCCATGATAGCCGACAGAATCCCA
>CAUZTZ010000386.1:0-3941 GCA_963582805.1 Alphaproteobacteria bacterium
CTCCAATTATAGTTTTGACCCTTTTGGGATGATTTAATTAATCAATTAATAACTTTGATTTCGATGCGCTTAATCAGGCTGACCGGCAAATTTCCATGCCTTGGAGCGATTGATGGTGCGGTTAAATACATAACCTATGTGTCGGTAAATTTTACAGGTCAGAGTATTTTGCCATGTGGAGCATCCACAAGGTGTTAAAATCAAACAAAACATGAATGTTGGCACGGTTCTTACCTCGGTAAAACCGTAGGGCGCGTTTGTGCGTCCAATTGCCCAAACGGCGGGTCAATTACCGGATCGAGCCGAAAATCGTCGCGTCCACGAAAGGCCAGGGCGCCGCCGCGGGCGCGGGCGGTATCTCTGTTTCGGTCATCGTTTCGGGACCTTGGCACAACATAAGCTACAAGCCGGATCTGGCCGGCGCCATCGGTGGGCTCGCCAAGGATCCGACAAAGGCGCTCAAATCGTTGAAGGGCCTGATCCCCGGCAAATCCGGCGCCGACGGTTCCAAGCCGAAGCTGCGGGTCCCCGACGCTAAAATATCTACTGAAAGGGCTGTTTGGCCGATAATTCGGGCCGAACAAGAAATAATGGCGAAAAAAACCGGTTGTTTGACCATAGAAACTGCCTAATTGGCAGGTTTTACGCCCAAAAGGACGGCTTTTGACGCAATTTTACCCCTTCCTAATACCCCACCGCCATGCCGTCCTTGCGGGGGTCGGAGGCGCCAGAGAGCACACCCTGGTCCCAGTCGATGCGAATGGCCTGGCCGCCGCCGATGGGGTTGGGCGAGGGGGCGAGGCGGTGGCCGAGGCGGGTGAGGCCGGCACGGATTTCCGGCGGCAGGCCGCTTTCGATCATCACGGATTCGCTCTGTCCTAAAACATCGGGGAACACCCGCGTCATGTCGATCGCATCCTGCAGGTCCATCCCATAGTCGATAACATTGGTCAGCACATGGGCATGTCCGATGGCCTGGTAATGCCCGCCCATCACGCCGAACGGCATCTCCGTCCGCCCGTCCCTGACCAGCATGCCGGGGATAATGGTGTGCAGCGGGCGCTTGTTTGGCGCGATGCAGTTGGGGTGGCCCGCCTCGAGGACGAAGCCGGTCCCCCGATTGTGCAGCACGATGCCGCTTTGGGGCGCCACCAAGCATGATCCGAATGACGCGAACAGGGAATTGATGAAGCTGACCGAATTGCGGTCCGCATCCACGATTGTCAGATAGACCGTGTCTTCGTGGTTCGGCAGGCCGGACGGCGGCAGGCTCGCCATGCGCCGGTCCCTGTGAATGCGGGCCCGTTCGGCATCGGCATGCGCCGCCGACAACCAATCATCCACCGGGATCGATGCAAAGTCGGGATCGCCCAGCGCGGCAGCGCGGTCGTTATAGGCCAGCCGCGCGGCTTCGATTTCCAGGTGAAACCGGTCGACCGACAGGGGGTCCAGCGCGGCGAGGTCAAACCCCGAAAGAATATTGAGCATGGCGAGGGCAACGATGCCCTGACCCGGCGGCGGACATTCATACACCTCGTACCCGCGATAACCGGTCTTGACCGGTGTGACGTAGTCGCCGCGCGCGCTGGCGAAATCGTCGAGCGTATGGAGCCCGCCTTTTTCGCGGAGATAATCCACCATATCGGCGGCGATCCAGCCCTCGTAAAAGCCGGCGCGGCCACCTTCCGCGATGGTCTCGAGCGATCGCGCGAGAAGCGGGAATTTGACCAGAACGCCGACCGAAGGCGCCTTGCCGTCAATGAGATAGGCGCTTGCCGCCGTCGGATCCCGCGCCAGCAGGAGTTCGCAGGCCTGCCAGTCGCTTTGCTGGCGGTGATGAACGGCAAACCCGTCGGCGGCGAACCGGATCGCCGGTTGCAGTAATTCACCCAGGCTCATGGTGCCGTGATCGGCAAGCAGCTGGGACCATGCATCGATGGCGCCCGGTATGGTTATGGCGTGCGGGCCGTGCCGTTCGATGGCGCGGATGCCTTGGTCGCGATACCAGTCGATGGTCGCGGCGGCCGGCGCGCGGCCGGCGCCGTTGAAGGCAACCACGCCTTGCCCCTTCGGCGAATAAAGACAGAAGCAGTCACCGCCGATTCCCGTTGAATGGGGTTCAACGACGCACAGCACGGCGCAGGCGGCGATGGCCGCATCCATCGCGTTGCCGCCTTGCTGCAATAGAGTGATAGCGGTGATGGTCGCCAGGGGATGGGAGGTCGCGGCCATGCCGTTCGCGGCATGCACGGCCGACCGGCCAGGTTGGTCGAGCGCGCGCAATTTACGGTCCCGCGAAGCGGCTAGTTTTTTGGGCAGTGTCGGGCTCGGCGTTCTCGGCGGTGGTCGATTTGAGCAGGACGCCACGGGCGCGTTCCAGCTCTTCATATTCACCGCGCAACCGTTTCAAATTGTCGAAGGTGCCGCGGCTGGCGGCTTGGCCGCCCCTTAGGCCGTTGGCTACGGAAATCGCCGATTGCGGCCATTGCCGGCGGAGGTTGAGCACCGTAGCCGACATCAATTCCGCGGCCTCCGCTGGCGCGAGGTTGGTGGTTGCCGGCTGGGATGGAGTCTGATCGCTCTTGGGATTTTCATCGGCCATTGGTGATTTTGCCCTGCTAATTTACACGCACGTATCCATTCTATTGCACATTAGCCGATCGAGATAGTTTGGAACATGCTTTTTCGAATTCCGGTGCCATTGGGGCATCGAATCAGGACTGGTTGGCATGAGGAACCCTTGCTTCTGACGAGCACTGGGCGCTCGGTTTTCTCCCCGCTTTGTGCTACAAAGGTGCCAGCAGGAGAGTGATCATGGCGCGGAATAATTGGGTACGGAACACTATCGACCGCCAGCCGGCGGAACTGGGCAAACCCCTGGTCGATCCGGCGGACTGGTATCCGGCGGATGTCGCCGGGTCAGATGCCTGGATCTATCGGCTTTCGGAGGCTGAGATTGCCGAGATCGAGGCCGCCACGGCTGGAATTCAGGCGCGCGGCCTCGATATCATGCACATCACCCGGGCCGATTGCCCGTTGCCAAAATTCGGCGCGGTGCTGGCCGATATTCGCGAAGAACTCATCGATGGGCGTGGCTTCGCCATGATCCGCGGCCTCGATCTGGACCGGCTCACCAAGCCGCAATACGCGGCGGCATTCTGGGGGGTAGGGACTTATCTGGGCGAAGCGCTGTGCCAGAACCGCAACGGCCATATGCTGGGCCATGTCAAGGATATCGGCGAAGAATACGGCGAGGCGCGGGGCTATATGACCCGTGCCCATATGGCGCTGCATTGCGATCAATGCGATTTTCTGGCGCTTGCCTGTTTTCATAACGCCAAGACCGGTGGCAACCATCTGATCTGTTCGTCGGTTGCACTCTACAACGAAATCCTGCGCCGCCGGCCCGATCTGGCGGTGGCGCTGGGCGGGCACTTCTACCGCTCGCGCAAGGGCGAAATCCCGCCAGGTGAGACCGAGCCCTGGGTCAAGCAGCCGATCTTTGGATTTCACGACGGTTATTTCGCGGCCCGCGGGGTCAGCGCCGCGATCGATCTGGCGCAGAAATTGCCCGGCGTGCCGCCGATGAGCGATCTGGAGCGCGAGGCGCTGCAGATGTTCCGCGACGTGGCGCTGGAGCTTGCCGTCGAAATTCCCTTGGAGCGCGGCGATCTGTTTTATCTGTGCAACCACGTGACGCTGCATTCGCGCACCGAGTTTGAGGATTGGCCCGAACCCGAACGCAAACGCCATCTGCTGCGGCTGTGGCTGTCCACCAGAGGGGAACGTCCCTTGCCCCCGGAAATCGCCAAACGTTCGGAAGGCGTTTTCGTCGAGGGCACGGTCCTGGTCGCGCCGCTCGACGTGGAATAAGGATTTCATCCATTTCCGTCCGTACCGCGGAACGATGATGTTTCAGTCTGAGAGTCTGGCCCGGCAAT
>CAUZTZ010000387.1:0-3939 GCA_963582805.1 Alphaproteobacteria bacterium
CCGATCATGATAACCGCCGTTCTGATCACCTATGCGGATTCCATAATCCTAAGCCGCAATCTGTTTCCGAGCCTTTATCTGTCGTTCTATATTCCGCTCCTTATCGCGCCGCCGATTATTTATTTTCTGATCGCCGTGGTGATCAAACTGGATAATTCCGAAAAAGAGGTCGCCGCTATCATCAAAAGCGCCGGCGATGCGTTTTTTATCCACGACGACAAGGGCTATTTGATCGAGGTAAACGATACCGCCTGCCGGTCCTTGGGCTACACCCGCGCCGAGCTTATGGATTTGCATGTCAGCGATTTCGAAATCAATTTCGATTTGGATTCCGTCCGCGAAAACTGGCGTGATCTGGTTGCAGGCCAGGCGATAACCATGGAGGGTATCCATCAACGCAAGAACGGTGAAACCTTCCCGGTCGAGGTGCGCCTGGCCGGGCTCCGCGATGGCGGCAAAATCAAGATCGTGGCGCTCGCCCGTGATGTCAGCGTGCGCCGGGCGCGCCAAGAGAAGTCCCGCCTGCAGCATGAGCAATTGGCCCATGTGGCGCGGGTCGCCACCATGGGCGAAATGGCCACCGGCATCGCCCATGAATTGAACCAGCCCTTGACCGCGGTGGCCGCCTATGTGGATGGCTGCCTCAGGCGTCTGGACACCGGCGAGGAAATGTCCGACGCGATTATCCAATCGTTGCGCAAGGCGTCCGATCAAGCGCACCGGGCCGGCGAGATTATCAGCCGTTTGCGCAAATTTGTCGGCAACGTGGACCACGCCACCGAAAAGATAAATGTGAACGAGACCATCCGCACCGTGCTCGATATAATCGAGACCGATATCAGCCTCAACCAGGTGGAATTGCGCCTCAATTTGGGTTCGGCCATTCCCCCGGTGGCGGGCGATTCGATCCTCATTCAGCAGGTCCTTCTCAACCTGACCCGCAACGCGGTGGAAGCCATGGAGACGGTGGCGCCGGGCGCCCGCGCCCTGACCATCAATACAACATCCGAGAACGGCCTAATCCTGCTGGCGGTCCAGGACACCGGCACCGGCATCATGGCGGTCGACAAAGAGAAGGTGTTCGAGCCGTTCTACTCCACCAAAAGCGATGGCCTCGGCATGGGCCTGGCCATCTGCCGCTCGATCATCGAAAACCACGGCGGCAAGCTTTGGCTCGAACAGGCGCCGGATCTGGGCGCGGCCTTTCACATAAATCTTCCCAAATTCGATGCCGAAGACGCAACCGATGAGCGGGCGCCGTCGCTTGCCTTGTAAGCCATCGGGGCAGCTGGTCTGGGGATGGCCAGGCCTGCCCGGCGTAGCCAATTCGGCGAAGCTGGGTCGGCCAGACCGGCGTCCGTCTTGGCACCTCGATTTCTTGCGCGCGCCCCGTTGACATGCACCCGTCCCACCGCGCGCCCAAATTATTACCTTATCGCGTGTATTGCACCCAACAATCTCGTGCGACACGCCCGCGACCCCCCTTACGGTTATGACTGTTTATGACGGTTTATGACGGTTTGTTACGGTTTGTTACGGTTTTTGCCGCGTGGTGCGACAAATATTGGCGAATCCGCCATGGGGGTTTATGGGGATTTATGTGGAATCATGTGGGTAAATGGGGGTGAATCGGCATGGATAACCCATCGCCCCGCCGCCGGCAGGCGGGCGTTGTCTGGTATTCCTATTCACAATTTCCAAGAGCACCGGCACCAATATGCGCCATAGCTTAAATAGTCTGAATTTTGCCGATTGCAAGGGCCTGGGCGCGCGCAAGTTTAATTCAGCATACTGTCCCGAAATAGGTTCTGTCAGGCGCTCGAAAATTCGTTTAATTTGTTCGAACTCACTTTACGTGAAATGAACCTGAGTCTGGTTGATGGCGATGGCAATGACGTGCAATTGCCGCCGCCGCCAGCTTTAGAACACTGATATGATTTTCCGCCCATGAAACGCCCAAGCTCCCTCACCGCACCGTTCCTGAAAAAGGTGTCTCTCGTTGCCGAACGCGTAGACCGGGATGCGTTTCCGTTTAATCGGCTCGGCTTTTTGGACGCAGACGATTTCGCGCTCGAATTCCCGGCGCCGATTACCTTGTTCGTCGGTGAGAACGGCTCGGGCAAGTCGACGTTGCTCGAAGCCATCGCGGCGATGTGTGAATTTCCGCCCGAGGGTGGCTCGCAAGATCATCAGACGCAGGAAGGAGGCGGCGCGCCCACAAGCCGGCTGGGCCACGCGATGCGCCCGGCTTGGCTGCCACGGGTACGAGCGGGGTTTTATTTCCGCGCCGAAAGTTTTTTCAACGTCGCCGGTTATATCGACGAAGTGGGCGACATCGACGGCGCTTATGGCGGGCGGGAATTACGGGCGCAAAGCCACGGCGAAGCGGTTCTGGCGCTGCTCTCCAACCGGCTCGGCGGAACGGAGCGCAGCATCCTCCTTATGGACGAGCCCGAAGCGGCGTTATCGCCATCCAGGCAGCTTGCCCTGCTCGGTCTTCTCCGGCGTTGGGATTTGTCGGGCAATGTTCAGGTTATCATTGCTACGCACGCCCCTATCCTGCTGAGCTATCCGGGCGCTACCTTGTATCAATTTGGCGATGACCGGATATGGCAAACCACGCTGGATCAGACCGAGCAATACCGCGTTACGAAAGCGTTCTTGTCCAATCCGGACCGCTATCTGGAAGACATATTTGCCGATCCGGATTTGGATGAGCCATAATAACCAGCCCAAACCCGCTTCCCCCGCCTCCCGCGCGCCCTTGGTAAGGGCGCGGCCGGGTATGCAATTTGGTCCGGCGGCACAATTTTTTCACAATAATTTCAGTGCATTATAGACTATCTGCCTGTCGTGAGATAATTGGAAAATCATTCAGGGTAACTATTCGGGTAACCTATTTAGATGTCCGCTTTGCGCCCGGAAGCGGACGCTGGAAATCCCTGTTTAAGGGGCTTCATGATGGATCGATAATGGCCTAGTTTGTACAACCAAGGAATTTAAAGGTGCCATTGTCGATGATCGTCATTGATTAAGTCGTGGCAATCTATTCGGCCCAAATTATCGCCGGCCTGAATATTTCAAGGATTCGGATATGAGACAAAATGAGAAAATTTTTTCCCAAATGTATGATGGCACACTAAATTGGGGAAGTGACGAATCAGAATCGGGACCTGGGTCAACCCTTGAAGCCACCGCCCATATTAGAGAAAACTTAAAATTCCTATTGAAGATATTGCCGATTGAAACCTTCTGCGATCTGCCTTGCGGTGATTTTAACTTTATGACAAATGTCGACTTTGGGACTGTGAAATATATTGGGTGCGATATTGTTAAAACGCTCGTTGAAAAAAATCAGGAAAATTTTGGCAATAAAAACAGAGCGTTTTACCATATCGATATTGTTAATGAACAATGCCCAAGCGCAGATTTGGTTTTTTGTAAGGATCTGTTTATCCACCTATCAAATGACGACATTAAGAAAGCGATCAACAATATTGTTAAGAGCCAGGCAAAATATTTCATGTCTAGCACAGCCTTTTTGCCAAAGATTGTAATGCCCGGAAGAAAAGTTGGGACCATAGAATTGCCCGATACCAATGTGGACGTGCCACCGGATGCAAGACATGGATATCTTATGGGAGACAGGATAATTAATTTATTTGCATCCCCTTTTGCTCTCCCCGACCCGATATATCTGGTGGGTTCCGCAAACAAATTTCAAATAATGGCTCTTTGGAAAATTGAAGATCTACCGGATTTTGAATCGCCTGAATAAAATAATTATCGATACCAGATTTTCTTTATAAAGATTCTCAGATTAACAATTCCCAACGCATTTCTCGAATAGCCAATGTTCGCTCCTGGCTGAGACTGTTGAACAACTCCCCCAAATCATGATTCACTCGTAATTGCTGGCAGGCACCTTTAAATTTGAGG
>CAUZTZ010000388.1:0-3889 GCA_963582805.1 Alphaproteobacteria bacterium
ATATAGGCACTAAATATGCCGTTTTTGCAACCGGGTCCAGGACTTATTATGAGGAGAGCGGTAAAACTCTAGCCCGGCTGGGGATGGCGGGGACGGCCAGCCGGGCGCCTTCATGGTTCACTCCCCCTGCTGCGGTTGTGAAACTTTCCTTACGGCCGGTAATGATCGAGGAATTCTCGTCCCCGCCGCCGTTGCTGCGCCTCGAAATCCGGGGCTTCCCATTCCGCCAGCAATTCGGAATTTTGCAACAGCCCATGAACCTCGGCGCCGATGGCCGGTGGATGGGCGACGTTGCTGCCCGGCATCACCAGGGACGGAATGGCGCACGCCGCAACGCTTTCCCGGCTCACGCTGTAAATGAAATCGCCATCCCACATGTTGGCGCCAAAGGATTTAACCGCATCTGCGTCCAGATCGGGCCGTTTGGCGAGAATATCTTCCGACCAGGCAACGAAGCGGTCGGGAAAATTGGTTGGCGCCGCCGGGTCCAGCCCGATCGGCTGCGGCAAGACCATGGCGCTGATCTTACCCGGGATCATTTCGGCCAGGCGCAGCGCGAAGCTGGCGCCGATGCAGACGCCGACCATGTGAAACCGCGCCAACCCCAGATGTTCGATCAGCGCCAAATGATCATCGGCGAAGGTGTGCCAGCCATGATCGGCTTCGATCGCGGTGTTCGATGCGCCGGCGTTGCGTTGATCCATGATCACCACAGAATAGCCATCGCGCAAAAGCTCCGGCCAATTGGTCCAGGGGTAAAACCGGTCGGTTGGGTGCGGCCACATTCGGATCGCCGAATTTAGCCAGCCCGGCGCCAAGGCCAGCACCGGATAGCCTTCGCCCAATACCTGGTAAACGATTTCCCCGTCCGGGCGTTTCAATATTGCCATCAAACCCCTCCCCTTGGCGGCGCGGCTGTTTACCGGCGCGCAGAAAAAATAATACGCCCGATAATATAAACCAACCGGATTTCCGCAGCCGCGCGATCTATCGTGACTTGGCCCCCGCCCTGTGGAATAAATTTCAGCCATGAGCGAAGCCCGAAACCTCAGCATCGATGGCGGCCGCCTTTGGGCCAGCATCATGGAAATGGCGAAAATCGGCGCGACGGTAAAAGGCGGCTGCAACCGGCTTGCGTTGACCGATCTGGACCGCGAGGCAAGAGATCTGTTCGCCGGCTGGTGCCGGGATGCAAGCTGCACCATCCGCATCGATCAAATGGGAAATATTTTTGCCAGGCGCGCCGGGCTGGATGACACATTGGCACCGGTGGTAACCGGCAGCCATCTCGATACCCAGCCTACGGGGGGCAAGTTCGACGGCGTCTATGGGGTGCTTGCCGGCTTGGAGCTGATCCGCAGCCTGAACGATCTCGGCTACCAGACCAAACGGAGCATCGAAGTGGTTGTCTGGACCAACGAGGAAGGCTGCCGGTTTCCGCCGTCGATGGTTGCCTCCGGCGTCTTTGCCGGCAAATTCAGCCTCGCCGAAGCCTACGCCGTGACCGATCCGGACGGCGTTACCCTTGGCGACGCGCTGGCCCGCATCGGTTATGCCGGCGACGAAGCGGTCGGCCGCCACCCCATACACGCCTATTTCGAGGCCCATATCGAGCAAGGTCCGATCTTGGAGGCCGAAGGCAAGACCATCGGCGTTGTCACCGGCGCGCAAGGCATGCGCTGGTATGAGGTGACCCTGACCGGCGCCGAATCCCACGCCGGCACGACGCCCATGGAGCGGCGCAAAGACGCCCTCCTCGGCGCCGCCCGGCTGATCGCGCTGGTCAATGGCATCGCCCTTGCGGGCGCGCCCGATGCGCGATTGACCGTGGGCATGATCGAGGCTTTCCCAAATTCCAGAAATGTCATTCCCGGCCAGACCTTCTGCACCATCGATACCCGCCATCCGGTAGACGCTACGCTCACCGCCCTGGATGCCGATTTGCGCGACGGTATCGGCGCGATTGCCGCAGACATGGGGCTCGAACTTGAAATCGAGGAAATTCTCTATAGCCCGCCGGTGACGTTCGATGCTGATTGCGTGGCTGCCGTGGCTGACGCCGCCGCCGCCACCGGTCATGCATCCATGCAGATCGTCTCCGGCGCCGGACATGACGCCTGCAACATTGCCGCCGTGGCGCCGGCGGCAATGATTTTCATTCCCTACGTGGACGGCATCAGCCACAACGAGATCGAACATGCCAGCCAAGCCGATTGCGCCGCCGGCTGCGAGGTTCTGTTGCATGCGGTGCTGGCCAAAGCGGGCGAAGCGGGGAATGACGCATGTTGATTTTGGCGCGAAGGAGACACCGGAATGGCGCTTGATCTTAATTCTGCGCGGCGCCCGCATCGCCGGCGATAGCCCGGAAATGCCCGATGCCGATATCGGCATTCAGGGTGGGCGCATCCAGGTGATCCAGCCCGGACTGGTGGCCGACGGCGAGGAAATCGACATCGGCAGGCGCTTGGTCTCGCCGGGCCTGATCGAGTCCCATATTCATCTCGACAAATCGCGCATTCTCGACCGCACGGTGGCGGCGCCGAAGGGCAATGCCGATCACATGGCCCGGGTTGCGGCGGTCAAACCCGGCTTCACGGTGGAAGATGTTTATGCCCGGGCGCAAGCGAGCCTGGAGCAATCCCTGCTCAACGGCATCATCCATATGCGCACCCATGTGGAAGTGGACCCCAATGTGGGCATGGTCGGGTTCGATGCCCTGGAACAGCTCGCCAAGGACTATGCCTGGGCCATCGATCTGGAGCTTTGCGTGTTCGCCCAGGAAGGCATGGTCGATGTTCCAGAGGCCGACGCCAATGTGGTCGCGGGCTTGAAGCGCGGCGCAGCTCTGATCGGCGGCGCACCCAGTTACGATACCGACCGCGCCGGCCAGATCCGGCGCATCTTCGCCCTCGCCCGGGAATACGATGTGGACGTTGACATTCACCTGGACGTGGGACCGACCACCGAGGATATGGACGTCTATCTGGTTTGCGAATTGACCGAGGAAATGGGCTGGCAGGGGCGCGTCGCCATCGGTCATGGCAGCAAATATTCCAACCTGCCGCCGGCGGAATTGGTTGAGCTGGGCAAGGTGATGGCCGGCGCCGGGGTGACGCTGACCGTATTGCCGGCGACCGATCTGTTTACCCAAGGGCGCCACCAGACCCACAGCCAAATTCGCGGCGTCGCCGATGCCAACACACTGATCGAGGCGGGCGTCAATTGCTGCCTGTCGACCAACAACGTGCTCAACCCGTTTACGCCGTTTGGCGACGGCTCGCTGGTCCGCATTGCCAACATGTACGCCAATATCGTGCAGCGCGGGACGCCCGATGAGCTTGCCGAATGCTTCCAAATGCTCACGGACCGCCCGGCGCGGCTTCTCGGGCGCGAAGACTATGGCCTGAATGCCGGCAATCCAGCCGACCTGGTTGTCTGGGATGCAAGTTCCACCGATGAAGCCATTGCCACCATTGCGCAGCCGTTATTCAGCCTCAAATCCGGGCGCCGGATTTTCACCCGCGCTGCGGCCCAATTGCACCGCCCTTAGACCGCTTTCGGGCGCAAAGCGGACGTTGGACTTCTGCGGCTGCATGGCAGCTTTTAGCCGAGACTGTTGAAGAACTCCGATTTTGATGAGATTTCGGTGTCCGCTATAGTCAGTAGCGGACATCGTCGTTTGGTCCGGCGGTTTGCCGGTGTTTTTTATTGTTTTTTGTCTGATTATTACGGTTTTTTTGCATCGGATCAGGCGATAAAGGCCCTCGGTGGTGGTATGGCGAGCCGTGCCACCAGTCTTTTTAGGTTCTGAACCGTGGCGAGCAGCAGGAACTCGTCCCTGGCTCCAGATAGTCCGCGCAGGCGGAGCCGTGTTATGGAGAGATGGCGC
>CAUZTZ010000389.1:0-3842 GCA_963582805.1 Alphaproteobacteria bacterium
CGGCAAGAAGCCCGGCGAAACCCTCAAATACACGGTCGATGGCGGCGTTTCCTACAAGGTGGCCAAGATTGGCCTGGACCTGAAAAGCACCATCACCAATTCCGATTTCAACGATGTCGACGCCAACGACGGCACCGTCATCAACAACGACGACCGGGACACGGTCGATTACCTAAGCACGCTCAAGGTGTCCTTGGATATCAACTCCAATTATTCCGCCTTCACCGAGTTCGAATACAAAGTCATCGATTATTCGGACAGCATCGACGATGGCGGCGCCAACCGGGATGCCACCGGATACCGGATATCGCTGGGCGCCGATTTCGATATCACCTCGATCATCAATGGCGCGTTTTCGGCCGGCTATTTCTGGCAGGAATATGCCGATCCCCAGTTTCTCGATGTGAACGGCTTTGCTTTGGCGCTCGATCTGACCTGGAACGTGACGCCGCTGACCACGATCACCGCCGGCATCGGCCGCGAGATCACCGAAACCACGTCGACCGACATTTCCGGCATCACCTCGACCAAGTTCGAAGGTGGGATCGATCACGAATTTTTACGCAATTTAACCCTCTCGGTTAACGGCTCTTACACCTATGACGACCAGAATGGCAGCAATCAAGTGAACACCACGATCGCGGCTGGCGCCTCGGCGCGTTACCTCTTCTCGCGCCGCTACTACGCCGAACTTGGTGTCGATAAAACCCACAAAGATGGGAACACCGGTGGCGGAGACTATGGCGTGCTCACAACCACTTTGAAGCTGGGTGTCCAGCTATGAGGTCCCGGCAAATAGCACGGCCGGCCATTCTATTGGCGGCGCTTATGGCGGTCTTGGCGGCGCTCACGGTACCGCCGGCGGCGGCCATCGCGGAAACGGCGCTCGAATATCAATTGGGTTCCGGCGACAAATTGAAGATCACGGTATTCGGCGAAAAAGATCTGTCGGGAAATTTCGAGCTGGCCGGCAACGGCGAGATT
The DNA here is from genome assembly GCA_963582805.1 of Alphaproteobacteria bacterium. Taxonomy (GTDB): domain Bacteria; phylum Pseudomonadota; class Alphaproteobacteria; order Rhodospirillales; family UBA2165. The sequence goes on from CAUZTZ010000389.1 coordinate 985, forward strand.
TCCATGCCCCTGATCGGCAAGATCGGCGCCAAAAATAAAAGCGTGCGCGGCCTGGAAAACAAAATCGCCCAGGCTTTGCGCAAATTTTTAAAGGCGCCGCAGGTCACGGTCGAGGTTTTGAACTACCGGCCGTTTTATATTCTCGGCGAGATCAAGAAGCCCGGCAACTACGCCTATGTGTCGGGCATATCGGTCTTGAACGCGGTCGCCATGGCCGGCGGTTTCACCTACCGCGCCGACAAGGGCGACATTGTCATCAAGCGCGCCGGCAATTCCGGGTGCGCCGAAAATATCACCGAGGCGACCACCATATTGCCCGGCGACATCATAACCATAAAGGAGCGGTTTTTTTAAAAGCGCCCTCGGCACTTTTGAAAGCCCATAACAAACATTGGTAACGGACCCAAAATTCTCGGATCGCCGCCTCGCCTCCAACCGCCGGGATAGCGGTGAGCGGCGCAAATATAACGGCAAGTTCGAAGGCCTGGAACGGCGCCAGCATGATGAGCGCCGCCTCGACGATGATCGCCGCCTGGCCGCTGCGCCGTCCCGCCATGGCGCCGGTTTACGGCGCCCCGAAGAATTGCAGATACGCGATCTGTTCAACACCGTCTGGCGCGGCAAGCTGCTGATCGCCACCGCGTTCGTCATCGTCATGGCGATCACCTTCCTGGTTGTCCAGCAGATCGTGCCCCGCTATACGGCGTCCGCGTCGATTATGATCAACAGCCGGAAATTGCAGGTGGTCGATGTCGACGATGTCTTGTCTAGCGTCAATCTGGATGCCGCCATTGTGCAGACCGAGGTCGAAGTGATCCGCAGCCGTGAATTGATCCGGAGCGTGGTCGCCGAATTACGCCTGGACCGTCCCGGCGCCTTTGCAGCGAAATCCACCGCAAACACCGGCGAGGGCGGCTTGGTCAAGAAAATCAATTTCTTTATCACTTCCTTGTCCGGAAATCATGCCGGCCAATCGGGGTAGGCCGCGCTGCAATTGGCCAGCGGCGAAGCGGCCGAGGCACCGGCGCCGAAGCCGGGTTTGAGCGAACGATTGGCGCAATTCGGGCTTTCATTTCTCGATAGCCTGGATTTGGGCGAGACCGGCATGGCCGCCGGGCTGATGGATATTATCGAAGAAGCGCAAGCCGCGTCGGGGCAATCCGGCGAAGGGCTGCAGGCCGCGTCGGGCCCGGTTCGCAGCGCCCGCGACCGGGCCCTGGATCATGCCTTGAGCCTTGGCGATGACCGCGCCCGAGCCGCCCAGGGGGCTAGCCAAGCGGCGCACATCCAAGATGTGGAAGGCGCCGTCAATGCGGTGCTCGGCGGATTGTCGGTGCACACCGCCGGCCGCTCGCTGGTGATTGATATCGGCTTCACCGCCCAGGACCCGGTGCTGTCGGCAAAGATCGCCAATACCACCGCCAAGCAATATCTGCAAAGCCAGTTGAACGCCAAGTACGACGCGTCCGACAAGGCCAACAAATGGCTGAACTCGCGGATCACGGATCTTCGCCAAAAGGTCCGCCAAACGGAAAGCGCGGTTGAAATTTACCGCGCCAAAAGCCTGTTGGGCGGCGGCAACTCGAACAAGGTTTCGGCCCAGCAGATGATTGAAATTAACTCCCAGGTGATCATCGCCCAGACCCAGCGCTCCGAAGCCCAGGCCCGCCACCGGGTGGCCACCAAGCTGTTGAAAGACGGCGGCGATACCAATGCGGCGTCGGAAGTGTTCGAGACCCGCGCTATCCAGAGCCTGCGCAAAGAAGAAACCAAGCTACTCGGGCGCGCTTCGGAGCTGTCTGCCCGTTATGAAGAAGCGCATCCCAAGATGATCAAAATCCGCTCCGAGCTGGCCGCCAACCAGCGCCGGCTGAAAGTGGAAATTCGGAAAGTGGTCGCCAATCTGGGTAGCGAAGTGGAAGTCGCCAAGGCCCGCGAGGGCTCCTTGCGCCTAAGCCTTAAAGAGACCCAAAATCAGGTCAGCGGCCAAAACAAGGCCGAAGTGAAATTGCGCGAATTGCAGCGTGAAGCCAAGGCCAACCGGCAAATCTACGAAGCTTTCCTCGGCCGCTTCAAGGAGGTTAGCAACCAGGACGATATCCAGGACGCCGACGCGCGCATCATATCGGCCGCCATCGCGCCGCGCATACCGTCTTTTCCGCGCAAGAACGTGATCTATGGCCTGGCCGCCGGCGGCGCCTTGTTTCTGGGGCTTTTGCTGGTCTTTATCCGCGCCCGCCTCGACAACCGCTTCAAATCACCGGACGAGATCGAGCAGCTCACCGGCGCGCAAGGGCTCGGCATGATCCCGTTCGACAAATTCGTTGCCCGCCGCGACACCTACGCCCATGTCAATATCTTCGACCGCTCCTTGTTCACCGAGGCGATCAGGGGATTGCACACGTCCATGTTCGTCGGCGATGCCCACAACAACATCATCTGCGTCACCTCGTCACTGCCCTCGGAAGGCAAGACCTTGACCACCCTTTCCCTGGCCCGGGTGGCCGCCATGTCCGGCCAACGGGTGCTGATCATCGATTGTGATTTGCGCCGGCCCTCGATCCACCGGGCGGCCAAGTTGAACAACACCAAAAACGTGGTCGATTATCTGCAAAGTGGCGCCGAACTGGACGACGTGATAACCGTCGACAAGCATTCCGGCGCCCATGTGCTGACCTCCAAGGTGTTTCGCGGCAACCCCCTCGATCTGTTGCGCTCGGCCCGCATGGAAGCGCTGATCGAGGAAGCCGGCGCCCGCTATGATCTGGTGCTGCTCGATACCCCGTCGATCCTGGCGGTGTCCGATCCCAAGGTGCTCTCCAGGTTGGCGGGGCGGACCCTCTATCTGGTGCGCTGGG
>CAUZTZ010000390.1:0-3835 GCA_963582805.1 Alphaproteobacteria bacterium
TCACGGCGAAGTTTCCGGCGCTCAACGTGCTGGTCAATTCCGCCGGCTTCACCAAGCCGATCCCCCACGACCAACTGGACGCCCTCGACGACGAACTCATGGACACTATGCTGCGCGCCAATGTGCGCGGCCCGTTTTCGGTGATCCGCGCTTTGGCCCCGGCCCTCAAAGCCAGCGGCGACGGCGTCATCGTCAACGTCTCATCGGTGTCGGCGTTCACCGGAGCGGGCAGCTCCATCGCCTATGTGGCCTCGAAAGCCGCCATCGACGGCATCACCATGGCCCTGGCGCGGGCGCTGGGCCCGGAGGTTCGTGTCATGTGCGTCTCGCCGGGCGCCGTCGCCACCGATTTCGTCGCCGGGCGCGGCCGCCCGCAACTGGAAAAGCTGATGGAAAGCTCCCCCCTCGGCCGGGTGACCGAGCCCGAAGACGTGGCCCGCGCCATCATGGCCTGCATCACCCACCTGAAAGCCACCACCGGCGACAAAATCATCGTCGATGGGGGAAGATTTCTTGGCTAAGAAAGAAAGACGGGCCCAATCAGCCGATGTCGATCGACGCATGGCGATAAAGGGCCGAGACACATATCCAATACAATAGGACCAGTAATTTGAAAATTCCGGCGGGATTCAAGCCGAGCCCGGGCCTTGCCTATATGTGCGTCACCGGCACGGCGTTTTTGTTTGCCACCAGCACCGTTGTCAGCCGCGGCGTCCACGAATTAATTCCGCCCGTCGGCGGGACCTTCTGGCGCTGGTTTCTGGCCTCGATGATCATGCTGGCCTTCGTTTGGCGCGATCTGCCCGGCAAGGGCGCGCTGATCCGCCGGCACTGGCGTCTGATTGTGCTGCTTGGGATATTGCAGATAGTCCCCTCGGCGATCTTGTTCCTGGGTCTCAACTTCACCACCTTGATCAACGCAGCGCAGCCGGCGCTTACGGTCCTGCCGGCCTGGTTATTGACCCGGGACCGCATCACGGCGGGCCAGGCCCTTGGCATATTCGCCGCTTTCGCCGGCATCATAGTCATGGTCAGCAAGGGAAGCCTGGCCGCAATCCTCGCCCTTAATTTCAATGTGGGCGATATTTTGGCGCTAATCGCCATCCTTGGCTGGACGCTCTACGCGACACTCCAGCACCGCATGCCATCGGAGTTTGGTTCTGGCGTCAAATTGTTCGTGATCTTCTTTTCCGGCAGCCTTGCGGTGCTGCCGTTCTATCTCATCGAGACCGCCTTTTACCGGGCCGTGCCGGCCACTATGTCCTCGGTTGGCATCATTGCCTTTCTCGGCATCGTCGGCTCCTTGGCCGGCATTGCCTTGTGGAACGCCGCGCTCTCGACGGTGGGTCCCAACCGGGCAACAATCTTCCTCAATCTGGTTCCGGTATTCGGGGTTTCGCTGGCGATCATTTTCCTCGGCGAGCAATTGTTCTCGCACCACCTGGCCGGCGCAGGGCTGGTCGGTCTTGGCGTTATCCTGGTGGTGATGCGGGCGCGCAAAAGGGCTTAAGCCTAGAGCGGATCCTTAGGCGCGGTTACCAAATTTATGCTTGCCGTATAGCACCGCCCCGGACCAAAGTCTCATGCCAGATTTTCGTTCCCGGAGCGTCGGCGCCGGGATATGCCCTACACCTTATTGATCGATCCCGAAGTCAACTGCATGTTCATCAAACATGTGGGCGCCTTTGATTTCGGCAATATCGCCAAATCATCGGAAGACCGGCTCAATCACCCGGATCATAAAATGGGCATGGATTTCATCCACGACTTTTCCGAACAACAGATTCCGCCGGACTTGCCGTTTCACGTGGTGGCCGGGGAATCGAAACGCATTGTCCGCGACTACAATCTCAAATTCGGCCGCTGCAAGGCGGCGCTGGTTGCCGGTGACGCGCAAAGCTACGCCAAGCTTCACCAGTTTATCGAAGCCGCGCGTTTTACCGACAACCCGGTCGAACGGCGCGCCTTCAGAGACATGGAAAAAGCCAAGGACTGGATCGGCCTGCCGGCGGATTACGAGATTATCTATCCCGAAGGTTAAGGCTGGCCGGCGAAATCCTCCGCCGATGCGCCGGCGCGCCGCCGGGTACGCTTTACAACAGGACCGGCGCCGCGTAGGACTGGCGTCTATGACTGCTATCGCCGAAAAATTTGATTTCGGCGGCAAGTCCTTTCGGATGAAAAACATATGACAGAATTTGAAGGCGTCGTTCCGGCGCTTGGGCTGGCGTTAGCCGAGCGCGGCTACAGCCAATTGACGCCGGTGCAGGAAGCCATATTGGCGCCGGAACTGAAAGACGCCGATGCGCTGGTTTCGGCGGAGACCGGATCGGGCAAAACCGTTGCCTTTGGTCTGAACCTGGCGCCCACTTTGCTGGACGGCGCCGCCCGTCTCGCCAAGACCCGGACGCCCTTGGCCCTGATCGTTGCGCCCACCCGGGAATTGGCGTTGCAGGTCAAAACCGAATTGGAATGGCTGTATGCGATGACCGGGGCTTCGCTGGCGAGCTGCGTCGGCGGCATGGATATGCGCGGCGAGCGCCGCGCCCTGGAACGGGGCGCCCATATTGTCGTCGGCACGCCGGGCCGCTTGCGCGATCACATCGAGCGCGGCTCGCTGCAAATGTCGGCGATGAAAGCCGTGGTCCTCGATGAAGCCGACGAGATGCTCGATCTCGGATTTCGCGAGGATTTGGAATTTATCCTCGGGGCCGCGCCGGCCAAGCGGCGCACCCTGTTGTTTTCGGCCACCGTCCCCCGCTCGATCAGCGCCCTCGCCAAACGCTATCAGCGGGATGCGGTGCGGGTGTCCACCACGGCCGAGCAAAGCCAGCATCTGAATATCGAATATCGCGCTTATACGGTCCAGTCCAATGACCGGGAAAACGCGATCATAAATGTGCTCCGCTATGTGGACGCGAAATCGGCGCTGGTCTTCTGCGCGACGCGCGCCACGGTGAACCGCATGACCAGCCGTTTCACCAATCGGGGGTTCGATGTGGTCGCATTGTCGGGGGAGCTGAGCCAGATCCAACGCACCCGCGCCCTGCAAGCCATGCGCGACGGGCGCGCCCGGGTCTGTATCGCCACCGATGTTGCCGCCCGCGGCCTTGATTTGCCGAACTGCGAACTGGTCATTCATGCCGATATCCCGAAAACCCGGGAATCGCTGTTGCACCGGAGCGGCCGCACCGGGCGCGCCGGGCGCAAAGGCGTGGCGGCGGTGATCGTGCCGCGCAACGCCGGCAAGCGCGCCGAGCGATTGTTTCAAAACGCAAAAATTGAAGCCACCTGGTCGAAGCCGCCGTCGGCCGATGACATCCTGGCCCGCGATGACGAGCGCATACTGGCGCACCCGGCATTGAACGAGCCGATTGCCGGGCCAGAGCGCGCTTTTGCGCAGAAACTGGTGGCCGGTCACGATCCCGAGCAGATCGCCGCCGCCTTTGTGCGTTTGTACCGGGCCAGCCATTCGGCGCCGGAGGAATTGCTCGATGCCGGACCAACCGATCGCCCGGAACGCCCGGAACGCCGGGATCGCCCAGAGCGCCCGGCACGCCGGGATCGCCCGGAGCGCGGCAAACCCGGAAACCGCGATGACTTCAAGGACGGCGTCTGGATCTCGCTGTCGGTCGGTTACAAACACACGGCGGAGGCGCGCTGGCTTTTGCCAATGCTGTGCCGCGCCGGCGAGCTGGATAAAAAAGACATCGGCGCGATACGAATTCAGGAGCATGTGACCTTTGTCGAACTGGCGCCCGGCTGCGTTGATCGCCTGCTCGGCGCCATCGGTCCCAGCCGCAAGGTGGAAAAAAGCATCACCGTGACCCTACTG
>CAUZTZ010000391.1:0-3833 GCA_963582805.1 Alphaproteobacteria bacterium
TCGCCACCCGGTACGACAAAAATGCAAACAACTTCCTTGCCGCTCTGTGTCTCGCGGCCCTAATCTGTTACTGGATTTGAATGAGTCTGGACCCTAGTAATATGCGTAGAAACGCTTATTTCTATACGCTAGCCCCAATCCTATACAATACAGGCGTTTGTGGATAACTATCGCTGGGACAACGCATAATTGAGCGGAAGGGCCGATGGGCGACATTCCTGCATATAACCTAGAGAATCTAGAAGTTGTCTATGTGGAGCAGTTTCCGCACATCCGCTCGATGGTGCGCTCGGTGCTTGGCGAGCTTGGTATCCGCAAAATTCGCGACACCTCCAGCCTCGACGATGCCCACGACATGATCATCGATCATCCGCCGGATTTCATCATCACCGATTGGGGTCCGGATTTTGATGGCTTGAAACTGGTCGATTGGGTACGCAAGGGCACCGATTCGCCGAACCGTTTCACCCCCATCATCGTCACTTCGGCGTTTACCGAGCGCGAAAATGTGGGTCTGGCGCGCGATCACGGCATTACCGAATTTATCGCCAAGCCGTTGGCGCCTGTCACCCTTTACCGGCGCATTTGCATGTTGATCGCCAATGCCCGCCCGTTTGTCGAGTGCAAGGTTTATTTCGGCCCCGACCGCCGCCGCCGCTCGACCGGTTATGAGGGCGAAAGCCGGCGCGCCGACGAAGCTTCTATTTAGCGATTCGGGCTTAGCAAATTTACGCCGCGCTCTGGGCGCGCAGATTATCGAGGCTGCCGCCGCGCATGATGGAGCCCGGCAAGGGGTGGCCGACCACGTCTTCGGCAAGGCGCGCGCATTCGGCCAGGACTTCCAGATCAAGCCCGGTATCGATACCCATTTCCTCGCACATGAAGACCAGATCCTCGGTGCAGACATTGCCCGCCGCCGCCTTGTTGCCGGCGAACGGACAGCCGCCCAAGCCGGCGACGCAGGCATCGAAATGAGCCACCCCCATTTCCAGCCCGGCATAGGCGTTGGCGATACCCATGCCGCGGGTATCGTGCAGATGCAGGGCATATTCCAGATCGGGGTAAATATCCTGCAAAGCGCCGAGGGCGCGTTTGATGCGGTCCGGCGTGCCCCAGCCCATGGTGTCCAGCAGCATGAACTGCTTCAAGGTGACATCATGCTCGGCGGTGGTATCAATAATCACCTTGGCCAGATCGACGATTTTGGAGACCGGCACGTCGCCCTCGAAGTTGCAGCCGAAGGCCGCCGAGATGCCGCCCTGTTCGATGGGCATGTCGTGGCTTTTATAGCGCTCGATGGTGCCGTGCAGCTCGGCGATCTGCTGCTCGGAGGTGCGGTTCTGGTTGCGCGTCAAGAAGCTTTCCGAGGCGCAGAGATTGAGATTGCCCTTCATGGCCAGGCGCCCGGTGGCCTTGGCCCGCTCGAAACCCTGGGCGTTCAGCCAGAGCCCGGTATATTCGACGCCCGGTTCCAAATCGATGCCGGCCACCACCTCTTCGGCGTCGGCCATGTTGGGCACCAGTCTGGGATTGACGAAGGACACGATCTGAATGGTTTTCAGCCCGGTTTTCGATAAAGCGTTGATAAATTCGATCTTGCGCGCCGTCGCCACCAAATTCTTTTCGATCTGAAATCCCTCGCGCGGCCCTTCTTCTTTGATAGTCACGGTTTTCGGAAAATTCGCCATCTTGCCCTCCGCTTGTCCGATGCTCGCCCAATAGCCCCAAATAGATTTGCCAAGGCCAGCGTCACTATCTAACAATTAGACATATCAGGCAATCGCAAGGGGAGAGCGGCATGGCGGACGGAACCAGTCTCGAGATCAGACGCGATAACAAAATCCTGATCCTGACCCTCAACCGGCCCGAGGTGCGCAACGCCTTCACCGCCGAAATGAACGGCCAAATGGCGGAAGCCATCCTGGCCGCCGATTTCGATGACGATATTGCCATGATCGCCATCACCGGCGCCGGCGACAAGGCGTTCTGTTCGGGCGCCGATTTGAACGAAGCGCGCGTCGCCGCCGAGGCCGGCGAGGTGTTCCGGGGCCCGCTCGGTACGGCGAGGCGGGGCCTGTTCGAGATTATGCTCGATTCCAAAAAGCCGATCATGGCCATCGTCAACGGCCCGGCCATCGCCGGCGGCTTCGAATTGGCGCTGGCCGCCGACATCCGCATCGCCGCCGAGGACGCCTATTTCGCGCTGCCCGAGGCGAAGCGCGCCCGGGGTGCCCATTTTGCGTCCGTGCTATTGCCGCAGATTGTGCCACCGGGCATCGCCATGGAATGGCTGTATACGGGCCGCCGCATCCCGCTGGGCGAAGCCGAGCGTTGGGGCCTGATCAACCGCCGGGCAACCGCCGCAAAATTGATGGATACGGCCATGGAAATGGCGGCCGAGATACTCACCTCGGCGCCGTTGTCGCTGCAGCGCATGAAGCTGACCTACCGCAAGACCTTCGGCATGCCCTTGTTATCCGCCTTGCGCCTCGATGTGGGACCCGATGTCTACGGCTCCGAAGACCAGGTGGAAGGCGCCCGCGCGTACCTGGAAAAGCGCGATCCGGTCTGGAAGGGACGTTAGCTCAGGGGTTCAACAGATGTCCGATAATTCCACCACCATGTATCATGCGCTGAAACCCTTGTTTCAGCCCGCCAACGTAGCGGTGATCGGCGCCTCCAACACGCCTGGCAAACAGGGCAATACCGCGATCCGCTATTTGCAGCGCTGCGGCTATGAGGGCGGCATTTTTCCCATCAATCCGGGCCAGTCGGAAATCGAAGGCCTCGCATGCTACAAGGGCATCGGCGATACAGGCGCCAAGATCGATTGCGCGCTGATCGTTATCCCGGCGGGCCCGGCGGTGGCGGCGGTCCAAGAATGCGCCGAGGCCGGCGTCGGCGCGGTAATCATCGGCGCCACCGGCTTTGCCGAGATGGACACCGATCAAGGCCGCCGGCGCCAGGCAGAATTGGTGGAGATTGCAACCAGCCATGGCCTCCGCATCCTTGGCCCCAACACCAACGGTATCTTCAATGCCTCGGACAAATTATCGCTGGGCTACAATACCTCCCACGGCGATGCGTTGACGCCGGGCCCGGTTTCCATCGCCGCCCATTCCGGCGCTTTGTTCAATTCCCTGGCGCCGCGCCTCCGGGATTTGCGCACCGGTCTGTCAAAGTTCGTACCGGTGGGCAACGAAGCCGATCTCGATATGCTGGATTTCCTGGAATATTTTATCGAAGACCCGGATACAGGCGTCATCGGGCTGATCATGGAAGCCATCGATGATGGCGCCCGCCTTCGCCGCTTGGCCGCCCGCGCCCAAAATGCCGGCAAGCCGATCATTGCCTTGAAGCTGGGCCGCTCGGCCGCCGGCGCCGGCGCCGCCAACGCCCATTCGACGCGGCTGGCGGGCAGCGCCCGGGCCTACGATGCGTTGTTCCAAGATTGCGGTATCGCTGCCGTGCCATCTGTGGAAGCCATGGCCGGCGCCGCCGCGCTATTGACCGGCCGGGCCGCGCAATCGTTCCCGGAAAACAACGCCCTCGTTTGCATCTCGACCACCGGCGGCGGCGCAGCGCTGCTCGCCGATCAGGCGGCAGCGCGGGGCATGATTTTGGCCGGCGATGAAAACGGCGCTTGGACCGGCGGCGTCGCCGAGGTGATCGCAACATTCGATGGCGCCGGGCAGATACGCAATCCCACCGACACGGGCGCCCTCGGCGGCCAACAGCGATTGACGCCCCTGTTCGAGGCGCAAGAGGCTGCCGGATTTACCGGCCCCCTGGCCTTTTTTACCCATCTGTTGCCCACATTGAAAGGCTCCTTG